>NZ_CM002286.1:103795-119017 GCF_000497445.1 Streptomyces roseochromogenus subsp. oscitans DS 12.976 | reverse complement strand
CCCTGACCCCTCCTCAACTCCCGAAACCGACCGCTCACGTCATGAATACCCTGCCAGCATACACACCTAACCCGCTACCGTGGGACGGAATCCGTCGATGCATCACCCGAGCGCGCGAACCTATAACAAGGGTGATGCATCACTGTGCCTGCCTGTGTAGCATTTGGGTCCTTGCCGCCCCCCTCCGCCCGCGCCAATAACTACCGGTTAAATTCAGAATTGCGCGGCCGTAAATCGCTCAGCCGTAGAACGGAAGCTTCGATATGGGAATGCTGGAATTCGGCGTGCGGAGGTACAGGAGCCGAACGGCCGCTAGGCCGGGCGGCGGAACCACCCGCCGGCACCGGCCACGCTCCTTTGCTTTTGATCGTCACGGCCGGTACCACCCGAGACTCAGAGCCGCTGGTGCCGCCTACGGTCCGCACTCGCTCCACGGAGCCGCACGCGAAGCCGCCTCAGCCCCCGGACGGGGCCGACGCGCAGCAGCTGCCGGGCCGCTGGGGGATGGATCGGCGACCTCACCGGTCCGGCCGCCTGCTTCGCCGCTGCTGGAGCGGTTTGGAGGGTGCGGGGCGGGCCTCAGGGGGCGCGCCTCTAAAGATCAGATAGCGGCGACGCTGTGACCTGCGAAAACGCGGGCGATGCATGCACTCAGAGTGCATAGATCGTGGTCGCGGACGGTGAGATCCATGCACGTAGGTGAATAGATCGTTCCTGTCCAGAGACACGCCCGCCCCGTGCATGGATCCCCTGCATAACATCGCAGATCTGCTATGTTATGCGCCTCAACGATCATGAAGGAGAGGCCCGTGGCCCAGCCCTTGAGGCGGAGCGCGGAGGCGCCGGCGAAGGCGTCGCGGCTGGTCGCTGCTCCACCTCCGGCCGATGTCGTCAACGGCATGGAGTCCGCCCAGGACCTGATGCGGCGGTTCGAGAAGCTCGCCAAGAAGGGCGGCACCTTCTCGACGAACCCCGAGGTCAAGCCGTACGTCTTCTACGGTCCGCAGCACCTGAGCTTGTCCTGGGTGATCCAGGAGAACCTCTGGAAGTTCAAACTGTCGGCGATGTCGCGCGACGTGCTGGACCACATGACGACCAACCACGACGCCCAGGCCCTGGTGAAGATGACCCAGAGCTCGCTGGCGACGAAGTTCGGCTGCTCACAGTCGAAGGTCTCCCGGGCGATCGGGCAGCTGAGCCGCCACAACTTCGCGTGGAAGGAGCAGCGCGGGCTGTACCGCCTTAACCCGCTCTACGCTTACCGGTGGAACAGCACGAAGCAGCGACGGCTGGTGAAGTCACTCGAGAAGACGCTGCTCGCGCACCCGATCACCATCCCGACTGTGAGGAACGAGGCCACGCGATGAGCGACGACGCCGTCTCCGTCCCTGGTTTCCACAACCCGGAGATCTTCGAGGTCCTGCCGAACGCGTGCCTGTCGCCGACGGCGCGCGACGTGTTCGATGTCCTCACGGCCCGCCAGGAGCCCGGGGGCCTGGTCAAAATCCGGCAGCAGGACATCGCCGAACGCCTCGGGCTGACCCAGTCCGTCGTCTCCCGCGCGATCGGCCAGCTGCGGGATAAGGGCATCCTGAGCGAGCGGCAGCGCAAGGGCACGGTGCTCATCCACCCGCTCCTGGCCGGCTACGAGTCGCTGTCCCACATGGTCAACCACCTCAAGGACCCCGACACGTTCGTGTGGCCGCTGAACTTCCCCACCGGCGACATCCGGCCCCCGCGGGCCCGAGACGCCCGCACCGGCACAGACTTCGACCCCGACCCTGACGGCGGCGAGGACGCCCCGGCCCCTGAGGCCCGGCCCACCCTCCGGCTAGCCGGCTGAACCGCTGCACCACCACGGCGCCCCCCGTCCGGGAGGGCGCCGTCGTCGTTCCCGGCCGGGACGGAGCAGCACGCCGGTAGCACCAGCTACACCGGATCGTTTGGAGCAGCAGAACAAACCGGCGGTCGCCCGCTGTACCGCCCGGGGCCGGCCTCCGACCCGTGCAGCAGCCTTGTGCTACGCGGGCCCATGCAAATGCTGCGCTGCATCCACGACGCCACGCTGCTGCCATCCGACGACCACCACCAGGAGCACCAGGTCCCCGGCGCAGGCCCTCGCCTCACACCTGACAGCCTCACAGCGCACCCTGTCCACCAGGGGAAACGGGGTATGTGCCTCACAGCAGCGGTGGGGCAGCAGCGGTTACAGCACGGTGCCGTGCAGGGCGCGGCGGTCGCCGGACATCGCGTAGCGGCGGGCGGCGAAGCCATGCTCGAGGGGCAAGCCGATCTCCGCGCACAGCAGCGCCAGGACGTCGGCCGCGTCGCCGTCGGACAGGTAGGCCGGCGCGACTTCGAGCATCAGCTCCCCGATCGCGTAGGTGCTGGCGGCGAGTTCGTCGACGACGCGGCGGAGTTCGGCGAGCGCGGGATCCTCCGTCGGACCGGCGGTTGGTGGAGGTGGGGCGGTGCGGACGTCGCGTACGGCCTGGCGGACCACCGCGCGCACCGTAGCCGCGTCGAGGGCTTGCAGGCCGCTGTGGGCGAGCGTGGCGAGGCGGCGGGTGATCAGCTCCGTGACGTCGTCCGTACGGCTGGAGACGGCGATCAGGGCGCGCTGGGACAGGCCGTAGTCGAGCACGGCTGCGGAGGCTGGGCCGGTGTCTCGCGTGCGAGACGTCTCGGTGCCGGCGTCGACGGCGCGGTGGATCGCGGCCAGGGTGCGGGCGACGTCCAGAAGCCGGTACGCCTGCGCGCGGCTGATGCCGAACTCCGCGTCGCAGTACGCCTCCCACGTGCCGTAGCCGAGCGGAAGCCAGACACGGGCGGCGTGCGCGTCGCGGACCCGGGCGGCGAGCACCGCCATGGAGCGCCGGACGTCGTCCATCGCCTCGCGCAGCCTGGTCGTCACCTCCCGGGCCTGCGTGGTCGTCAGCGGCGGCTGCGCCGGTTCGGCGACGTCGTCCTGGTCGTGATCGCCCATGCCTCCATCCTCCTCCGCGCCGGTGGGCCGGACCAGGCGTACGGAAGGACAGCGCGCGAGCTCCGCCTCACAGCGTGACAGGCCCGTGACACCGCAACGAGGGGCGGGCGGAGCGGGCGCCAGCCACCCGCTGCTGCAAACCAGCGGTCCTGTGTGGCCCGCCCCTGGCAGGATCCACGCATGCTCATCACGCCCCGCCCGGGAACGGACCGGCAGAACCTCCTCGATGCGCTGCGGACCGTACACACAGCAGCATCCAACGAACGCGGCGCCGGTCATTCCAGCGCCTACCACCGGCTGCTCAGCTATCTGGAGTGGGCCCTGCGCTCAGCCCAGCAGCTGCGGAACCAGGTCAGCGCCGAAGACCTCACCGCCCTGGTCCTGACGAAGCGTCACGACACGCTCCTGGACGGCGTCGGGCACCTCGCGGGCACGGAGCAGCAGCGTCTTGTGAACCTGCTGGTGGACCAGGAACTGGCGGAGCGCGTCGAGACCCTCGAAGCGGCGATAGACCTGCTGCGGTCGCTGATGACCCGCTGGGACGGACCGGAGTGGTTCGTGGTCGCCGACTCCAGCTTCTACATCCAGAACCCCGACAAGCTGGAAGACGTCGACCTGCACCAGGTGCTGGGTCTGCCGTCCGGCGAGCACATCCGGTTGCTGTTCCCGATCGCCGTGGTCGACGAGCTGGACGGCCTGAAGGAGGCGGGCAAGCACCGGCCGCGATGGCGAGCGGGCCACACACTGGGACTTCTGGACGGCACGCTGAACGGGTCCCTGTCCGGGATTCTGCGCCGGCCTCGCCTCACCCAGGACGAAGTCCGCGGCCAGATCAGCCTGGAGATCGTCCTGGACCCGCCCGGGCACGTGCGGCTGCCCCTCGCCGATGACGAGATCATTGACCGGGCGGTGGCGATCCAGTCCCTCGCAGGGCGCCCTGTGCGGCTGTTGACCTGCGACACCAGTCAGCACACCCGCGGAAAGGCGGCTGGTCTGCAGGTGACGAAGGTGCCGGCGAAGGATCCAGGGCCGGAACCCGACTGGGAGGCTCAGGACAGGACCGGAAACGGCACCCGCGCCAAGCGTCGCGAGAGGCAGTCCGCCGACGCGGTAGCCCTCCAGGCAGACGGGTCGGCGGACTAGAGGTCCAAGGCGATATGGCCTGTGAGCCTCACGGGTGACAGGCGGCTGCGAGTGCTCAAGCACGCCCATACGATCCTCACCATGAGTAGCGAGATGGTTACCGTCCAAGTGGACCCGCGTGAGTTGCCGGCCGACAGCTTCACCGAATCCGACATCGCCAGGATCGAGCTGGTGTCTGCGATCGAATCCGCCGCGACCGCCCTCGGCCAGTACGCGCAGACGGTAGGCGAGGACCTGGCGCAGGCCGGCGACTATGCACGTCGGGCGAAAACCCTCCACCCGCTCGATTCGGTGTTGAGGCAAGCCGTGATCGCCGAGCGGGTCCGTGGGGCCAGCTGGGAGACGATCGCAGAGGCCCTCCGCATGAACGCGCCCGATGCTGAAGCACGGTGGGGTCATGCGGTAGAGCAGTGGCGTCGGGAGACGCCAGCAACCAGCCCCTACCGAAAGAACCCCGGGCGCGCTGCCGCCTCGGCTGACAAGTACATCACCACGGACACGCCCTACCAGTTCAGCACTGCCACCCGTCGGCCCTTGTCCGCCTCGCTGGACGCGGCCGCCCATCTCACCGGCCGCGACGTCACCGCGGCGGACCATGCGTTCGCCGGCACCGGCGGTCGGCTCGCGGCCAGCGCGAGAGGATGATCAGCCATCGGCGTCAACAGCCCTTGATGACCCGGCTGATCCCGTACGGAACCTCCTCCGCCACCACGAACAGCGGTTCCAGGATTCCCAGGTACACCGGATCCGTGTGGGGCGGGCTGTGCTCGGTCATCAAGCAGCCCGCCGCCTCTTCCTTCGTCTTGGGGTGGGCCGCTCCCTCATCTTCGGCGATCTCGACAACGAGCTCGATCGCGGTGTCCACGCCGTCGCGCAGATGGGCCCACCGCTCCGTCATTTCCTTCCGCTCGTCACGGAAACTGCGCTCGCGGTCGGGCAGGAAGTCGGCTGCCGGCACCGACAACGCCTCACGCAACCGGCCAAGGGTCGGCTCCTGGCACAGCTCTTCCACAGTGGAGGCCGTCAGCGGCGGTTTCGCTTGGGCCACGCGCTCCAGCACGGTGACGCCCAGGACGGCAGCCGAGGCCGCGTACCGCCAGGCGGCCAGCGCCGTGTGCCGCTCGTAGTCGGAGGCGCCGCTTGCGATCTCGTGGACGGCTTCCTCGTAGTACCGGAACGGCGACCGCTCCGTTGCACGCAGATCGGCCACGTCGCGAGCGGTGGCGAGGCGGTCCCAGATCGCGACCGCCGACTGCCACTCGTACCGCGCCGTAAGAAACGCTCCGTGCAACGACCGCAGCGCCTCCAACTCGATCGTCTTCAGCGTCCCGCAGTCATCGAACGGTGGAAACCGCACGCCACTCCCCCCACCCTGGCAGCACATACAGTGACCAGCACGGTACTACCCGAAATTGACGCGCGAGACCCGAGAGCCCCCCGACCAGCGGTCTGGCCGAAACACAGCGGGCCGCGCCGGATTCGAGCGGGCGGTCCGTGCGAGGACCGCCGCCGCACTCCGCCGACTCACTACGGTCAGCGCATGACCAGTAACGGCGTAGTCGTGGACGAGGCAGTCCGCGCGGCATGGGACTCGTACCGGATCTTAGAAAAGCGCACGTCAGAGGAGGAACGTCGGCAGGCACAGCAGCGTGTCCAGGCCGCGATGGTCACCTACGGCCGGGACGAAGTGTCCCGGGGCACGGTCTTCCTGGTGGGCGTACTGACCGCGCACATCATCGGCCAGCAGGATGGCGGAGGGGCGGACCGCCTCGATCCGCTCAGTGATCTGATCCCGGCCGTGATCCGCAAGCTGCCCAGCTTCGAACTGGCCGACCCCGCCCAGGTGCCCATGGTCACCGGCGTCCTCATGGCCGCGGCCATGGGCATGAACACCGTGGCCTGGCGCGACCAGTTCGGAACGATCCCACCGAAGGAAGCCCTGGCACACAACTTCGTGCTCTGGCTGCTTGCCGACCTCTTCGACAGCCTGGTCGAACAGCCCAGCGCCACCGACCTGCTCATGCGGGAGACCTTCAACTCCATGACCGCCGAACCCGGTTGATACCCGGGCACTGGCGCAGCGGCAACCATCGCCCTGAGGTTCCGCACGGCTACGTCCCATACGAAAGAGGCGCGCAGATGACCGACGTGCCCCAGCAGCCCACGGCCCTGAGCCAAGGGTGCAGCGACTCACCCGGCTGGAGGGTAGAGAGCTGCCGCCGACCCGGGCATCGCGGCGAGGCCAGTGCCGTATGGCGTACCGGCATTCAGTGGCGGCGGCGCTGCGCTGTGAGCTGCTCTCTCAGTTCCCACATCTCCCGGCGTGTGAAGCGGAACGCGAGCGTGGAGCCGAGCAGCATGCCGAGGATCAGCAGGAACGCGCCGGGGAGAATGAGTAGTCGTATGTCTTCGGTCGTCATCGGCCGTGCCTCCTCAACTCGCCGTTCGTGTCGCGCCGGCCGACGGCGGGGATCCGAGCGGCAGCCGGTGCGACAGAGCGCATCCTCCTGCGAGGTGGCAGGAGTGATGGGGTGATCACAATGCGCCACGATGACTGAAACACACAACCCCTTCACGCAAACTTCCTGCCGCATGCACGGACACCACGAGGAAGGCCGTCCGGGGCAGACCGCGCGGGGCCAAGTGGTCAGAGCCACCAGGAGCGGATGCGGTCGGCGGCGTTGGGTGAGGGGCGCGGCGCCGCACGGTATTTTCCCCTCCTGTGTTCTTCGTGAGTTCCTAGAAGGAAACGTCGAAATAGTCGATGTTGTTGAGGCTCACTTCGAGGCCCTGGGCACGCACTCCGCCGTCCTTGAAATAGATTTCCTGCAATCCCTCGGCCACGATTTCGCGCATCTGCTGGTCGCTGGCCCCGGCGTCGCGGGCGTCGAACAGGCGCTGCGCGTACACCGGGGGGAGGTGCACGGTCAGGCGCCGGAACCTTCCGTCGTCGGTCGTGCCGATGGGCGCGGTGTAGCCGAACTGGGCGCGGGTCTCGACCGTGATCCCGCCCGTGGTGGCGGCCTGGCGCTGCCGGCGCTTGCGGATCTGCGGCTGCCAGCGGGTCCGCACTGCGTCGTCGATCTTCGCGGCGACGTCGGCGCGGGGGTGCTTGCGGGCGCCGCGTCGGTAGCGGTTGACGGAGTCGGCGGTGACGCCGATCTCCTGGGCGACGGCCTTCGCGCTGCCCAACTGCCGGATGAGGTAGCCGATCTGGCCCTTGAGTGTCTTGGGCGGATCCTTGGTGAACGCCTCCCGGTCGGCGCGTTCCAGCGCGGCATGGATCTCCACGGTGCTGCTCAGCTCCCTTCGGGGGTGGGGTCCGGCTCGACCAGGCGGAACCAGGTCTCGCGGGTCTCGTGGAGGTCGTGCCGCCCGAGTTCGAACCGAGGCGATCCGCGGTGGGCGCGCAGGGAGAACTGCAGGGACCTCATGCGCGCTTCCAGGCGGTCCAGCGTCCGCTCCAGCTCCGCGCCGGCCTCCAGCGACGGCGTGCCGGTGTCGGTGGCCACCGGGCTACTCGCCCTCATCGAACACGGCATCGTGGCCGTCGCCCTTGATGTGCCGGGCGGGGTTGTAGCCCTGCTCCATCAAGTCGACTGCCCACGAAAGTTCCTGCACTCCCTCCACCTTCGCCAGGCCCGGCGTCGGCCCGAGGCGGAAGCCTCCCGGCTGGGGCTTGCCAGAGGCAGCGTACGGCAGGAAGTCGAGCGGGCTTGGGCCGGGCGAGGGGTAGACGACGCAGTCGGAGAGCACGGCCAGCGGGTACAGGCCCGTCATCTTCGCCATGTTATTGAGCTTGCGGTGCATGTTGACCCGGGCCTTGCTGATGACGGCGGCCCGGATGTCGGGGCGCCAGGTCGGGCGCTCCAGGGCCGGCCACCGCTCCCCTTCCTTGTAGTGGCGGCCCTGCGGGCGCTCGCGGAGCTTCCCCACGCCGCCCTTCACGGTCGCCTTGATCGCGGAGAGTACGGCGGCCAGGGCCGGGTCGACCTGCTTGTGGCGCTCCATCGCGGCGAGGAACTCCGCATCGGACAGGTCCCGGGTGACGCCGAGGTCGGCGAGGGTGTCGACGTAGGCGTTCTTGAGCCGGTCGTGCCACGGGTCCAGGTACGCGCCGGTCTCCCGGCGCAGGTACGCCTCGATCGGCTGGACGTCGTAGCCGAGTTCCTGGGCGTAGGCGACGGTATGCGTCTGGTACCAGGCCGGGCTCGTCGGACGGCTGCCGTCCGGGGTGAACGGGCTGGGCAGGCGCGGGTCCAGCTCGATGTGGGAGAGGTCGACCAGCCAGCTCCCGGGGATCTTCGGGTTGAACTTCGGGGCGTGGAAGTGGTCGGGGGCGCTGAGGCCGACGACCAGGCGAGCCGCGGCAGCGAGGAACGCCGTGTTCAGGTCCAGGCCGACCGCGAAGGGCAGTAGGCACTCCTCATCGCTGAGCAAGTCGACCGGCCGCACCCACTGGTACGCCTCCTCATTGAGGAAGCCGCCGGTCCAGCCCGAGTTCACGACGACGGGGTGCTCGGGGGTGGCCTCCGGCGGCGCCGGGTCCATCGGCTCCGTCCCCAGCGAGCCGGGGTTGGGGCCGGACACCCAGTTCCCGGTCTCCGGATCCTGCACCGGCCGGGTGGGCGGGCGCAGCGCCGTCATCAGCTCCAGGCCGGAGACGGCGGTGGAGCCTCGTGGGGTGATGACCCGCTGGGCGTAGACACCGAGGACGCGGGCGATGTCGGCCGGTTCCATCTCCGCGACGCCGGGCCAGGACCGCTCATCGAGGGCGTCCCAGGACAGGATCGCGAGCTGCACGCACTGCCGGTCGCGGCCCTGGGCCTTGCGGTAGATCCGCGCCCACGGTCCGAACCCGCGCTGCGTGAGCTGCCACTTCGCCTTCACTACCTGCTTGACGACCGGGTGGTCCTCCGGGAGGCGCAGGGAGCGGCGCTGCTCGTGACCCTCCAGGCGCTCCGGCAGCCCGAGCTTCACGGCGGCCGCGGCGGTGAGCACGATCAGCGGGTCGCTTTCCTTGCCGTAGCGGTTGAGCTTCGGCGCACCGAGGCCCGACTCGCGCAGCGTCCACTCCACCAGCTCCGGCACCGTGGTGGCCGGGCAGTCGAGCACGATGCCGTCGACGCCGTACGCGGAGCCGTCGCCGTCCAGCACGGCGAGCGGACCGTGCGGGAACCGCGGGTCGGCGGCGGGCTTCACGGCCTTCTTTGCTGCCGGGCGCCGTGACGACGTCACCGGGCGGCGGGCGGCAGGGCGCTCCGGCACGGCCGGGGTGAAGGGAGCCTCCACTGGCGTGGCCGTCGCCGCCTCGGGCGCGATCGGGCTGGTAGACGTCTCCGACGCCGTCGGCGAGGGCGCGACGGCGGCCGACTGGCCGGTGAACGTCTCGGGCACCGGCACCGTCGTGCCCTCATCAAGGGCAGCGGTGTCGGCGGCCGGGGCGGGGTAGATCTCTGCGAGCTTGTTCAACAGCCGCGCGTACGCCTCACGTTCCGGGCCGCGAGGCTCGGTCGGTTTCCTGGCGGACTCCCAGCCGGACACCGTCGCCCGGCGCACCTTCAGCGCGGCGGCCACCTGGTCCAGCGTCAGGCCGTGCGCCTGGCGCAGCCGCTTGCGCTCCGCCGCCGGCGGCAGCGGAGCACGGGACGCGACCAGCGCGTCGACCGCGTCGAACAACTCGGACATGAAACACCTCCTGACCCACATTCTACCCCAGAACCGTACGTGACGCGTACGGTTGCCGTACAAAACCCGTACGGCTTGAGGTCTGACATGCGTGCGTCCGGAGTGGGGGTGATCTCTCGCAGCGAAGGTTGAGCGTTGTCATCGAAGGTTGGTGACCGATAGGTTTTCTCACCGAAGGTTGAGTGATCGTTTAGGGCTGACTGTCTGGGGAGACGGTGGGGGAACCGGTACGCGCGTACGGCGACCCCGTGCTCAGCGCCTTTGACCTGGACTTCTTGGACGGCGGACAGCGCCGCCGCACCGCGTTGGGTGCCGGATGGAACGTCAGGTTCGAGGCGGTGCCGCCGGTACGCGGGTTCCGGTGGAACAAGGGCGACCGCAGTTTCCCCGGCTGGTACTACGCGGTGACCACCGGCGATCATGTGGGCTACGAGTCGTGGCTGGAACGGGACCGGCTGATCCTTTTGGACTTCGACCCGGACGTGGTGGGGATCGCCTCCCAGCCGTTCTGGTTGCAATGGCGCGACGGCGGTGCGAAGCGTCGGCACGCGCCTGACTACTTCGTACGGTTGGCCGACGGTCGCGCCCAAGTCGTCGACGTCCGCGCCGAGGACCAGGTCGACGAACGGACGGCAGAGGCCTTCGCCGCGACCGAGCGGGCCTGTTCGGCGGTGGGCTGGGAGTTCGTGCACGCCGGGGTTCCGGATCCGGTACTCATGGCGAATCTGCGGTGGCTGGCCCGCTACCGGCACCGGCGGTGCGGCCGTGAGGCGGACGTCGCCGAAGACTTGATGGGTATCTTCCGGCAGCCGCGCCGGCTGCGGGTGGGAGCTGAGGAGGCCGGCGACGTCCTGCGGGTCCTGCCCGTGCTGTTCCACCTGCTTTGGACCGGAGTGCTTCGTGCTGACCTCGGCGGGGCCTTGCTCAGCAGTGGCACTGTGGTGCGTGCGCCGAACGGGATGGCCGGCGGGCTGGGGCATGGGGGCCGGGGGCACGGCCCGCTGCTGCGGCCACGGCCGGGCACACGCAGGGAGGAGAGCCAGATGCGCAGGCTGTCGAGGCCGGCCTCGATCGGGGTGGGCGACCGGGTGCGGTTCACCGGGCAGAGTCGGGCAGTGCTCGCGGTGTCCGCCCAGGCGGTGATCCTGTCCGACGAGGGTGGCTCGCCGCGTGAGGTCCCGCTTGCGATGCTGCTGGCCGATGACAGCTTCAAGGTGATCAGCAGCCCGGAGAGGATGCCGCTGCCGCCGGTGTCGCTGCTGGAAGCGCTTCCGCAGCGAGCGCGGGAGAAGGCTCTGTGGTGGGAGGGCCACATCCTGGAAGTCCTCCACGGCATCGACCCCACCGCGGGTGAGGACGCCCGGCCCCGGCCCGAGTACGACCCGGCTCGCCACTCGCTGACCGCGCGGGAGCGGGCCAAGGCGGCCGAGTTGACGGCGGCGGGCTACCGGGTCAGCGTCAGCACTGTCGGCAACTTCCGCCGCCGCTACCAGGCCGAGGGCCTGCTGGGGCTGGCTGACCGCCGGCCGGTTCGCAAGAGGCCGCGGTTCGGCACGGTCGATGACGCGGTGGTCGAGGCCATGCGGCAGGCGATCAAGGAGGGCGAGGACGACTCCACCCGCACCGGCACCTACATCATCTGGCGGACCGGCGAGATCCTGAAGGAAGCGGGCGAGCCGGTCGAGTTGCCGTCGCAGGCGACCCTCTATCGGCTCCTGGCCAAGCTGTCGCAGGGCAACCCCGTCTCGGCAACGGCCCGCAACCGCCGCTCGAGAGCACACGGGGCGACGGCGCCGTTCGGGCAGTGGACGGTGTTCGCGCCGGGCGAGGTGGTGCAGATCGACTCCACCCCGCTGGACGTTCTCGTCCGCCTGGACGACGGGGTGGTGGGCAAGGTCGAGCTCACCGGCATGGTCGACGTCGCGACCAGGACGGTGACCGCGGCGGTGCTGCGGCCCACCACCAAGTCCGTCGACGCCAGCGTGCTGCTGGCCCGCACCGTCACCCCTGAGCTGATGCGCCGGGGCTGGGTGGACGCCTTGCGGATGTCGAGGTCGGTGCTGCCCTACCGCCGGCTGCTGGACATCGACGAGCGCCTGGAGCACGCGGCGGCGAAGCCGGTGATCGTGCCGGAGATGATCGTCTGTGATCACGGCAAGGCGTTCATCTCCCGCAACTTCCGGGCTTCCTGCCGCTTCCTGGAGATCGACTTCCAGCCCACCCACAAGGCGGCCCCGTTCCAGAAGGGGCACGTGGAGAAGATGCTGGACTCCGTCGGCACGCTGTTCGCCCAGTTCGTCGCCGGTTACACCGGCCGCAGCACCGACCACCGCGGCCGCCATCTGGAAAAGCAGCCCCTGTGGTCCCTGCCCGAGCTGCAGGAGCTTCTCGACGAATGGCTGGTCGCGAAGTGGCAGAACCGCGAACACGACGGTCTGCGCGACCCGTTGCACCCGGGGCGGTCGTTCACGCCGAACGAGAAGTACGCCGCCCTGGTGGAAGCCTGCGGTTCCGTCCCGGTCGCGCTCAGCGCAGAGGACTACATCGAGCTGCTGCCGTCGACCTGGCGGGCGGTGAACGACTACGGCATCAGGATCAAGCGCCGCACCTACGACGGCCCGGACCTGATCCGCCGCCAGCACTCCGGCGTCACGGAGAAGAAGGGCTTGTGGGAGGTCCACTACGACCCCTACGACATCTCCCGGATCTGGGTACGCAACCACCACGGCCAAGGCGAGTGGATCGAAGCGACCTGGAAGCACCTGCGTCACACGCCGGTCCCGTTCGGGGAACTGGCCTGGGACCACGCCGCCCGGGGCCTGCCCGAGGGCACCGAGGCGGAGATCGCTCAGGCGGCCGCCGCCCTGCTGACCCGCGCCCACGCCGGCCCCCAGGACACCGCGGCGAAGCCGAAGAAGCGCACTCGCCGGGACAAGCGGGTGGCCGCCCGCACCAAGGCGACCCCGCCGGTCCCGACCCCGCCACCGGCCCCACATCCCGCACCGGAACCTGAGCCACAGCGGGCGGAAGAGGAAGAACCGCTCGCCAAGGTGATCCCGCTGGGCCTGTTCGACCCGCTCGCCGACCCCTGGAAGACTCGATGACACACCCGCAAAACCTGCTCGACCCGTCGGCCGACGAGCCGCAGGAGCCGGACCAGCACCTGACGACCCTCGCCGGCTGGCGGGCCTTCGTCGCTGACCAGCCCGTCATACCCGAGCTGCTGAGCGACACCGACCACGCGAAGCTCACACCGGCCGAACGGACCCGCTACGACGAGGACCGGATCGACCACCACACCCGGCTGCTGGTGGTGGCGACCTCGACCGTCCAGCACACGGTCACCTGCGGGCGCCGCCTGGTGCTGCTGAACCGGCACGCGGTCAGCGCCCGCCGCGGCCTGATCGTCTCCGGCCCGGCCGGCACCGGCAAGACCACCGCGATCACCCAGCTCGGCCGCGCACACGAACTCCTGGACCGGGCCCGTCATCCCGGCGTGAGCGACCGCATCCCGGTCGTCTACATAACTGTCCCGCCGGCCGCCACACCGCGCATGGTGACGGTGGAGTTCGCCCGCTTCCTCGGCCTGCCCACCCGCTCGCGTTCGAACATCACCGACATCCTGGAGTCGGTCTGCGGCGTGTTGACCGACGCCCGGGTCGGCCTGGTCCTCGTCGACGAACTGCACAACATCTCACTGGCGACCAGATCCGGAGCCGAGGTCGCCGACACGCTGAAGTACTTCTCCGAGCGCATCCCCGCGACGTTCGTCTATGCCGGGATCAACGTCGAACGCAACCTGTTCGACGGCACCCGCGGACAGCAGATCGCCGGACGCTTCACCCTGATCCCCACCGCCCCGCTGCCCTACAACAGCGAATGGCAGGGACTGGTCGCCACCCTGGAGAACTCTCTGCGGCTCCACGCGCACAAGCCCGGCAGCCTCACCGGCCTGGACCGCTACCTCCACGACCGCACCGGTGGCATGATCGGTTCGCTCTCGCACCTGATCCGCGGCGCCGCCCTGGACGCGATCCTCACCGGCAGCGAAGAGATCACCGAGCAGAGCCTGCAGGCGATCCCGCTCGACCACAGTTCCGACTCCCGCTAACCGCCGAGCGGGAAAGGACCGCCACCGCACGATGCCCACCACGAACACCGGCCCGAAGCTGGCTCCCCTGCCCATGCAGGTCAGGCCCGTCCTCGGTGAAGGGATCGCCTCCTACATACAGCGCTTGGCACAGGCCAACCACCTGTCGCCGGACGAGCTCACCGCTGTCCTCTGCCCCCGCGGCAGGGCCCGGCCTCCGGAGCTGCACCTGCTCGCCCAGCTCACCAACAGCACCGTCGATGCCCTGCGACGCGCTCTCCCCGACGCACCAGGACGTGTCAACACCGACCCGAACCGCGCAGGACCGTTCCCGCAGCGGGTCGACCATGCACTCCCAAGCCTCTTCGATCGGGTCGATCTCCTCATGGCGCTCGGTGAGGCACTCCACTTCGGTGTCCACCGAAACGTCCTCCGCCACCGCTATCCGCGGCTCAGACGCCACCTCCTCCGCCTCGCACTCCAGCACCAGCCACGACAACATCGGCCACCCCACCTGAGATGACCACGTCCAGCCCACCACCCGCCCGTCTGCCCATACAGATACGGCCCATCGCCGGCGAAGGCTTCCGGTCCTTCATCGAGCGCCTCGCCGCCGCCAACCACCTCAAGGTCACCTACTTGCGCCACTACCTGGTCGATCCGCCGTGGTCAGGAAGGGGTTCGCCCAGCTGGGAGCGTCTGGCCGCCGCGGTCGGCCGGGACGCCTCTTCCCTCAAGGAGATCCTCGTGGGCGCTCGGTGTGTTGAATGCGGGGCTCGCACGTTCCAGCCTCAAGGCGGCACCGCACGGCAGACCTGCTCACAGGCATGCCGGCAGAAGGCATACAGAAGACGAAACCCGAAGCCGCGAGAGGAACGCCGCCTGGCCTGCTGGAGTTGCGGCACGAAGCTGACCTTCGCCGGCCGCGGGGCAATTCCCCGCTGGTGCTCAGATGCCTGTCGCCAACAGGCATACCGCCAGCGCCGGCGCGAAAAGGCCGAGGCCCGGACCTCCCGGGAACCAGCCTGCGGCGTCTGCGACGCTCCGCTCGGACCTGGCCGACGCCGCTGGTGCTCGGACCGCTGCTGCCACACCGCCTACCGCCGCCGGCGATTCGGCACCCCCAGGCAGCAGCCCACAACATGCGCCCAATGCGCCGGCCCCCTCGAACCGGGCCGCGGTAATCGACTACGTCTGACGTGCTCAGCCGCCTGCCGCAAGAGACGTTCCTACCTGCGCATCAAAGAACGGGACCGCCGTGATCGATCACTCAACCTTCGCTGAGAAACGCTTAACCTTCACTGCGACAGAACAA
>NZ_CM002286.1:80592-103770 GCF_000497445.1 Streptomyces roseochromogenus subsp. oscitans DS 12.976 | reverse complement strand
GGGGGCAGTCTGCGGCAGTGCGACCCCCGCATCGGCCTGGCACGACGGCTCGGCAGGTGCCGTTGCCGACGCGCCTTGGGTCAGTCGCAGGTTTCCCCGGCGTGGGGAAGGCGGATCGTGCCCACGGTGGTGATGACGGCGGGGCCGGTCAGAGTCATGGCGCCGTCGGCCGCAACGGACACGTGCAGGGTTCCGCCGGGGAGGTCGACGCGGTAGTCGGCGGCGTCGCTCTGGCCGGTGTGGTGCCGGTGGGCGGCGACGGCGGCGCAGGCGCCGGTGCCGCAGGCGCGGGTTTCGCCCACACCCCGCTCGTGGACGCGCAGCGCGAGGTGGTCCGTACCGAGCACGACGGCGACCTCGATGGTGACCCCGAAGGGATAGGCGCCGGCCGGTTCGACGGCGGGCGGGATGCTCAGGTCTCCGGCGTCTGCGAGGGCGTCGACGAAAACGACGGCGTGGGGGTTGCCCACGTCGACATGGGTGGCGGGCCAGCTTTTCCCACCGCTGGTGGTGACGGTGATGTCGTCGGGGCCCGGGAAGGCGGGGATGCCCATGGCCACGGTGACCGTGCCCCGCAGACCGTGGCTTCGGTCGGGAACGTAGACGTGACGGATGCCGGCGCGGGTGGCGATGGCGAAGGAGCCCGGCGTGCACCGGCCGGTGTCCACGAGGTAGCGGGCCAGGACACGGATGCCGTTGCCGCACATCGAACCGGGAGTCCCGTCGGCGTTGCGGTAGTCCATGAACCACTCGGCTCGGTCGGCCATCGCGGCGGCCTCGGGCTCGGCGGCGCAGCGCACGGCGCGCAGGATGCCGTCGGCTCCGACTCCGGTGTGGGGGTCGGCCAGGCTGCAGATGGTCGCCTCATTGAGGCGGAAGCGACCGTGGGGGTCGGGCAGAACGATGAAGGAGTTCGCACAGCCATGCCCCTTGGCGAAGGGCACGCTGACGGTCTGGGTACTGGTGTTCATGGGCGGGGGCCTTGTCGTCGTAATTCGATGCGCAGCCAGGCGATCTGTCCGTCGGGGGTGCTGCTGACGCCGTACTCGGTGCCGAGCTCGAGGACGGCCAGGAGACGGGTCCACCGCTGTAGAGCCGCGTCGGTGACGTCGGCCTCGATACGGATCGCATCCAGCTCTGCGGCGATGCGGGGCGGGGTGCCGGTCAGCTCGGCGAGCTGCTGGGCGACCGTCGCGGCCGCAGTACGGATGGCGGCTCTCTGGTGGCGGTCGTAGCCCACTGCACCCACATTCGATCTAGTGGCGATTACTGCGCGCTCTTATTGGTCCCCCATTTTTTTATTGGTGGACTAAATTGTCAATCCGTTTCAACCAGGCTGTGAGCAAGGGGAGATCAGGGAGATGCATGGCTGACCGTCAGGAGGCGGGGTACCTGCGCGTCGCCCAGGCCATCCGAGACCGCATCGCCGACGGCACTTGGCAGCCCGGCCACAAACTCCCCAACCGGCCCGCGCTGGCCGCCGAATACGGCGTAGGAGAAAACACCGTCCGCCAGGCCCTGGAGATCCTCCTCGCCGAGGGCCTGCTGGAGAGCTTCCGCGGCCGCGGCCGCGGCACTTTCGTCCGCGCCCCGCGCGAACGCCACATCCTGCCGCGCACCTGGACCCCCATCGCCGCGCCAGGCCGCCTCGGGCTCACCCCGGCCGGCCTTCCAACGAGCGTGGAAGCGGAGAGCACCGCCAAGGTCGCGGCCCCGGCACCGATCGCCGCCCGCCTGGGCATCGCGGAGGGCGGGCTATGCGTTCACACCGAATACGAGGTGCTCGCTGACGTCCGGTGCGTGCTGACGGCCACCAGCTGGGAGCCCTACGCCCTGACCAAGGGCACCCCGGTCGTCCTGCCCGAGGGCGGTCCCCTGGCCGGCCGCGGAGTGGTCGAACGGATGGCCCAGATCGGCATCACCGTCGCGCGCGTCACCGAGGTGCCCCGCCCCGTCCAGCTCGACCGCGAGACAGCACAGCTGCTCGGCACCACCCCTGGCGCGCAGGCGGTGCGGATCGAGCGCACGCACTACGACACTGGCGGCCGGCCCGTGGAGACGGCGGACATCCTGGTGCCGGCGGAGCGGTGGGACATCACGTACGACCTCCCCCTCGACACGGTGCCCCGCACCTGACACTGGCCCGGGGGAGCCCGCGCCCGCCCGGGGTCGGCTTGGTCATCAACACACAGCACGGCCCGTAGGGGCTGAAGTTAGGGAGGGGACGGGCTCATGGCCGCACCGCGCAGCGACTCCGCAGGGCGGGCCGTCGACGCCTTAGCGTCACCCGCGCTCACGAACCTGATCGGGGTCATCGGAATCGTCACCCCGATCACCGCGTGGCTCACCGCGGGCGGAACCACAAAGAATGCCCTCCTGATCGTCGAGACGTTGATCGTGATGGCACTGGTCGGCTCGCACATCTGGCTGCGCAAGCGCTTCATTCAGCTGAGGCGTGCCAATAACCTGCGGGACATGGATGACGCGCACTATTACGACCTGGTCCGGGCGAAGCTGGAGAACGAGCTGGTCTCCGACTACGGCTCCGTCGCTGACGGTCACCTCCAGGTCTACGCCACCGAAGTGCCCCGCCTGTCGGTCATGCTGCTCCAGACACTGATGGAGTCCCAGTCGCAGCCCCAGCGGATCCTCGCCAGCGACCTGACCACCGACCCCGACCTGCTGACCCGCCGCCGCGAGTACCTCGCCGCAAACCGCCAGCTGCTTCAGGCCGGCGGCACCATCAGCAGGCTGTTCATCGCCTACGAACGCGACCTGACCCGCGAGGACTACGCCCGCAGCCTGCTGAACCTCATCAACTACCACCGCGACCTGGGCGTCACGTGCGGACTGGCCGTACGTGACCGGCTGCGCGCCGACCAGGCCGTGGACGTCGTCATCATCTCCGCAGCCGCCGCCCTCGTCGAAGAAGAACAAGGCGACGCCGACTACACCAAGGGCCGCAGCACCGTCCATTTCAAGGGCGTCGACCGCTGGATCGAACGATTCGAATCCGCCTGGGGCCGGGGCAACGGCGCCGACTCCGCCACCGCGGCACTGCGCACCTACGAGAACGCCGCCCGCCCGTTGCTCGACGCCGCCTGGGATGAAGCCGGCATCCGGCAGACCGTCAACTCCCTGTAGCAGCGGACCTCCCGCCCTTCCTGTCTATGTCAAGGTCCGGCCCTGTGCCGGGCCTTGACGCTTTGCCGCGATGACCGGTGGGATTCGCTGCGACCCCGCACCCACCGTGATCTCCGACGCAGGCCCACCGGCCGCCAGGGCCGCACTGCCCGGCGATCTAGTCGCCGCGGCCGGGCACTTGTGCCCGTGTCCGAGGCGGATCGCGAACCGGAGGTACGGCCCGCCGGCAGCAGGGCGGTGAGCAGCATCGGAGGAACGGTGCCGCAGATGTACGTCGGGACGGCCCCCCTCATCCGATGCTCCTTAACCCCAGCTCACAGATCTTCCACCAGGTCAGTCACGTAAAGTGGTACTGCAGTAGCCGCCTTCTGGCGCATGAGCTTGTCAATTGGGTCACCCTGTTCCGCCGTGGCAGAGCCGTACGGAGTCCGCATGGGCCTTGAGCCGCCCCCGTACCTGCGTGTCGCCGATGACCTGCGCCGCCGCGTTGCCGCCGGAGAATGGGAGGTCGGCGAGAAGCTGCCCAGCCGTGCCAAGCTGGCCACCGCCTACGGCGTTGGCACCAACGTGCTGCAAAAGGCCCAGGAGCGGTTGATCACCGAAGGCGTGCTGGAGGGCCGTGCAGGCTCCGGCACCTACGTACGCATACCGCGCGAGCGCCGCCGGATGGTCCGCATCCGCCAACACGAACAGCCCGGTGGTCCCTCATCCGGGGCGGACACGGCCGTGTGCGGCTCAGTGGGTACATGGGAGTCCCATTCGCAGGCCCGTACACCCGCACCGGACCACATTGCCCACCGATTGGGCATCGCTCCGGGCAGTCTGTGTGTGCGGACCCATTACGAGTACCTGGCCGACGGACAGCCGGTGCAGGTCACGGTCAGCTGGGAGCCGATGGCGATCACCGGCGAGACCCCGATCGTGCTGCCCGAAATGGGACCCATGGCTGGGAAAGGCGTCGTCGCGCGGATGCTCTCCATCGGGATCACCGTCGACTCCGCAACCGAAGTTCCCCGCCCCGCCCGCGCGACCCAGGCCCAAGCCAACATCCTCGGCATCAGCCTCGGCGACCTGGTCCTCATCATCGAACGCACCTACTACGACACCGACGGCCGCGCCGTCGAGACGGCCGACATCGTGGTGCCTGACATGCGGTGGGAAGTCGCCTACGAGATCGGCGTTCAGAAGCCTCGATAGGAAGCATGCCCTCCACAGCCTGGCTGTGAAGGGCATGTCATGGCAGACGGCACAGGCCTGCGACGCCGGGGAGATGCTCAGGCCACCGGCTGGCGCTCCTTCTGCCCCAGCGGCCCCATCTGCAGGCCCGGCCGAGAGACGACCTTCCCTGTCAGCGCGCTGAAGTGCCGACGCGCGACCGCGCTGTCGCCGCCGAGGAACAGGGCATCCGGGGTGTAGGCGGGAGTGCCGACGATGCCCCTCTCCACGGCGGGCAGGTAGTTCCAGCGCACCGCAGGGTGGGCGGAGTGGGCGTAGTGGTAGAGGTCGCCATACGGCAACCAGGTTCCCCGGGCGAGCAGGGCGAGCACCGGGTTGTTCGGGTACAGACGCAGACACCGTGCGGCTTCGACCACGGCAGGCGGCCCCTCGATGGGGTCAGCGTCCCACCAGCGGTGCTCGACGAGCAGGGACATCCAGGCCAGCTGCGGATACAGCAGCAGGCGGGGCAGGACGAACACGCACAGCGTCGCCTGCCAGCCGAAGGCTGCCGTGATGGCGACAGGCGCGGCTGCGAAGCCGGCCGGGCGCCACCAGCGCGCAGTGCTGGTGCGCAGGTTGTCGGCGATACCCCGCAGTGTTGCGGCCAGGCCGGCCGGGGTGAGCGGGTAGACCAGGGCCAGCGCGAAGCGGGTCGAGGTGACCCCAGAATGCAGGCCCGCATCATGAAGCTCCCGCAGGTTGGGGTCGGCTCCGATCACGGTGGCGTTGGGGTGATGCTCGCGCACGTGGCGCCGGCGGCGGACCGGGACCGGCACAAAGCCGAGCGGGATGTGGACGGCGGCTTCGGCAAGCAGAGTGGCTGCGCGCGGGCTTTGGGTCAGGACGCCATGGACGGCGAAGTGACTGACCTCCTGCAGGTGGCGAAACTTCACCGCACCGGCGAGGGCACCGGCCATCCACCCAGCGAGGCCGCCGTGCGCTGCGATCAGGCACCAGCCGAGCAGCTCGAGCCAGTGGCCGGCCAGCAGCAGTACGGGAGTGATGTTGTTCGCGCGGGCGCGTTGCAACGCCATGACGTCGCGCAGTGACGCTAACTGATGGCGGCCGCGGCGCGGGCTGAACCACCAGCGGTCCAACTGCCGCACCGCGATACCGGCGACGATGATCCCCAGGTACGTGACCAAGACCGTCCCTTTCACGGGTCCCTGTGCCGGGGGCGGCCAGATCCGGCGCGGCCGCGGCACAAGCCCGCTTGCGGGGGCGGGCCGCTGGAACTAGACGTCGGTCAGGCTGATCCCGGCTTCCTGCAGTACCTTGCGATTCTCACTGTTCAGAGCGGCGAATGCATTAACTTCGTCGAGATAGGCCTCACCGACGTACTCAACCGGGCCGTCGCCGAGCAGCACCTGGGGATCGACCTGCGCGGAGTAGACCTTCGTGGCGTTGCCCTCCAGGACCGGCCGCCAGACGTCCCCCTCCGGCTGCAGCCAGCTGCGGGCGATCCCGCCCGGGTTGCGGATCACCACCGGCTGTTCCGGGGCCACCTGGCCCAGGCGGGAGAGCACCGCGCGGGAGGCGGCCACGCCCGAGCCGCACGACAGGGTCAGGCCCGCGCCCCGCTCGAAGGTGCGGATGAACACCTCTGCGGGCGCGAGCGGCAGGACGAAGGAGACGTTCGCGCCGATCGGGAAGACGTCCGGCGTGGTGGCCACCCGCGTGCCGGTGGCCACCAGATCGGCCTCGTCGTAGGTGTCGACAACGGAGACCAGGTGCGAGTTGGGCACCGCGAGCGCTGTGACGCGGCGGGAGGGGTGGAAGGCCGGCAGCAACTGGTCCACGAAGGAACCCTCGGCCTGGGCCACGATCGGCTCGGCGGGGGTGAAGTCCACGGCGGGCAGGTCGACGGCGACCTGGCGCACGCCGTGCGAGGTGGTGTCGGCGGCGCGGACGGTGAAGGCGTACGGGCCGGTGTGGAGCACCACGCTCTCGGCCTGGTGGCGGTCGAGCAGGAGGCGGCCGGCGCCGCGCATGCCGTTGCCGCACAGCAGCGCTGCGGAGCCGTCGGGGTTGTAGAACCAGGCCTGCGCCGTTCCGTCGCCGTGGTCGGCAACGAAGTACACGCCGTCGCTACCGAACCCGCGCCGGCGGTCGCACATCAGCCCGACGGCGCGGGCGATGTCAGGCTGGGCGAAGTGGTCGGTAGGGGCGCCGTCGATGACGAGGATGTCGTTCTGGGAGCCATGAGTCTTGGTGATCGAGAGCGCCATCGTGTCCGTCCGTCGTTCGCTACCGGCCCTCCCCATAGGGACCAGCCCTGACCAGGCCAGTCTAGGCGCCGGTCACAGCCCGCCCGCGTCACAGGCCAGGCGCGGGCGGGCTGGCGCTCAGAACCCGTCTTGAACCGTCACCGCTCACCTCTCGCTGCGGCGGGACCAGCGGGTGGTCAGCGACACGACGATGGCGAGGCCAACCACAGTCCCAATGCCGACACCGGCCAGGCCGCCCAGCATGGAACCGGTCAGGTCCGCGTCGGGATCGCCGTCCACGAGCGCCCCGTAGAGCGCAGGGCCTTCGGCCACGAACAGGCCTAGGAGCAGCATCGGCACGCCGCCGGCGGGGTTGCCGTGGCGATGCCCGGAGACGGCCGAGATCAGTAGCGCTGCCGCAGTCGTCAGGGAGAGCACGGCGGCGGCGTAGTACGGGCCGTTGAAGGACAGGTCCATAAGTCTTCCCCTGGGCATGGGCCGCGGATATGGCCGCACTGTATCGATCTGCACTGACAGCCAGAGGTTCAGAGTCGGGATCTCACAGCTGGGCGATCGTGGCCCGGACAGCGTCCTCGTCCCAGCCCGCGCCCGCCAGCATCGGCCGAACGCGGGACTCGAAGGCGCTCAGCGCGAACGGTGCGGAGGTCGAGCCGTGACCCCAGGTCGACTCAAACCGGCCCGCCCACCGCTCCACCGACTTGAAGTACACCGACGAGCGGCCGCGGATGTATTCGGCATCCCCCTGCTCCTCCTCCACCAGGACAGCGGCATTGGAGATGACGACGAAGTCGATGGCCTGGTCGGCCCGCAGCCGGTCACGCACAGCCAGGGCGCACTGAACGCCCAGCGACCGGTGGTGGTCGATGAGCTCCAGCAGCGAGCGGGCGAAACTCTCCTTGGCCAGGTCATCGGCCCAGCAGATGAACAGGCGCTGGATGCTGCCGCCCGCCTCGACCAGATGCCGGTTCACAGCCAGGTACTCGCGGCGCGCGGTGAGCAGGCTTGGATTCGTGGTCAGATCAGCGGCCAGGACCCGCTTGGGCTCGGAGCCGGACTCGATCAAGATGCGGAACAGCATGACCGACAGCCTCGGCACCTCGGACGCGTAGACCTGAAGATGTCCGTCGGCGATCTCACCGAAGTCGGCGATCAGCTCCTGCTCGAGCTGCGCCCGGATCAGCGCGAAGTACTTCGCATCGGCCATGTCCCGGTCGTTAGCGCGCCGCAGCTGGATGTAGATGCGGCGCAACCACATGTAGTTCGCGATCATGAGGAGCAGCAGGATCGTCTCGACGATCAGCAGGATGTTCGTCAGGTTCTTCTGCTGCATCGCCCACGCGACGGCGGGCGTGGCGAGGCCGATGATGCCGATCAGGGCGTTGAGGGCCTGCGACGAGAGCATTTCGGCGACCCGAGTGCCCAGATCCCGGCGCGGTGGTGTCGGCATTCCCTCAATCCCCCTTGAGTGCCTTTGAGTTCGCGGCTAGATCATGATTCCCGAGTGCTGCCGACACGGGCAAGATGCACCGCAGCCAACCTCCTGGTTCGCCGGTCGGTCCGGACGTCCGCAGACTGCAGGATCATTCGAGTTTGGGGAACTCCCGTAGGCGCGTCATCGTGCCGTGCCAAGCTGCACTGATGATCGAAACTGAGCGCCTGATCCTGCGCCGATTCCAGCTCGCCGACGCGGCTTCGCTCGCGGCCTATCGCAATAACCCGGACATCGCCCGGTACCAGGCCTGGCCCTCCCCGCTCACCCCCGAGGCCGCTACGGAACAGGTTCGCAAGTACAGCGAGCAGGACCCCGAGCAGCCCGGATGGTTCCAGTACGCCATCGAGCTCAAGGCCGACCACAGTCTCGCAGGTGACCTCGGCGTGCTCCTTCACGACAACCGCATGCAGGCCGAGCTGGGCGGCACCCTCAGGCCGGCCCTCCACGGCAGCGGATACGCCCTCGAGGTTCTGCAGGCCATCCTGGAGCACCTGTTCGCCAAGGGGCTCCACCGCGTCTCCGCCGAATGCGACGCCCGCAACACCCCCTCGGCCCGCCTCATGGAACGCGCAGGCTTCCTCCTCGAAGGCCAGCGCCCCGAATTCACCCGGAACATCAACACAGGCGAATGGACCGACACCCTTCTCTTCGGACTGCTGGCCAGCCGATGGAAGACACTCACGGCCCGGTAAGCCGAAGGCCCGGATCGGTAGGATCCGGGCCTTCGGTAGCGCCACGTACGGCGGCGGTCACCACCAGTGATCAGCTTCAGTTCGGGTTCTTGCCGACCAGCGCAGTCAGCAGCTCGACAATCTGCGCCTGATTCTGGTCCATCTTCGCCTCAAGGGCATCGAAACGGTCGTTGACCCTGGTAAACCCATCACGAACCTCACGGCGCAACGCCGCCTGGCCCTCGATGACCGCCGCGAAATTCCCACCCGTCTGCACCTGCATCGCCTCGACACGGTCCTCGACCGCTTCGATGCGGCGGGTCAGCGCCTCGATCTCCCTCTGCGTGATGCGGTCCTCGGCCACGCGGGACTCCCCCAGATCATGTGCGGTGCTCATCAGGCCCTCCACGATATCGCGGCCCGCCACATCCCCGGCCCCGTGCCGGGCGCCGCTGCCACCGCCCAGGCTGAGGCCTACGGCCGCCGTACGCGCTTCAGCCACCGCCCCAGGGCCCACCGACGCCCGCCCTCGCCCGGATCGGGTGGCGGGAGCGGCGGCAGGGGCGGGACCGGAGGGAGCAGCTGGGGCGGCGCGGGTTGATTATCTGGGACAGCCGGCCGGGCAGGCAGGGGCGGCCCAGGTGGTGACTGCGGCTCGGCCGACGTGGGTGTCGACGGGCTACCAGGCGACGCCACTCCTTCCGTCAGCGAGCCGGTCGGAGTGGGGGGTGAGGGCAGCGGGATCGGCAGGCCGGCGCTACCCCGGCCCGGAGGCGTGAGTGGCCGGGCGGCGGAAGTATCCGGCGCCGCCGTGGTGGGGCGGGGATCCTTCCGCACGGCGGGCTGAGGCGCCCGCGTACGGGAAGTTGCAGTCGAAGACGCGGATGGTGATGCCGGTGTCGCCGGGGTACGCCGAGCCGACGAGGCGGCTGAGCGCCTGCCAACGGCTTTGGTAACGCGCCCGGTTCGCGCAGTGGACGTCTGTGCCGGTCTCGCCGCAGCACGTTGGCGGGGAGTGAGGGCCGGCGGGCAGGAGGGTTCGCTCACGTCACCGGTGGCTTCATCGCTCGTCCAGTAGGCGATCTGCCAATGATCATCGGCAAAGAGCCGCAGCTGGGGTACGCGGCCGTCGGCCCACACATCCCAGTCGCCGACCGCCAGGACGTGGGTGCCCTCGCTCAGCGGGGCGATCAGCGAGGGATACCAGGAGCGCAGGACCACTTCGAAGCGCAGCACCCCGGTCGGATCGGCGGTGGCGATCACCGCGTACGGCCGGTCGTTCCTGTCCCGGCGCACATGCTGCACTGTCCCGTACAGAGCGACCGGGTAACCAGGCTGCCTGCCGGTGCGGATAAGCGTGTACAGCCCGGCGTACGAGGTGTACGTGGGCCCGTAGCAGAACTCCTCCCACAGGACGGGGCGCTTCCTCCCGTACGGCAGGACCCTGAACCGGTTGACCATCTTGCTGTCGAAATCATGGGCGATCAGGAACCGGACGATCTTCACCGCAGAGTTGATCAGCGCGGGCAGCGGCGGCGGCACCGTCGTGATCCGGCGGTCGATCGCCTCCCCGTCCAACGGAGCACCGTCGGGGCCGGGACGCTCTGTGCCGGGCTGGGAAAGATCCTGGGGCAGGGTCAGGCGCAGCACGCCCTTGTCGGCCGTGGCCAGGCCCTCGGATCCCTGCGCGATCGAGGTGATGACCTCGACCGGATTCAGCGGGCAGCCGGCACGGTGCTCGATGTTGTTCTTGAGGCGGAAATACGCCGCATAGGGGGTGCCGTCGCGTTTGGTGTAGCCGCCGATCTCGCGCACGGCGCTGCCGCAGTCGCGCTCCCAACAGACCAGGTCCTCGCCTCGCCACGACGGCTGGCGGTCGATCTCGTATGCGTAGACCGGCTGCCCGGTCCGCTTAACCCGCGCCCTGTGCACGTAACCCCACCCCGCTCACCCATCCCGTCCAGACGGCCACGTCCCTGATACGGCAACGAATTACCGCCGCGGATCATGCCCGGCTCCCCCGTACCGACGCGGTGGATCGACGAGCGCGCCCGCGTAACTCCGTACCGACATGGCACTGCGGTCCCAGGGTCGGCGCGGTCCGCGCCGGGATACCGTCACAGGCGGATCTGGTGGCGCAGCGCGCCCTTGCGGGACTCATAACTCTAAGCGGGCGCTGACTCCCTGCAGAGGCGCTGTCTCGGGAGCCTTGTCAGCGGGTCGAACTAATGTGAGAGCCGTGGCAACGTACGACTACCCCGACGACCTTCTCACCGCGCAGCAGGACCTCACACAGGTGCGGGCCGACCTCGCAGCCCTGATCACAGCCTTGCCGTACTCCGTCGAGCCGATGGAGGCCTGGCAGCGCCCCGACGGCTGCTGGCAGAGCACACCCCGGTCCTACCCGGACTCACCGGGCTGGTCGGAGCAGGAACAGAAGGACGTCACGGCGCTGCGCGACAAGGAACGCGACCTGGCCACCGCCATCGTCACCCACGACTTCTGGAACCACGTCGCCCAGGCCGAGCTGTCCGAGGCCCGGTCCCAGCTCAAGCACGCCCTCGGCCGCGAGGACGGCGAGGGCCGGAAGGAGCAGTAGCCGAGGCGGACTCCGGGGCAACAACGGCCGGCCCGATACTCGGCTGGGTGAAGCCGGCGCGACGGGAGAACTCCGGCGGGCGCCGAAGCGTCGTGCCAGGCATGGAGCCGATCATCGAAGCACATGTGGCCGAGCCCGGGCTGGCCGTGGTGGAGATCGCGGCCTGCGACGATCGCACTGCCCTCGCCGTCCAGGATTTGCTCGCCGCGCAATGGGCGACCGCGGTGGCGGACCGGACGACGCGGGATCCCGGGCAGCCCGGTGTGCGGCTGCGCTGCTACCTGGACGTGCGGCAGGAACTCGGTCGGTAACGCCGGTCATGAAGCGCGGCGGAGCACCGCGACGGCGGCAGGGCCGATCGCGCCCGGGCCGAACTTCGCGCGGATGCGGTCCATAGTCTGTTCGGCAACGAGCCGGGACTCGCGTCCAGCGTCCAGGCTGATCTGGCAGGCAACGCGGTCGGCGTCCAGCAGATCCTCGGCCTTCAGAGCGATCCCGGTCAGACGCGCACGCTGGAGGCCGGCGGCGTCCATCAACTGATAGGCCACGGTGCGCAGATCGTCGTCATGGCCCGATGGCTCGGCCATGCGGCGGGTCTTCTCCCAGCTGGTGCCGCCCGCGAACTTCAGGGTCAGCGTCAGCGCCTGCGCCGCCTGCCCGCGGCGGCGCAGCAGCAGCCCCAAATGCACGGCCAGATCGAGCAGGACGGCCCGGACGGTTGCTCCGTCGAGGACGTGACGGTCGAAGCGATGGCGTACGGAGGCGGAGGCGGGCAGCGCGCGGGAGACGACGGGGCGCGGGTCGATGCCGCGGGCGCGGTCGGCGGCGAGCCGACCGGCCTTCTTGCCGAGCAGTCGCTGCACGGTGGCCGGAGAGACGGAGGCCAGCAGGCCGATGCAGTGGATGCCGTAGTCGCGGAGCACGGCGGCCTGGCGCGGTCCGATGCCGTGCAGGGCCTCCACCGGCAGCGGCCCGAGCCAGTCGGCGACCTGGTCCGGGGCGACGGCGAGGACGCCTCCGGGATCGGGGATCTGGGCGGAGGCGGTCGCGGCGACCGTGATCGACGGGCCGATGCCGATCCGGAGGTCGACGGCGAGGCGGGAGATGGACCGGATCCGAAGAACCTCACCGAGGCGGCGGGCATCGGTGCCGTGGTAGCGCAGCGCCCCCTTGAGCTCGGTCAAGGCCGCGGTCGGAGGCAGGGCCTGGACCACCGGGGACAGGCCGGACAGCAGCTCCAGCACCTGCCGGTATACCGCCTCTGGCAGCCGGTCCGGGCAACGCACATGCATCACTGTCGACCGCACGACCCGCATCGAGCCCTCGTTCATTCGGTCACCTCCCACCCCTCACGGTAGAACAAATTTTCGAGATCGTGAGCCTGTCGAGGACCGACCGGGACCTTAATATCGTAAATATGTTCGATGATCTGCCGCCTGATCTGGAGCGGCTGCACACGCTGCGGGTGTGGCACGCGATGTGGCTGGCGCGGATCGACGGGAAGATCGAGCAGCTCCTTCAACGGCAGGCCGAACAGGAGCAAGGGCGCCGCGCGAAGCCGCAGCCGCCGGAGTGGATCGTCGAACTCGGGATCGGTGTCGGCCGGCCGCCCGTGCAGGTCCACCAGGGCTCCTGCTACATGGCCGGCAAGCGACGCCGCCCTGTCGGCCGGGAGGAGGCCCGGCACCTGCTCACCGGCGGCACCAGCCCCTGCTCCCACTGCAGGCCTGACATCGGCCTCGGGATCACGGGCTGATGCCGCCATCGCCCGGCCCGCCTCGTTCTTCCGCCCAGCCTTGCTCGCTTTTCGAGGGCATGGCACCGACGATGCACGTGGCTGCGTGTGCGGAACCGGGTCGCCGCCGGGGTCACGAGCGCTTACGGGGGCGCGGGTTCCACGGCGTCGAGGCCACGCCGGGCGAGGCTTCGCCACGTTCGACGCCAGCGTCCTGGACGGACTGTCGGAGTGCTTCCATCAGGTCGACCAGCTGCGGACGCCACCCCGGCCCGACCGGGCCGGCGAGGTGGTGGGCGTGGAGGTTGGCGTTGACCAGGGCGGCAAGGGCCTGGGCGTAGTGGTCGGTCAGGTCGGGAACCTCATCGAGCGTGTCGACGCTGCGGACCTCGAGGAGGTCGAGGGCAGCGGCCAGCTTCTCCTCGTCAACCGCGGTGGTGCGGGAAGGAGCGACGCCGGCCGCAGGGCGCACCTCGTCGCCCCAGCGCAACGCGTTGAGATTGTGGGCAGGGCTTGATGCCGTCCGTTGTCCGCCGCGAGTCCAGCTGGAGCAGGAGATAGCGCGGCCCGATGATCGGGGCGAGGGCGACGGGGCGGCGAACGCCAGCCGGTACTGCTCCGCGAGCTGGCCGACGGCTACGGCCCGCACTCGTACAGCTCCGCGCGACGGGCGCTTGCCATCCTGCGCTTTTAACGTCGAGCCATGCGATCGATCTGGAAGGGCACCCTCGCTTTTGGCATGGTCGCGCTCCCTGTCGACCTGTATGCCGCTACCGAGGAACACGGGCCTGGCCTGCATCTCGTGCATGCCGCCGACGGCGGCCGGGTGCGGCACAAGCGAGTATGCGAGCTGGACGGACAGCAGCTCACCCCCCATGAGACCGCGCGTGGCTGGGACACCCCCGACGGCCGGACGGTCGTCATCACCGATGCCGACCTGGACGCGCTGCCGCTGCCGACGAAACGAGTGATCGAGGTCCTGGGCTTCGTCGAAAGCGGCGACGTCGATCCGCTGCTGTATGCACGTCCGTACTGGGTAGGAGCCGCTGCTGCTGGGGCCCAGCGTCCGTACGCGCTCCTCGTTGAGGCGCTGGCCCGCACCGGACGGATCGGCGTGTGCAAACTGGCTCTCCGCTCGCGTGAGCGGCTGGCCGTGCTCAGGCCCAGGAATGGGATCTTGGTGTGCCAGACGCTCCACTGGCCGGAGGAGATCCGAGATCCGGGTGACCTCTCCAGCCCCGCCCCCACCACGGGGCGTGAGTTGGAGCTCGCGGAGGTCTCCGAGATGTCCGGCGTGGACGTCGACGAACTGCACGATGACTACGCCGCCGCCCTCAACGTGCTCGTGGACACGCTCGCCGCTGGCGAGCAGATGGCACCGCCACGGGAACCGGCCCCTCCCGAAGACCTGATGGCTGCCCTGGAAGCCTCGGTGCGGCGTGCTCGGAGCACACGTTCGTGACTGGCGGCCTGATGGCCCGCTCGACACGCAGCCGCTAGAGGAGTCGCGATCCGCCGCTTCACCGAGATCCGCGTCATCCCGCTGTCCCGCCCGGACTGTCGTCCGCCGCTGCGCGGCGAGCGGGCCGGAAGGCATCCGGAATAGATCATTCCGAATAGATGACAGAATCGCCTCCATGCACGCGCACGACTGGATGCTGACAGTAACGGGAGACAACTGCCCGCAATGGTGTTCTGCGGACCACACCGATGAGGACCCGGAGCACGATTCGGTCTTCCACGAGTCCGAGCCCATCACCCTGGAATTGCCCTCGCTGATCAACGCAGACCGATTCCGCCTGGCGTTCACCACCGTCTGCAGCGAGGACTACCGAACCCGAGACGAGGGGCGCCGCCCCGCGCGCGTCGACATTGGCGCGGAGTCCGAGCACACGGGTGCCGTGCACGACTACGGACCAGTCCCCTCCGTCGAAGCCCTCGACAAGCTGATCACTGACCTCCGGCACGCCGCTGACGCCCTGGAGCAGTGGCGCGGCCGTCTGCCCTCCGCCGCCTGATCACGATGCTCGCCAAGCTCCACCGTCGCCGCTCCCCAGCACCCGCCCGGTCCGTTCCTCAGCGCCCCGCCGAGCCGCCGCTTGCTGCGGCCCCACTGGTCGACGCGAAGATGCTGGTGCGGACCGAGCGGGCGCGAGCCGCGCTCGGCCGGATCATGGAGCTGGACCAGTCGGCCGAGCCGACGTGGTTCGCCCGCGTACGCGCCGGCGAAACCGTATCCGTCACGGCCGACCAATGGCAGCAGGTGAGCGACTACCTGCAGGGCGTCCCCGCGGAATTCGTACTGTCCGATGCCGCCGTCACCGACCTGCTGGAACGGATAGAGGTAGCCGAGGAACTGATGGACCTGCGACAACAGGGCGTGAGAGTCCATCCATGCCGGGGATCGATCATCAGTGCTGCCGCCGCCCGTGACCTGTTGGCAATCGCGCGGCAGGCGCAGGCGAACGAAGCAAACCGACGTAACCACCAGCCGCCGTCGACCAGAACCGAGGTGCGGTAGGAGGGACGTCCGCGCCGGGCAGACGCCTCCAGGACCAGCGCGAGCACCGCGGTGAGCCGGACCTGGCCCGGGGTAGCCCTCGCGCAGCATCCACGTCACGAACGCCACCAGCCCCCCCGGTAACCCTCCAGCTCCGGCAGCTCGGTGGCGGCGCAGAACCGTTCCCACACCCGCCAGCTCTTGGCGTAGGTGTCGACGGTGTTCTCCGGGGTGATCTCGGCGGCGACCGCATCGGCCAGATCCTCGGCCTCGGCCAGGCGCCGGGCGGCGTCGACGCCGTGACGTTCGGCCCACCGCTCGATGAGCGCCTGGCGCTCGGCGGCCGCCGGCTCCAGCAGTGCCGGAGCCCTGTCCGGCTCGGCGACGTCGACGGCGGCCGCCGCCTCCAGGATCACGGTCACGGGCGGTCGCACTCCCCGGGCAGGCGCTCCTCGACGGCGCGCAGCGGGATGTACTTGGCCCGCGGCCAGCGGGAGGTGTCGAAGCCCTCGGGGAGGAGCAGAACGGCCAACCACCGAACGAGCCCAGGCCACGGCGCAAGTCCGCTGGATCAGCAGCCGAATTGCATTGCTTCTGATCCCGGTGCCGGTCCACTCTCTCAGCACACCTCTAATCAGAAGAGAGGCGCCGATGACCGGCTCGCTCAACCTGCCCAACGGAAACACCCTCTGGCTGGAGGAGGCCCCCAAGGGACTGCGGCTTCAGCCCGTACTCGGCGGCGCCCGCCTCGAGCTGTCCCTCCGTACATGGGCGAACCAGGCCACACCGCAGACCAGTCTGCTGCTCTCGGCGACCCTGCTGGTGGGCCAGAACCCGAGCCACGACCTGCAGGAACTGGCCCTGGTCTCGGTGCAGCAGGCCGTCAACGTCACGGTCTCTCCCAACCAGACCGTCTTCGTCGGCCACGTGAGCGGCCAGGCGCTGCTGGAGACTGAGGAACTGCGGGCCGGCGGCGCGCTGTGGCTGGTGCTGCGAAGACTGCGCGGCATCTCCGTGGGAGGCGATCCGGTCGGCTTCGAGTTCTCCTCGGGCGGCGACCTGGCGGTCGAAGTCTTCTCGGAGCAGTGGAGCACGCAGATGGAGAAGGTCAGCTCGGCCTCGTACATCGACGTGATGGTGCCGATCACCGACGACCCGGAGCTGCAGAAGGCGGCGGGACGGCTGCGGACGGCGCGCAGCTACATCCGCGACGGCATCTTCAACGCGGTCGCCGCCGAGCTGCGCCAGGCGCTCGACGCGGTCCGCGTCGCCTACGACACCCGGAAGCAGGCGCCGACGATCCGGGACAAGAAGTCCCGGGACCGCAGCGTGCTGGAGCGCTGGATGCTCGAGGTGGAGGACATCTACTCGCACCTGAGCGCCTTCATCCACGACGACGAGGAGGCCATCGCCGGGGCCGCACTCGACCGTGCCCAGGCGGTGGAGCTGCTGGCGAACGTCGCGGGCAAGGTGCACCGCCTGGCCGCCGACCGCCGGGCTCAGCTGATCTGACCCCCTGGTTCCTGGACGCCAGCGGGGAAACCGGGGGGCATGCGGTGATTCTCCAAAGTCGGACGGTCACCGGCTTCCAGCGCGGAGGACCCGCTGGTGCGCCTAGAACAGCACGGAGATCACACGCCACAGAACCCGCGTATCACCCCCACGCGGATGGCGTGTCCGTCCTCGAAGGATCCACCGGCGGCACGTCGTAGGGTGCCGCCATGACCGGCACCGCCTCGCTCGACTCCGCGCAACAGCTCATCGCAGCGTTGCGGCACGGCGAAGCCCTCGATGATGCTGCCGAAGCCCTGGGAGTCGGACTCACATCGGTATGGGCGGCGGCCCGCAGCGATGTCCGGCTCACGATTGCGCTGGCCGGCCGCGACCCGGACGCCGCCGCGGAGCGCGCCCGGATCGCCCGCGCCGAGTACCTTCGGCTGCTCGCGCTCGGGGTGCCCCGCGCCCGGGCAGAGCTGATCCTGGGCGAGGGTGACCCGAGTTCATGGCGGACGGATCCGGCGTACGCGCGGGCCTGTGACGCTGTCGTGGAGGCCGCCGTGCCGTACGGCTACGCCCGTCAGCTCCGGCTCACCCCGCAGCGAGTGGCCCGGTTCCTCCACACGCTGCGCCGGGAGGGCAGGAAAGGCAGTGTGAAGGCGGCGGCTGCCGCCGTCGGCATCTCCCCGTCGGCTGTCTACCAGCGCCGCCACCGCGACCCGGAGTTCGCTCGGGCCATGGACCGGGCGCGCGCCGAGGCCGGTCACCGCACCCCTCACGGCGGGGAGAACCGCCCACCATAGGGGAGACTGGGTCCTCCCCGGCGACGCGCCTGTGTCCGGCCGATGCGCTGCCGTCGTCGGGGGATTCTCCCCATGACCAGCTGCTCCCGAGTAGCGTCGTATGCAGCACCCAGGAGGAGGCCACCGTGACCGCTCAACCCGAGCACTCCGGCGTCAGCCAGTTCAGCCCGCCCATGCGCACGCTCGCCGAGCTGCGCGAGGCGCTGTCGACGTGGGGCTTCCCCGGTGACCGGCAGGAGTTCGAGAGGGAACTCGACGCCATCGAGCTGGACGACCTGACCGCGGTCCGCGAGATCGCTCAGGCCTACCGGCACCGCGTCCTCATGCGGTACGACTCCGGCGCCATGGCCGCCCTCGCCCGGCCTGCCGACGACGTTGAGGCCGAACTGCGCCGCAAGCTCGCCGAGGCCGCCCGGTGACCCACGCCTTCTTCAGCGACCCCGCCGAGAAGATCCTCACCGAACTCAGCCCGACCGAGCGGGCCGCCGTCGAGAGCGTGCGCCGCTCACTCGAAGACAACCCGGCGCAAGGCCGCGGCCTGCCAGACGCCGACCCCCGCAGTGAGTCCCGCGTCGTCGAGCTGCTGCCCGAGCAGACCGGCGGCCGCGGAATCTCCGTCGTCTACCGCTACAGCCAGGACCTGGACGCCGTCCTCATCCTCTGGCTGATCGCCGGACCGTAGGAACATCCGCTGGCGGGGCTCCGGTCAGATCCGCGCTCGCCAGTGCAGGATTATCCGTGCGTCGTGCAGCGCGGCAGAGTCCGGGGCCGGACCGGCCCGAAGTTCGATCTTGGTGAAGAAGATCTGGCACAGCCGCTGTTTCCAGCGCGCGTCCATTGTGTTCCACCACGCGGCCAGCCAGCGGGGGCTGAAGGCGTCCTCGTCCATCAGGTACCGCTCTGTCCTCCGGTGCCGCCGAAGCTCAGCACGCTTGGCGTCGATCGCGGCGGCTGGCGCATCGGCGCGGTCCTCCATCTCGGCCAACTCCAGCTGCTGTGCAGCCTGTTCCAGCTCCATGTACTGGACGAGGCCGCGTGTGAGTTCCTCTGCGACGGCCGGCTTGGCCATCTCGCCCAAGAGGTGATGCGCCACGTAGTCCTCCAGGGCGAGTGCGGGCATCACGGCGCCCGCGCACACGGCAAACGCGTTGTTCAGGCACAGGTAGTGCGGGTCGACGGTCCCGGGCGGTGGCGGCGACACAGGCCCGTGGCAGTGTCCGCATTCGATCGAGGTCGCAGCGAGTATGTTGTCCCACTGCTGCGCGATATCGCTCACGTGGTGGTCCTTCAGGGTGTCGCGGTAGCCGGCGGCGACGGTGAACAAGGGGGCAGTCGGCGGCCCGGCAGGTCCGGATCGGCTGGCTGACTTGCTCGGCGTTAACAACTCCGTGGCCAGAGTGGAGGTTTCTACCTGGCACATGCTGGCGACGCACCGAACTGCCCGGGGAGCGCCGACGGCCAGGCCGTCACGCTGATCTGGCCAGCGCCGCCGTTCCGCTCCGCCGCCTGGCGGCGCGGTCAGGGCCTGGCGGGCGAGATAGCTGCCGCTCAGCTCAGTGCTTACGCGATCACCGCCCTGGCCGTGCCGCCGTCCAGCGGCCGGGCGGCCAGCCGGGTCAGCCGTACCGCCGTCTGCGCACGCAGCTGCTCCAGTCGCGACGTCAGCAGGTACTCGGCGGCACGCTCCCGGGCGGTGTAGGCGGCCTTCGTCGCCGGCGCGACGGCCCCCGCACTGGTCGGGTTGTGCCGGTACCAGCGGCGGCCCTGCTCACTCTGGAACGCCCGCTGTGCCTCCGCTTCGGCGTCCTCGGACCGGGCCAGCCGACGCAGTGCCGCCTCGCGACGCTCGTCCCGGATCCGCCGTGCCACCTGCGGTGCGGTGTGGGCCACCGCGTCCGGGTCCTCATCCTGGCAGCAGGCACGCTCGCATGCCGCCGCCAGCAGAGTCCGGGTGTCTCGCTCGCACTGCTCGATCATCGCCCTGACCGCGTCGGGGTCGGTGAGGTCGGCCCGTGCGGCGACGGCCAGCTCGACCGCCTCCCGGATGAGAGTCTCCGTGTGGCGCGCCAGCTCCTTGGTGCGCCGGCGGGAGGTGCACTGTGGGCAAAGACCTGCCGATTCCGGTAGGCCGCAGTCCTCGCACGGCAGCATCCCCCGTGCCAGCCACGCCGCCTCCGCCTCCTGTTGCTCGCGCTCCGCCCTCTCCCGGGCAGCCGCACGGGCGGCATCGCGGCGCGCCCGCTCGACGGCGGCCTGCTCGCGCCGCCGCACCAGATCCGCCGCCTCGGCTGTTGCGTGCTCGCGGAGCCGGTCCTCGAGGACGCGCCGGCGCTCCCTGGCGGACAGGCCGGGCAGTTCCCGGTCGATGTCCGAGCCGATCCGGGCCCGGCGGGCGGCGCGGATGTGGATCACGTTGGCGCAGTTTTCGCACCCGGTCCCGGTATCCAGCCGGATTCCGTCGTCGCAGCGCCGGTCCGTGCACGAGGATCGCTGGATCAGTCCCCGCCGGATCAGCCACCCGTACGGGCTGGTGACTAGGGCCTCACCGCCTGTCTCCTGCAGGCGGTCGGTGAGGCGGTCGGCGAGCAGCCGCGGCGCACCGCCGGGCAGCGCGAGCAGGCTCTCCAGGCGGGCCAGCTCCGTCTTCGCCGCAGCTTCCACCTGGTCCTGCTGCCACCGGCTCAGCCGCTGCCACAGCCATGCCACCGGCCCCAGGGCCACCCGCAGACGAAGATCAGCCGGAAGGCCCGCCCTCCGCTGCTGCGTCTTTCGACCACCCACGGCCTTCGGTCGGCCACCGGCTCCAGCCCCGGCAGCACGCTGCCCATCACGCCCTTCGACCGGGGACTTCTCCGGCTTTTCCCCGCGCAGCGGGCCGTCCTCGGCCACCGACGACGCCGACTCGACAACGGCGGCCTGGCCGTCTGCGGCCTGGTCCTCGCGCACGCACGCGCGCTCCGACCGACGGCCTTCAGCCCCACGGCCTTCGCCGGAAAAACCACAAGAGAGCTGCGGGGGAACTACGGGAATAACCACAGAAGCGTGGTCTGCGTGGAGCTCTGCACTATCGGGACGCTCCTGATCCCCAGCTTCCCCGACCTGCTCAGCACCGCCGATCCCAGAGGTACCAAGGGCACCAGCAGCACCGGCCTGACCATGATCTCCGACTGCACCAACGGGACGCTGCGAAAACACCGTCCCGGAGCCCGAAACGGCCTCCGCAGAGACCAGCGTCCGGCCGTACGCGCGGGCCACTGGCAGCAGCATGACCCGGCCACGACCGCGCATCCGCGTCGCCGTCGCCTTGTGCTCACGCGCCACCACCCCGGCCTCCGTCAACCGGGCCAGCACCTTCCGCGCCCCGGCCGGCGAGCAGCCCAGCAGCCGGGCCAGCGTCGCCGCGCCGCGCCCCTCCCGCGCCTTCACCGAGCCGCCGCACAGTTGCAGCCAGCCCGAGGCACGGGTGGTCAGCACCATCAGCAGCAGCCCGAGCCGGTCGGTCGCAGCCCCCTTGCCGGTCCGGCCGGCCAGCAGCCCCGGCGGCGTCGGCTCCTTGCCCTCCGGCGCCCAGCCCGGCCCGAACAGCGCCTCGATCAGGCGCAGCAGCGTCGCCAGCTCCGCCTTCGACAACGCCAGAGGGTGGACGGCCCCGCCGCTCTTGCGGGCGCGCCACAGGGGCATGAGCAGGCATTCAAGGCCGGTCGGGTGACCCTGTGTGTCCGTCACCACCTTCGTGTGCAGCGCGTCCGACTTCCGCATCGGGGACAGCACGTTGCGGTGGACCGACGACTCACCCACCCCCAGCCACCGGCCAAGCTCCGCGACCCAGATCGACGTCTGGTTGTCGTTCTTCGCGCCCCTGGGAGCCCGCGACTTCGCGTACAGCACCACTGCCGCCAACTTCGGCGCGTCCTTCAACCCGGCGATCGACGGGTCCGCCAGCAGCGCCTGGACCGCGGCGAGCAACCGCAGCCGCATCGCGCGACCAAGACGCAGCGGGTCCTCCGGGCCCTTGCTGTCCGGCTTCCCGCAGGCTGGCATCGACCGCAGCCGCCGCGCACCCTTGCCGACCGACGTCGACGGTGAAACATCCGTCGCAGCTGCTGCGGCAGTCACCGCAGACCCCCGGCTGACCACACCCAGCCAGACGGCCGAATACCACGGGCGAGTCGGCGGCCCCGGGCGGATTCGTACGCAACGGAGCACGCCACAGCCTGCTCAGGACCGGCGCACACGAACGCTGACAGTTCGAAGATCACGCAGGGAAGGGGGACACCGAAACGGCCGGATGTGACACCCCTCCCCCACCCAACTACCCGAGTGACCTCACAAAAGGGCAGAAAACAACCACAGGAATGCGTCACATCAGACGCATCCAGCCCGCAAAACCGGAGCAACCGGGCGTGGGCAGGCTGGCGCAGGACAAACTCGTCGTGCAAAATGGCGACGGCCTCCTTCTCTGGAAGACGGCACAAAGAAGCCCCCTCGGGGTGCTTCAGCAGGTTGCGGAACCTGAAATCGAACTGTTCGGCCGGGTGCGAACCGGGCGAACAATCCCTTCGGAGGGCGGCGAAACCCTCCGGTGGCAGATGGGCGCTGAGCCTGGGTGACGGCGAATCACCTATGGCTGGGTGGCCCGGGGCGGCATGAAGACCCGCGATGCGGGCGCCGCCCCCCGACGACTACGTCATCCCGGCCCCCTCACCAGAGGTGCGGCCCGGGGTGCGTGCGGACAACACAAGCGCCCCGTCGACGGACCAGCAACCGGCAAGGCTGCTGACCCCACGGCGGGGTGCGGTGTGTGCGCGTGCGGGTACGGGTACCCTGATCACGTCGGCACCTTCCTTCTCGCGAAAAGGGTGCTCGGCAGGCTTCCGGACCCCCACCACAAAGGTCCGTCGGCCACGTGGCCCCTCCTGGCTTTTCCAAGGCCGGTGGATGGGGCCACTTCCTTTTTGATCAACGTTCTGGGCCACCCTACCGTTCCCGCGATACTCCAGGGATCCCCAGGGGCCACGTGTCGGATTCAGGGTGATGTCCCTAGAGCGCGACATCATGTGACCCCGACTCAAAATCGGCTGCCGCACGCCGAAGAAGCGCCACGGCATCAACATCGGCGAAGTCAAACCATTCACCCCGGACTCGTCGGCGGGCGAAGCGACGGTGAAGGAAGGCTTCGAGGGAGAGACCTCCCGGGTGGGACCAGAGCAGGTCAAGACGTGTCGCGAGGCCTGTGGCCAGATCCCTCCGACGCCTCTGTGGATCATTGCTCATGCCGAGTTTGATCAAAT
>NZ_CM002286.1:77890-80567 GCF_000497445.1 Streptomyces roseochromogenus subsp. oscitans DS 12.976 | reverse complement strand
ATGTTCTGCGTGATGTTGTCGCCGTAATTCCCCGCCCTGGTGTCGGCGGTTCCCCAGGGGGACGCCGGTCGTGGATGGGGATGCCGGTCACGGTCTCGGGTTGAAGATCTTTCCCCGTGTCGGGTGGTTTGTTCGACCGATAGATCCTTCTTGCGAATTGGTGGAGATCCCCTGGGGCATGCCGGTGCCGGGTTGAGGGTCCGGGCCGTCTCGGAGTCGCTGGTGTCCCTTGACCAGCGAGCCGGGAGGTCGACGGACGATCCGGATGGCAAGGAGAACATTCACCGTGACGGACATCGTGGAGATCTACGTCCACTGGTACGCGGGCCGCTCGAAGACGCAGCTGGCGGCGTCGCTGGGGCTGGACCGCAAGACGATCAGGAAGTACCTGGCGCCGGCCGAGGCGGCCGGGATCACGCCGGGCGGCCCGCCGATGAGCGAGCCCGACTGGGCGAAACTGATCAAGAGCTGGTTCCCCGAGCAGGCCAACAGGCGCTTGAATCAACTGACTTGGCCGGAGATCGAGAAGCACCGCGACTACGTGGTGGAACTGCTGAACACCTGCACGGTGACCACGATCCACCAGCGGCTGCGCGACGAGCGCAAGCTGCAGGCGGGGCTGACCTCGTTTCGCCGGTGGGTACACGAGAACCTGCCCGACGAGGCCGCCCGCGCCAAGGTCACCGTGCTGAGGGAGAACGTCGAGCCGGGCTCGGAGGCCCAGATCGACTACGGCTTCCTGGGGCAGTGGATCAACGCCAACACCGGTCGGCGGCACCGGATTTGGGCGTTCGTGATGGTGCTGCCTGCCTCCCGGCACATGTTCGTCCGCCCGGTGGCCCACATGGACCAGCACGCCTGGACACAAGCCCACGTGGAGGCGTTTCGCTACTTCGGCGGCGTCCCGCGCCGGCTGGTGCCGGACAACCTCAAGACCGGGGTCGACAAGCCGGACCTCTACGACCCGAAGATCAACAAGTCGTATGCCGAACTCGCCTCCTACTATGGGGCGTTGGTGGATCCGGCCCGGGCTTTGAAGCCGAAGGACAAGCCCAGAGTGGAGCGGCCCATGCCCTACGTCCGCGACTCCTACTGGCGCGGGCGGACGTTCACCTCGCTGGAGCACATGCAGGCCGAGGCCCTGCTCTGGTCCCGTAATGTCGCAGGTCAGCGGCAGTGCCGTCCGCTGGGCGGGGCGGCTCCCTTGGCGGTGTTCGAGTCCATCGAGGCGCCGGTGCTGCTGCCGTTGCCCGAGGCGCCGTTCGTGCTGGCGCGGTGGTCGAAGGCGACGGTCGGCCCGGACATCCACATCAAGGTCGGCCGGACCCTCTACTCGGTGCCCTGGAAGCTGATCGGCCGCCGCGTCGATGTCCGCTCCACCGCCACCATGGTGCAGGTCTTCCACGAGGGTGAACTGGTCAAGACGCACGCGGCACTTGAGCAGGGCAAACGCACCGACAAGACGGACTACCCGCCGGAGAAGATCGCCTTTCAGATGCGCACGCCGATCTGGTGTCGCGGTCAGGCATCCCAGGTCGGGGATGCCTGCCGGGAGGTGATCGACCAGCTCCTGGAGGTCAATGCCCTCTACCGGCTCCGGGCGGCCCAGGGGGTGCTCGGGCTGCGCAAGAAGTACGGCGACATCAGGCTCGAAGCCGCCTGCCGCAAGGCGATCACGGTCGGCGACCCGTCCTATCGCACCGTCAAGGGCATCCTTGTCGCCGGCACCGAGACCGACCCGGAACCCGAGACCGGAGACGGTGGCGCCTCGGCCTTCCTACACGGCCCCGAGGGCCTGTTCGCCACCGACATCCCCCTGCAGATTCCCGATGACGTCCGCGACGACCAGGGGAACGACGACGTCGAGGAGGTCGCCCGGTGAGCGTGATGACCACCGCTCTGCGTGACTCGCTCAAGATCCTGCGGCTGTCCGGGATGCTCGAGACACTCGACGCCCGCCTCACCCAGGCCCAGGGCGGCGAGCTCGGGCACCTCGATTTCCTGCAGGTTCTCTGCCAGGACGAGATCACCCGCCGTGAATCCGTTGCGCTCGAACGGCGCCTGCGGCGGGCGAAGTTCGAGCAGCAGGCCACCTTGGAGGGCTTCGACTTCAACGCCTCCCCGAAGCTACCCGCGGCCCAGATCCGCGACCTGGCGGCCCTGCGATGGCTCCACTCCGGTGAGTCCGTCATTTTGTTCGGGCCCGTCGGGGTCGGAAAGACACACGTCGCCCAGGCCCTCGGTCACCAGGCCGTCCGACAGGGCGCCAACGTCCGTTTCTCCAAGACCAGCCGGGTCCTGGCCGAGCTCGCCGGCGGCCACGCGGATCGCACCTGGGACAAGCGCATGCGCGACCTCATCCGCCCCGACCTGCTCATCCTCGATGACTTCGCCATGCGGCAGATGAACGCCTCGCAGGCCGACGATCTCTACGAGTTGGTCTCCGAGCGGCAGGGACGTTCTCTGATCATCACGAGCAACAGGGCGCCCAGCGACTGGTATCCGCTCTTCCCGAACCCCGTCGTCGCCGAGTCACTCCTCGACCGGCTGATCAACGCCAGCCACCAAGTCATCATGAACGGCCCAAGCTACCGTCCCAACAAGCGACCGAAGGGCCCCAACGGCACCCCCAAGCCCCCGACCAGCTGACTCACCGACACCCCAGGGGTGTCCCATT
>NZ_CM002286.1:23011-77865 GCF_000497445.1 Streptomyces roseochromogenus subsp. oscitans DS 12.976 | reverse complement strand
CAAATTTGTTTCCGCCGCGCGGATCGCGTAGGCCCACCCAACACGGCCACGTTCGGCAGCACTTAGAAAGAGGTCGTCCGGCACTCTCTTGGGGATCCTGTTTACGCCCACGGCGCCCAGTTCGCGACCCAAGCGAGCTTCCATAGATCCCTCCGCAGCAAAGTGATCGGGAGAGCCAGCGGTAAGTCACCGTCGTGCAGCGACTCGCCCTCTTCGACCTGGCACACACACCAGGTCTGCTCTCGTGAGTTACTCAAGAGCGTCGGCCCGTTCGGCCAGCTCAAGGAGTTCTCGCGGGGCGTTCGGACCTGCGATGAGGACCAGCTCACGGATGGTTGCGCGAGCAGCCTGGTGAGTCTGGATGATCTCCGGTGCTACGGCTTCGGCGCGCAGCAGGCAGTCGAGGGCTTCTCCCCCATGGCGCCTCTGCGCGTGTGCTCGCCCCAGGTCCATCAGCAACCTTCCTTGACGCTCCGGGGACAGGTCTTCGGCGTCGATGGTGAGGCCGATATCCAGGGCCTCTCCTGCGTCTCCGAGGTCGACGGCGGTGCTTACCGCCTGGATCTCCACGTTGACCGGGCCGAACTCCAGGTTGAAGTCGTTCCGGTTCTCACCCAGCCGAGCGGCGATCCCTCGTGCCTTGTCGATCTCTTCCTTGGCCTCGGATCTCGCGCTGGAACGTGCGTGTACCAGCGCCAGAGCCAGATGGAGCGAACCCAGGACGGACAAGGCCTGCGGCGAGTCGCTGCCCTGCTCTTCCAAGGCGTGAATGGCTGTTCGCGCGGCGTGTTCCGCCTGTCCGAGGCTGCGGAGCCGCACGAACGCCTGGACCATTCGGAAGACGCTGGCGCAGACGTGCAGCGGGTCACCCGATCGCTCTGCAGCGAAGACTGCACGATCAGCAGCGACCCATGCGGCGTCGGCTTCCCCTTGCCGGACGAAGGCCGCAGACAGTGCCTGGTAGGCCCGGGAGAGCAGCAGGTACAGCTCGATCTGGTGCTGTTCGGGTGCAGTGCGGGCGGCCTGTTCGAGGTCGGGGAGCAGCTCCACGGCGAGGACGCTGACCTGCGCCAGTCGCCCCGCATGGGTCAACTCCCAGAGGTCTTCGACGTCACTGCGCAGTGCGTCGACAGGCCTGCCCTCGCTTTCTGCCGGGCCGGACAACAGCGTGCGGAGGGCAGGGTGGCCGGAGATCAGGCGTCGTGTCTCGTCCAGGTCATTGGACAGCGAGAGCGGGGCGGGAGCCGCTGATGTTCCGCCGGTGTCTGACGGGGCGCCTGGACGTAGCTGCTGAACCGACACGCCCAGCTCGTCCGCGAGTTGCTGGAGGACGTCAACTCGTCGCACTGGTTGAACGCCTCGCTCGACTTGCGACATCCAGCTGCTCGTCTTTCCGAGCGCAGCTGCGAGTTCAGTCTGTGTGCGACCTCGCTCCTTGCGGAACTTCTGGACGCGTTGTCCGAAAGCCCGGTCGTTGGGATCGACGTCCCGTCCCGTTGGTTTCATCACCCCTCCGACCCGGGGCGCTTGCTGAGACCTCCCAGCTCGTTGAGGAACGTCACCTCGGTGCTGGTCAGGAACTGCTCGCGGGCGGCGAGGAAGTGCTTGGTGTGGGGCTGGTCCTCGTGGGCCTGGAAGGCCTCACGGTCGGCGTAGAGCTCGTAGAAGACCCGCACTAGCGGCTCGTCTACCGGCTCATGCACGGCGTAGACGAGCGTGCCTGGCTCCGTGCGGATGCCGGCGGCGGTCTGTGCCACCAGGTCGTCGAACTGCCGGGCAGCTGCAGCGTCTCGCAGGGTGAATCGCACTGTCAGTGCATATCCGCTGGGCACGGGCTGCCTTCCTCTCTCCGTCGCTGTGTCACGGACACATTCTCACACTAGGTCACAAGGTGCTAGGTAGCACTGAAACTGTTGACTAGCACTCAGAGTGCTACTACCTTCGGAGTGCGCCCGGACGTCGCTCTCCTGCGGGAGGCGCCAAGGAAGCGCTCGTTTCTTGAGAACTGGAGATGCGGACCGCTGGGTGACGACCCCCGCGAAGCCCCTAAATCGCTGAAGCCCCTGACGGCGGCTGAAAGCGCAGGGGCGGGGAGGTAACCGGCGCGCGGGCCCTTGCGGGGCTCGTTGGGACGCATCCGAAGGGCAGGCCGGAGCCAGATAATCCCGGCCACCGTGAACGGCGGTACGCGGCGGGGAAGTGAGGGCGACTCTGCTTCGTGCCAACGGAGCGGCAGCAAGCCAGGCACTGGTCTGGTTCGGCTGCCGCGTGGGCCGAGCGATCACCCGCCCCCGCACTTTGCACCATGCGGCGGTCGCGCGACGACAGCCCCCAGCCGGTAAGCGGAGTTATCGCACGATCCGGCAGGTGAGCCAGTGATCGCGGGCACGCCACCTCCCGGACGAAAGGTGGTCAGGCGCGGCGGAAGAGGCCACGCCAACGCAGCAGTTCCTGCGCTGCCTGTCGCCACCACCCGCATGTTCGCGGGCGGCGACGGCAGGGGGCCAGCAGGACCAGCCTCAAACGGTGACGGCCCCGGGATTGCGCCCCGGGGCCGTTGCCGGTCGCTCTACCCACTCCACCAGAGCAGTCAAGAAGGAGTACGACCTTGACCTCCATGATGGCATCTCGGCCGTCGTCCGGCGTCAGCGACCTCGAGATCCTCGAGGGCCTGCGCCGCGTCGTCGACGCCCAGATCGGCCCCCGCCGCGAGGGTGCGATCTACACCAACCAGGACGGGGCCTTTCAGGTCCTGGCCGTGGTCCGCGACCCGCAGCGGGCGCGCGAGCTACTCAACCGCCGTTGCGCCCAGTGGGCTCTGATCGTGAAGGACCTGCTCCAGCCGGGAGCCTTCCCCTTCGCGATCGGCTCGGTGTGGACCACGTCGGACCGCCTGGTCCTCGAGACCGGCGACGCGCCGTCGAACGCGACGGATGGTGGGACGCGGTGAGCGCGCCGACGACCTTCGGTACCGGCGTGATGTCCGCGGAGCGGCCGGTGCTGCCGGCCTCCGTCCCGGGCCTGTACCTGTGCCACCGCGACCGGGGCTTCATCGCCCACGTCACCGCCTCCGAGTACACCCTCAGCACTGTCCGCCGTCTGACCGCGTCGGTGCTGATCTCGTACGGGGCCGACCGCGAGGCTGCCGCCACCGCGCAGCTGGTGCTCTCCGAGTTGGTCGGTAACGCGGTGCGGGCCTGCGGCCCGGCGGTGCCGCTGGTGATCGAGGTGTACCGCACCGCGTTCGGTATCGCGGTGAACGTGCACGACCCGGCGCCGGAGTTGCTGCCGCACCGCAGCCGGACGCCGATGGACAGTGACCAGGCGACCTCCGGTCGGGGCCTGGCCCTGCTGGACCTGCTTGCTCCCGGTTGGACGATCGAGCACTCGCTGATCGGCAAGCAGGTCCGCTGCCACCTCGCTGAGTAGCGCGCACACCGCCGCGGGCGGGCGCGGAGCAGGTCTTCCGCAGCCAGCGGCCGCGATCACTCCGGCCCGTCCCGGCTTGGCACTCCCCGACTTCCCTGACGCACGCACGACCACGACGGAGGAATCCCATGGACTGGCGACACCTCGCCGCGTGCAAGGAAGAGGACCCCGAGCTCTTCTTCCCGATCGGCAATACCGGCCCGGCTCTGCTGCAGATCGAGGAAGCCAAATCGGTCTGTAACCGCCGCTGCCCGGTCATCGAGCAGTGCCTGCAGTGGGCTCTGGAGTCCGGCCAGGACTCCGGCGTCTGGGGCGGCCTGTCCGAGGACGAACGCCGCGCGATGAAGCGCCGCGCGGCCCGCCGCCGGGTCGAGGCGAGGAAGGCCGGGAGGCGATGACGGACGCCGATCAGCAGCGGATGGAGAAGAAGCTCCGGCAGGTCAACCAGCGGCCGGAGCAGAGTCTTCCGATCAAGACCGGTGACCGTGGCTGAGGATCTGTACGGCCGGTACATGGCGGCAGCCCGGGCGTACCGCGAGCACGAGCAGCAGTGCACCAGTTGCTCCTCGGCTGCGCGGTGCGGGGCTGGGCAGCGCCTGTACGACTTGTTCAGCCAACTTCAGGACGCTTACCTCGCCAGGCAGCGGCGAGGCTGACCCGCGGTGCGGGAGGGGGATCCAACTTCCTTCCCATGCCCGGCTGTTCGACCAGGCCGGCCGCCCGCCGTACGGGCGGCCGGCCTTTCGCGCACTTCCAGCCCGGGAAAGTCTCGGGTTCGCTTCCCCCGCCAGGAGAGCCCATGCACACCCAACTCGACACTGCCACGAACCGGCTGCCGGACTCGCTGTGCACGCACACGCCGGCATGTCCGCCCGCCGAAGGCTCGGATAGGGAGGCCGCGCACGTCGTGGTCGCCCACCCGGAGCAGGGCTGGAGCCTGCTGTGCAACGGCGTCCTGCTCTTCGAGGACACCGGCGAGCTGCTCCCCGACGGCCGGGTCATCCCCCCGCACCGGACCCTCGCGGTCGTGGCCTGACGGCTGCCTGATCCGCCCGCACCGGTCGCCGACTCTCCGGCGGCTGGGTCGGGCGGTGACTGGGAGCCGGGCAGTCCGGACCCGCCGGCCCCGGCCGGTGTACGCGAGTGAGGAGAGCACGTGACCCAGCTCCAGACGCAGGCCGTACAGCCCAAGGTCACCTACACCAAGGGCGACTTCGTCCTGTTCCGCGACGTCGAACGGTTCTGGCTCGGGCTGCCCGGCCACACCTTCGTCGGCCGGGTGGAGCGGTCCTGGCGGCACGCCTACACCGGCAAGGTCCTCTACGACCTGACCGAGCTGAGCGGCAACCGAGCCCGCGCCGGGATCGACCCCGACTACATGCGGCTGCTCCCGGCGACGGACGCGATGCATGACATCGACACCGCGCCGCTCAGCGAGCCGGACACCGGGGCGATGACCCCGGCCGCCGTCGCCTGGCTGCGCCAGCACGTCGGGCAGGACAGCAGCGCGCTGCCCGCCCGTCCCTGACCACCTGCCTCGCGCAGACGGCCCTCCGAGTCCTCGGCATTAGCGCTGCCGGGGCCTCGGAGGGCCTGGTCACGACCCTACCGACCGACGCCGACCCGCGGTGACCTCTTGCACGAGGCGCCGGAAAGAGAGGACACCCCCGTGGCCAACGCCACCACCCGGCGCAGGCGTAAGCCCGCCCCGGCCGCGAAGCCCCGAGGCGCCGGGCGCGCCAAGGCGCTGGCGGCTCCGGCCGCCATCCCCGCAGTGGCCGCCGCCCCCGAAGAGACCGTGCCGCTGGTGTTCGAGGAAGCCGACCCGGTCCTGGCCGACGCTGCCGACCGCGCCGCCGACCTCCGGGGCCTGGCCGCCGACGACGCCGCGCGCATCCTCGCCGACGGCCAGGCCCGCGCCGCCGAACTCCTGGACGGCGCCCGCTCGGAGGCGGCCTCGATCACCGAGGCGGCCACCGCCGAGCAGGCCCGCGTCCTCGCCGACGCGGTGGCCGACGCCGATCGGGTTCGCACGGAGGCCGCGACCACTGCGGCCGCCGATGCCGACCAGGTCCTGGCCGATGCCGGCGCGAAGGCCAAGCAGCTGCTCGCCGACGTCCGCGCGGAGGCCGGCCGTGTCACGGCGACGGCGGCCGGCGAGGCCGACCAGGTCCTCGCCGACGCCCGCCGTCAGGCGGAGGAAGTCACCGCAACGGCGGCCGCGCAGGCCGGCGAGGTACAGGCGCGGGCCGCGCAGGTCCTCGCCGACGCGGAGACGAAGCGCACCGAGCTGCTCGCGGCGGCGGAGCGCACCGCGGCGGAGACCCGCACCCGCGCCGCCACCGACGCCGAACAGCTTCTGGAGCGGGCGCGGGGCGAGGCCGACCGGATGCGCGAGAGCGCGGACGACCAGGCCGCGCAGGTGCGGGCCGGGGCGGAGAAGATGGCCGCCGGCCTTCGCGCCGACGCCGACCGCGCTCTGGCCGATGCCCGCACTTCCGCTGAGGAGCTGCGGGCCGCCACCGACAAGGACGTCGCCCGACTGCGGGAGCAGGCGGAGAAGGACGCGACGTCGGCCCGGGAGGCGGCGGCGAAGGCCACGGCCGACCAGGCCGCCGCCGCGCAGGCCCTGGCTGAAGCCGAACGGGTCCTGGAGGCCGCGACGGAGCGCACCGTGCAGCGGGCCCGCCGCCGGGAGATTCGGACCGAGTCCCGCGCCAAGCGGCGCAAGGCACGGGCCGATGCCCGGCCCGCTGACGGTGTCCCGCCGCTGTCCGGGCAGGAGCTGGTCCTGGTCGTCGGGATCGTCCTGGCGGCCGCGACCGTCTCCACCCTCGGTCTGCTCTCCTCCTACACCGCGCTGGAGACCAAGGCCACGGCGTGGGGCTGGGACTGGCCGTGGCTGCTGCCGGTCGGCATCGACGTCGCCATCCCGGCTTTCACCGGCGCCAACCTGGTCCTGATCCGCATGGGCATGGAGCTGCGCTGGATCCGCTGGGTGCCCCGGGCGCTGACGGCGGTGACCGTCTACCTGAACTGGAACGCCTCGGACTCCGCGGCGGGCCGTCTCGGGCACGCCGCCCTCACGCTGCTGTGGGTGATCTTCTCGGAGATCGCCTCCCACGTGTACGCCACGCGGATCGGCGCGGTCACCGGCAAGAAGCGGATGGAGACGGTGCGGCGCTCGCGCTGGATCCTCGCTCCGATCCCCACCGCTCGGCTTCGCCGCCGGATGATCCTGTGGGAGATCACCTCCTATGAGGAGGCGCTCACCCGGCTCCAGGAGCAGACGTACCTGCGGGCGCGGCTGCGCGAGAAGTACGGCTGGCTGGCGTGGCGGTGGAAGGCCCCGCTCGAGATGCGGATGGCGCTCAAGCTCAACACCGCGCCTGCCGCGCTCGCCGACATGCTCACCCCCGAGGACGCTCACACCATCGAGCGCGCCGAGGAGAGCGGCGACGCTCACGACGCTCACCCGGAACCGAGCGCGCTCACCTCCGGGAACGGTGACGGTGAGCGTCAGCGTCCGGCGCTCACCACGGACGCTCGCCACGGTGAGCGCGACGCGGAGGCCGAGGACGCTCACCGAGCGGACAGCCCCCGTACGCGCAGCGAGCGGGACGCGCTCACCGAGCGCCGCCACGACCGCATCCGTCTCCTCTACGCCGAGCTCGGGCGCCGCCCGCAGTGGACGGAGATCCGCGACGCGCTCACCAAGGCGGGCCTGTCCGACGAGCCTGTCTCCCGCCCGACCGCCCAGCGCCTGCGCGAGCAGGTCGAGGAGAGCGCCCAGGGCGCCCTCCTGAGCGCGAAGGCGAGCGTCCCGGCGAGCGCCTGAGCGCCCAGCATCCGGCACGGCACCTGCCGCTCATGGTCGCCACCGGCCCGAGTCCACGCTCCCGAGCGTGAGCGCGGACCGGTGACGGCCACGGCCGACAGGCCAGTTCACCGCACCCGCGCCTCGAGCGCGCAGGCGGCGGGCCAGGCCCGCACCGAGCACCACCCGGCCCCGCGCAGCAGCCTCGGCGACCACGGACTCTCCCCTCCCTCAACCCCGAGACATGGAGGTCTTTTCACATGGCACCCACGACGTCTGGGAGCTTCACCCGCACGACGGCTCCGCCGGCGCCCGCGCTGGCACTCCCGGCGGTGATCCCGCCGGCCCTGGAGATCTGGGCGCCCGACCCCCCGACCTGGGGGCAGCGACTGATCCCCAGGGGAATCCGGTCCGCGATGACTGACCTGGGGCTCTGGCAGGAGCCGCGCCCTTTGAAGCCGTCGTACCACCTCATCCAGGTCATCGAGGTCCTGACCCGCTACGGCTGGTGTCAGAGCTTCGATTTCTCCCCCACCGGACGCATGTGCATCAGGGGTGCCCAGACCTTTCTGGAATCCACCGGGCACGTGACCGCGATCGACCGTGGAAAGGCCGTGCATTACCTCCAGGACCAGCTGGCCCACCAGGGCGTGAACATGCGGTTCTGGGAATGGAACGACCTTCCCTGCAACACCTTCCGGGGTGTGGAGGCCACGATTTCGGCGGCCTCCGACATGGCACGAAAGAACGGAGACTGAAATGACACCGGAAGAAGAGAAGATTTTCGAAGGTATTCGGGCCGGAATGGCGACAGGAATGAACTTTGGAAACAGCGAACTGGACGCTTCTCCGTACGCCGACGACGGTCCCTACGGAACTCCCGTCGCAAAATACAAGAAGGCCGGTCTGACTCGCCGTGGAAAGGTCGCCATCGCGGCGGCCGGGGTGGCGCTCGTCGGCGGCGGAACCATCTGGTTCCAGGTCCATTCGGCGGCCGTCGCAAAGGATGAGAAGGAGGCCGCCGCCCTCCAGCTCCAGATGAAGAAGCTGGAGCTGGAGGAGATGAAGGTCCGGAACGACAAGGCGGCCACCGACGCGAAGGCCGCGGCCGCCTCCGCCGACAAGATCCAGGCGGCCGTCGATAAGTGCGTGAAGGACTCCTCCGGCCTGCTCGGCAAGGGGTACGGATCGCCGTCCAGGGGTGACGTCGTGGCGGACTGCAAGCAGCAGTATGAGGCCCCCGACGGGTCCGACATGGCGGCCGCCGGCAACGCCCAGGACGCCGGTAGCGGCGGGGTCAACTCCCCCGCCGTGCTGGGTCTCGTCGCCGGCGGCGGCCTGGCCGTCGCGGTGTTCGCACGCAAGGGCAAGAAGACCGACACATAGTCACGCACGGTGATCAATTACTCCCTCCCTCCTGGCGGAGAGCTCCGCAATCGGACCCCATGGTCCGGCTGATCGGCCGCTCTCTGCTGGGAGGTAAGGAGTAAGGAACCATCGGAGACCACGGAGAGTGAGGAAACGATGGCGACCGATACGGCGCCTCCGACCCCCGGGGGACCCCCCGACCCGCCCACTTCGCCGGCCGCCAGCACCACGTCGGCACCGACCGCAGACACCGGCATCATGGCTGCCCTGATGGCCGCGGTGGAACCGGCCCGACCGGTCACCGCGACCAGTGCCGGCGCCAGGCCGGCCGATGACGATCCGGCCGCGAAGGCAGACGACGACGGAGTGGTGGACCGCTCCTCCCCGGGCGTCACCAGCGAGTCGTTCAAGGCCCCGGAGGACCTGGCCGGTGCCGGATCCGACGCGGCCGGCGCCCGGCACAAGGAGGGCGTGATCAAAACGCTGATCCGGGCCGGTGCGACCCGCTGGGCGAAGGGCGGCGGGACGGCGAACAAACGGCTGGACCTGGAAAAGGTCAGGGCTGGCGCGCATCAGGTGAAAGAGGCCCGAACCACCACGGTCATGAGGTCGTCTGGGCTTCCCACCCGAAATGGCTCCGGAGGGACCAGCGGAGGGGGCCGGAATTCCACCGGAAATAGCGGAGGAAATCCAGGACGGAATTCCACCGGTAACGGCTCCACGGGAGGCGGACGGGGTGGAAACGGCGGCGCCTCTGGAAGCGGCGGTCGCGGCCCGTCCGGCTCGAACGGGAGTGGCGGATCAGGTGGCGGGCGTGGCTCGTCCGGCTCGAATGGGAGCAATGGGTCCGGCGCGGGGGGCGGCACCAGCGGAAACGGTGGTGGAGGCTCGTCGAAGAACACCGGATCCAAAGGGTCGGCCGATTCCGGGGGCAAGGGGAAGAGCGGTGCCTCCGGGAACGCGGGAGCTGACGGAAAGGCGGGCAAGGACGGAAAGTCCGGCGCCTCCGGAAGCAGCGGTGGGGCGGCGTCGGGCGGCTCCTCCGGGCGCAGCGGCGGATCCGGCTCGGGCGGCGGCGCCGGCAGGAACGGCAAGGACGGCGCCGCCAGCCACAGCTCGAACGGGATCGACAACCGGAGTCCGCTCCAGCGGTCGAGGGAGACCGGCCACAGCGACGGCTCCGCAGTCCGGAACGTGGTCGACCACGTGAAGGCGTACGCGATGGGCGCGAGGGACGGATACCAGGACAAGAAGGAGGAGAACGGTAAGGAGCACGCGCGGCTGGACAAGGCACACGCCCAGTACAAGGCGCGGCAGCAGACCCCGAAGAAGGACGACCCGCAGCAGCAGGAGGGGACGACGGTCACCGGGCCCAGCGGCCAGAGGCTCGTCATCGCCCCGCCGGACGAAGGAGACGACGGAGTGAGCACCGACGTGAAGCCCCTCCTGGTCAAGGAGATCGACACGAACACACTGACCCTGGGCACGGAGGGCGCCCGCGGGTCGATCAGCCGGAAGGAACTGCGCAACTTCAAGCAGTACGAACGCAAGCTCGAGGCCAAGGAGATCCACCTGATCAAGGTGGCCGAGGCGTGCAAGTCGCTCCAGGCCGCCGCGGAGGACGAGGCGAAGGACTGCCAGGAGCTGGCCGACCAGGCGAAGGCCGTCGAAGGCGGGGAGAAGCTGGCGGCGAAGCTGACGAAGCTGGCCGACCACGCGAAGGCACAGGCGACGGAGGCCGCCGAACTCCACAAGCGCGCGAAGCGGGCGGCGGAGATGTGCAAGGTCGTCCTGACCAACATCGGGACCCGGTACGCGCCGCTGTACAAGGCCGTGGTGGACAGCGACGAGACGAAGCCGGCCGAACTCCGCTTCTACAACGACAAGGGCTCCTACGCGCCCGCCGCGTAGGACCAGACGGGAGACCCGATCATGGCGGAGCTGACGTACAAGGTCCTCGTCCGAAAGACCGAGGCCAAGGAGAAAGCCCTGGCCCGCAACGCGGAGGGCGTCAAGAAGGCCGCGGACAACATCAAGGAGCTGGCCGACGACACCGCCTCCGACGCGGACGCGCTGGGAGCCAAGAGCGTGGACCGCGACTCCCTGGCGGAGTGCCAGGAGCTGGCGAAGGTCATCCGCGGGGTGTCGGAGGGCGCAATCACCTACGCGGCGAAGACGGCCGACACCGCGAAGGCCGCCAAGGCAGCCGGCGACCAGGCCCGCACCACCCACGCCGGCTTCCAGGAAGCCTTCGACCGCTCCGACGTCGACGGCCTGGAGAAGGTGTCGCGCGACTGGTTCGAGCAGGAATAGCACCACCGCTACCGGCGCGGCCGGCCCCAGGGATCGCACCCTGCGGGCCGGCCGCGCCTGTTGCTGATCACCCAGGATCCAGACAGGAGTTGTCCCCGATGTCCACCATCACCAAGACCGTGCCGAACGCGGAGCCGGCCGAGCGGGCCGCCGCGGCGCTCCAGATCGTCCTGCCCGTCGGGGTGGGCATCTTGGCCCCCTACCTGGACCCGAACGCGGCGGCCTACGTCGAGGCCGGCTTCCTGGCCGGTGCGACGTTCGCCGGCGCCAATTACATGAACCGGCTGGGCCGCTGGGCGAACCAGCTCCCCGGGATCGACATCGCGCGGGCGCACCGCGACACCATGGGGATCTCAACGATCACCACCGGTATGGGCCTGGCAGTGGGCCGACTGGGCGGAGCCGACACGTCCGAGGCGCTGATGGCAGGCTTCCTCGAGCCGACCACCGTTCCCGGGGTCCTGTCGCTGGGCTGGTGGGCCGCGGTCGTCTTCACCGGCTGGCGCCTGCGCCGCGTCTTCGGCCGGCAGAAGATCGAGGTGGAGCAGGCGCCGACGCAGACCGGCCCGGCCAATGTCGACGCCCCTGCTCCGGTGTCCCTGGCCGACAAAATGATCGCGGCCTGGGGCCGCGTGATCAGCGACCCCAAGACGGGACGCCACCGCAACCAGGTCCTCTCTGACGTCGTGATCTACGCGGACCGCTGGGAGGGACGGATCACCGCGGCCCTGGGCGACTCCGTGAACGTGTCGAAGGAGGCCGTCTCCAGCCTCTTCCGCCGCCCGGTCGAGGACATCGACATGAAGTACGGCGCGCACTCCGGGGAGGCTTTCATCACCGTCTGGTACACCCAGCGCGCGGAGCTGGACCCCTCCACCCTCCAGGGCGCCTGGAAGCGAGTGAGGGCGCGGGTCCTGCCGAAGACCCACCTGGAAGAGGTCGGCAAGGACGAGAACACCGGCGGCCAGGTGGCGCGCGTCGTGGCCGACGACGACCTGGACGCGCTCCCCCGCGTCGTCAACCTCGGGGAGCTGGCCGGCGCGCTCCGCCGCTCCATCGACCTCGTCTCCTACGAGCCGGGACGGCGCGACCCCAGGCGCGCGATCATCCGCATCATGGACCACAACCCGCTGGAGGCCGGCCACGAATTCCAGGGCCTGGACTCCCTCGTGGCCACCCCGGGCGGCTGGGTCAACATCGGGAAGATCGTCTCCGGCTTCCCCGCGAAGATCCAGCTGTTCGACCCGAAGCTGGGCGCCCTCCACGTCGTGATCGCCGGCACCACCGGCTCCGGCAAGGGCGGCACAGGCCAGATGATCAGCCTGGCGTACCACGCCAACAAGATGGCCCAGATCTACGGCGACCCCAAGGGCGCCAGCAACCCCGCGATTCCGAAGATGGCCGCCTACAGCGGCCTGACACAGTACGGCGCCCTGGGCGCCATGCGGCTGTCCTGGTGGGTCCTCCAGCACCGGATCGAAGAGGCCGCCCGCCTGGAACTGAAGAACTTCGAGCCGTCCCCGATGCGGCCGTACTGCGCCACGATCCTGGACGAGGCCGCCCAGATGCTGGCCCCTGGCGCACAGAACCGCAAGGAGGCAGTGAAGATCGTCAAGGACGGCGCCTCCCTGACCCGCTCCATGGGCATGCCCTGGGTCCTGATCAACCAGACCGTGAACCTGGACCAGCTGGGCGGAGAGCAGGCGATCCGCGCCAACCTCCTGGCCGGCGGCACCTGGATCATCCTGCGCACCGACAGCGACCAGGTGAACCTGGGCGACCTTCCCCCCGGCTTCGAGGGCATCGACCCCTCCCTGATCCCGCCGGTATGGGTGGAGGAGGACGACGCGCTGGTGTACGACCCGACCATGGAGGAGTCGGACCCGCGCCGCACCTTCGGCCTGGGCTACGTCGCGGCACCCGGCGGGCGCGCCGGCATGATGCGGATCGACACCCTGGAGGACGCCACCCCGCACATCCGGCCGGAGAACATCATGGCCCCGGTCGACGTCCCCTGGTGGGGCGACCAGGCGTACATGGAGGAGCTGGCCCAGACCCCCATCCCCGGCTTCGAGGAGAAGGACGACGAGGGCGCAACCGGCGAGGCGGGGACCTCGTTCGCCGGCGTCGACCTCCCGAAGCCCAAGGAGCTGACGTCGGAGGAGAAGGTCCTGGCCGCCCTCCGTGACGAGTCCGACCCCATGTACGTGGACATGGTCGACGAGGGCGACGAGATCGACCCCGACGACATCGACTACGTGGAACGGGGCCAGCTGCAGGCCGCCTGCGGGGTCGCGGAGTCGACCTTCGCGAACGTGCTGAACAAGCTGGAGAAGGCCGGAAAGATCCACCGGATCAAGGAAGGGAAAGTCTCGAAGGTGGCCCTGGGCGGCCGACCGGAGAAGACCACCAGCGAGGCCGCCTGACCGAACGGCGCGCTCCCCACCGGGGGCGCGCCGTTCCGGTTCCTACGCCCCCCACTCCCAGCTCCGGCGGCCACCACCGCGCAGACCACGGCCGGCACACGCGCCGCACCGCAGCGACCGTCACCGCACAGCACCACGCGCCCCTCCGGATAGCCCCTCGCCGGTGGGGCGCCGTCATCCCTGCCACCGACCCGCTGGAAGAACAGCTCGCCGCCCTCCTGTGGGCCCTCGCGAGCATCTTCGCCCTGCGTGGCCTGAGTCTGCGCCCGGTCATCAACAACCCAGCCCCCGCTGCGCCGCAGGTCAACGTCTACCCCGCGTTCCACTTCCCGCTGCAGCCCACGCACGACCACGACGACCTGGACGACGAACCCGACAACGTTCATCCGCTCCAGCGCAGACCCGCCCGCCACCCCTGTCCAGCACCACCACCGAGCATCGAAGGGAATCTGATGAAGCCTCAGTCGGAGAAGACCGTGTTCTGGGTCGGCACCTTCCACGGGAGCCACGACGGCCTCCCCGCCAAGGTCACCGCGACCCACGACGACACCCGCCTCGAGCCGTACGTATGGACGTGCACGTGCGGCGCGTCCCGCTCTTTCCCGACCGTGCACGGCGTATTCGACACCGCCTGGCGGCACACCCACCCCTCCCGCTTCGACCGGCTTCGGTCGTGGGCCACCCGCCGCTTCCGCACCGCCCGCTGACCTGACGCTCTGCCTGGTCTCGCCCCGCCCCGCACCCCGGGGCCGGGCGAGGACCGGACAGACGCCTGGCCGAACGCACCACCCGCTGCGCTGCAAGCGCCGGTACTACTTCTGCCTCCCGCTGCGCACCCAGGGCTGCTGCGACCTCTGCGACAAGGGCTACGAGCCCAGCCCCGACACCTGCATGCCGTCCACGGCCTCGGCCGGTCACCGGCTGGCCGCCTGATCAGCGACCCTCCCGAAGGAGAAGCCACCGCATGGCACTGAGCCTGTTCATCCGCCGCCCTGCCGTACAGGATCAGGCGACCTGGACGCCGCCGGGCACGATCGTCGTCCAGCGCTACCGCAACATCGTCGGACCGGCCGAAGGCGCGGTCGTCCTTGTCTACACCGCCGACAGCGACCGCCGCAGCGCGTACTTCGCCGCCGCCTGCCTCGGCTGCACTTACCGCGCCGCCAGCACCGACCGCCTGTCCCGGCTGACGGAGAAGGTCGCCGCCAACCTCGCCAACGCCCACGCGGCCGACTGCCGCGCGATGAACTGCGGCATCCCGGCCGCACCCGACGACACCGAAGCCGCGCAGATGGTGGGCTCCCGGCTGTGGGGCCTGCGCCCGCACCGCACCACCAGCCCTCACTACGTCCACCTCACCGACTTCCACGTGGACCGCGTCGACCTCCAGCGCGACGACGACTTCATCAATCAGACGATGGTCCAGCTCACCCAGAGCGAGCCGCACTTCCTCACGTCCCAGCCCAACTCCAGCGGCACCGGCACCCAGTTCCTGGTCCAGCCGCACCCGCCCCGGAACTGACGCGGTGCGCGCCCGAACCGCCCTGCTGCTCGCGGCTGCCGTATCGCTCACGGCCACGACGGCCGCCGTCGCACTCAAGGCCGGCGCCTGGGAGCTGACCGCATCCCGGCACGCCATCCGGCTCTCCCCCAAACCCCGTCCGGGCTGCCCGGACTGCAAGGGCGAAGGCGGCTGGTGGTCCGAGGGCCTCTACCCGGGCGGCGAGATGTGCTGGTGCTGGGACCGCCCCGTGCGGACCCTCCGACTCCTGCCTGTCCGTGACCCCTGGCCGGACGAACCGCCTTTCTGATCTCCGATGCGCCAAAGCCACCCCGGGCGGCCCACACGGGCCGCCCCTTCACGTTCCGCAAGGAGAACCCCGCTCATGACGACCGTCACGGTCCCCGCCTCCACCGTCGACAAGAACCTGGACACCGCCTGCGCATCCGTCGTCAACGAGATCGGACGCACGGACAGCAAGTCGTCCTGGCTGCTCGCCTTCAACGGCGCCGTCCTCGCCGGCCTCGCGTCCATCGCCGACAAGAACCTGCCGACCGCGACGAAGGTCTTCGGCGCACTCGCCGTCCTCGCCCTGGGCGCGGCCGCCGTGCTGCTGCTCTTGGTCGTCAGGCCCCGCCTGCGCGGCGACGACAAGGCGTCCTTCCCGTACTGGGCACGCCTGGACGAAGACGAGATCCGCGCCTGCATGGACGGCGACACCCGAGCCGCCCGCATCAGGGTCCTGTCCACCCTCGCCGTACGGAAGTTCACCCACCTGCGGCGCGCGGTCGACTTGTCGCTCGGCGCCCTGGTGCTGCTCGCCCTGGCCGCCGGACTCGCGCTGTGACGGCGGCCGTGACCCGCACGCGCCTGGAGCGCGTCCGAGCCTCGCTCGGCATCGCCTCCCTGGCCCTCCAGCAGGTTCAGGACGACCTGAACGCCGACGACGTCGACGCCCGCGAGCTCGCAGCGATCCTGCGCGAGTTCCGGGAGGACATCGACGCCCCCGGCGGTCTCCTCCCGATGCTCGCGCAGGTGGTCAGCACCGCAGCGCGGCGGGCGGAGCAGATCGAGCCGGACCGCGATGGCGACGCCTCCTGCTACCTGCACGAGGCCGCCGCCCTGATCACCGACAACGCCGGGCAGCGCCTGAACTGGTCTGCCCGCTCCCTCGACCCGCAAGGAGACGTCGAATGACCTCGGTGCTGTACCCGGAGCTGCCCGACAACGCGCTGATCGTGCTGATCGGCGCCGCCGGCGCGGGCAAGTCCACGCTCGCCCGCACCTGGCCGGCCTCCCAGGTCCTCTCGCTCGACGCTCTGCGCGGCGTGGTCAGTGACTGCCCCGGCCAACAAGACGCCACGGCTGATGCCGCCGACGTCCTCAAGCTGATCCTGGAGCGCCGGATGGCCCGGGGACTCAACACGGTGATCGACGCAACCAATTGCGAGCAGCACACTAGGGCGGAACTGGTGATGGCTGCCAAGCGGAACGGCATGCCGACCGTCGCTATCATCGTCGCCACACCGCTGGCCGTGTGCCTGGAACGGCAGGGCCCGCGCCCGGACAACCGGCGCGTGCCCGAGGACGTCGTCCGCGCCCAGCACCAGGCGATGCTGCACTCGCACCAACGGCTGGCCGCCGAAGGCTTCAACACCATTGTCTTCGCCGACAACCTCCACCGGCTGGAGCCGTTCCTGAAGCGGCTCTCGCAGGCCCGCGAGGCCGACCTCGGGCGCGACGGCGGCGAGGGCCTGGGCAGCCTGCTCCTGGTCAGCCGCTTCTTCGGGCCGGAGATCCTGCCGCTGTGGCAGTGGCGGCGCGGCTCGGACCTGGTGACCGGCCGGGACCGCGTCGCGGAGATCCGCCTCGGTGAGCAGCACCTCACCCTCGCGTTCCGCGACGACGTCGACGGCGAGGGCGACTTCGGCTTCGACGTCCTGCTGCCCTGCCCCTTCGACCCTGAGTGCACCGGGCAGGCGTGGGCGCCCGTCTACTCGATTACCGACCTGCACAGGGCGCTGACTGGCGCCATGGACAGCGACCTGGACATCGTCTGCACCGTCCACGGCGGCTTCGACGACGTCGACCAGGAAGCCGACGACCACGACCTGGACGACGACCCCGAGGGCCGCGCGGACCTGGAGGCACAGTTCGCGGACGCGGTCGCATGAGCCGTGCCGCCGACGGCTCCCACCCGCACCCGATCACCCCGGCCGAACTCCCGTCCGTGGATGAGTGGTGGCACGGCTGCCCGGAGTGCCACCTGCCGATCCAGGGCGGCGCCGCGGGCCTCGCCGCGCACCGCCGCACCGTCCACACCCACGCCGGTGATCCCCGGCGGCCCATCACGATCCGGTTCGACTACTGACCTGGAGGCCCCGTGACCACCCAGACTAAGGCCGACACCTTCGCCGCGCTCCGCGACTGCTTCGCCGCCGACCTCGCCGCTCTGATCGGCGAGCAGCCGCCGCGCCCGGCCAAGCCGATTGCGTTTGCGTTCATCGAGCTGGTCGAAGAAGTCCGCGACGTCCTCGGCGCGTCCAGCCTCGGTAACTGGCAGGACGCCAGCGAGGACCTCGACTCCGCCGTCACCTACCTCACCGACGTGCTGACCAGCTCGCCCGCAGATCAGCCCTCGCTTCTGGTCCGGGCGCGCACCCACCTGCGCGACGCCATCGCGACGGCCGGCTGAACCGCGAGTTGAGCGCACTCTGTGCCGCTCCGGCCCCGCACCTCGAGCGCCGCGCCCGACCGGAAGGCCGGCGCGGCGCTTCCCATCCCGCCTTTCATCAGCACACCCAACAGGAGTCGACCCGATGAAGCGCCTCTTCTTCCGTCGCTGCGCCCACGCCCCTGGCGCCCTCACCCTCGAGGACCAGGCCGTCGTCGACCAGTTCCGCGCGATGCTCGCCGCCGTGCGTAACCCGGAGCCCTGGACGCCCGGCGACGCCCAGGACATCGCTGTGCAGATCGGGCCGTTCGTGGAACGCGCGCACACCCGGCCCGGCGACGACCACGGCCCCGACATGATTGCCGTAGCCCTGGTCCACCCCGACACCCCGCACGCTGCGGCCTACCTCCACGGCCGCCAGCTCGGCTACACCGACCGAGGCTGGCTGCGCTGCGAGACGACCGCGATCCTCGGCGTCTGGCAGCACGGCTACGCGATGCTCACCCACGCCGCCGCGGGTCTGCCCCTGCCCGACGACGTTGGCATGGCCCCCGCCCACTACGGCGTTCACGTCGAAGCCCGCCGCAGCGACAACACCGGCTACACGCTGCTCCGCCTCGGCCCCTACGCCCAGACCTGGCTCGCCTCCCGCGACGCCGACCATCTCAACACCGTGTTGGAGGGCCGGGCAGCCACCGTCATCCCCGGCTTCACCGTCACCGCGAAGGGAGCCGTGTTCGACGTCAGCGACCACGAGACCTACGCCGACCCGCACGATGCTGACATCGCCGCGCTCCTAGCCGACGCCATCGCGGGAGTGCGCGCGTGACCAACCGACCGTCGGCGTCGGCGCTCCGGACGGCGACGGGGCCCACCCGGCGCGTTCATCTTGCTCGGACACCCCACCTAGGAGGGAAGGGATAGGAGGTAGCTGCCCGCACCTGGAATGTGGCCACGCCGACGAACCGGCAGCGGTGCACGGAGCTGCATCGCGTACGACGCGATCATCGGCAACGCAGACGCCAGCTAGGTAGCTGCCTGTCCATACCCGGGCGTCACTGGCGGACGCCTCCCGCGCTGATCGTGAAGCCCGAAAGGCTGCCGGGTTCGAGTCGATGCCCGTTTGCTCTGGCTGCAGACGCCTCCCTGGACAGCCTTCACCGCGACCATGCAGCCAATGCCCTTGCCCGCCTCAGTGACGCAGCGCCTCCTCCATAGAGACAGGACACTCTGTTTTGGGCTGCCGACCCCGAGAAATGGGGCCTGTGGGCTCGACTCCCCAATTGGGGAGTCGGCGGCACCGCTGCCAGCGGCACGTCGATTGTCGCTTCTGCGCTGGCTGATAGCGCGGTAGCCGGTGTGCTAGGGGCCTCGCTAGTCGGCTGGCTAGGCGGGTCGTCGACTCTCGTGTCTATGGCGGTGCGGCTTGGTCTGGCACTCGACAGGGCCGAACAGACGAAGGAGGGCCAGCGGGTTGTGGTGTGCCTGTGTGTCGTCCCGGGTGTCCGCGCCGTTCTCCTTATCTTCGATCATCACATGATGTCCGTAAATTGACGGGATGTGATGTTTGTGCCTCTACGTACCGTGAGGCTCGGCGTCGTCGACCTCAGCCGCGTCAAAGCCGCACTGCGTAGACGGCTGCAGCTGATGAGCGAGGGCGTCCACGACCGCAAGGTCATCGTCATCATCAACGGCAAGGGAGGGGTCGGTAAGAGCAGCCTGTCCGCAGCCATCGCCGCCGCCCTCGCCAAGACCGGGCTGCAGGTCCTGCTCATCGAGATCGACGAACAGGGCAACCACTGCGAGGACCTCGGCACCACCGGCACCGAACTCGCAGACGACGGCCAGGCCCAGGCCGCCGCCATCCTCGAGGGCAAGCCCCTCACCCCGACCGGCGAGGCGCGGCCCAACCTGTACGTGGTTCCCGGCGGAAGCGCACTGCAGGATGTGATCGAGGAGCTGTATTGCCAGCGGCGCGTCGCCGCGACCAGTGACGACCCAGAGGATCAGCTCGCCTGGATGGGTATGTACGCGTCGGCCATCGACGCCGTCCGCCACCTCTACGACGTCATCGTCCTCGATGTCGCCCCCGGGTCCGAACCCCTGCAACTACAGGCGCTCGTCGCCGGCGACATGGCCTTGGTCCCCACCCGGTCCGACCCCTCGTCTCGAAAGGGGCTAAGGACCGTGGCTCGCCGGTTCGCCGTCGCCATGCGTCTTAACCCGCAGCTACGGCTGCTGGGCGTGGTGCTGTTCGCGACGGCGTCGGCGGCCACCAGAGTCCAGCAGAAGATCAGGGATCAGCTCGCCCACGATCTCAACGGTGCGGCCGGGGTCATGGAGCAGACCATCCGCCATGTCGAAGCGGCTGCCGTCGCCTGCCGTACCCACGGGCGGGTGCCGCAGGAGCTCGCCGCGAGTCCCGACCTGGACCCCGCGCTCAGACGCTCGATGAAGGCGCTGGCCGGCGACTACCGGTCGCTGGCTCTGGAGGTCCTGCAGGCGAAGGCGGAACTCGACCAGGCTGACGCGAACCGAAAGGCACGGCGATGACCAAGGACACCACCACGACCGGCGAGACCAAGGTAGGCACGGCGAACGCACCGGCGCTGCGGGGCGGACTGCCCGAGGACGCAGCTCTGGACGCGTTCGCCATCGACAGCAAGACGGCATTGGCCGCGTTCGCGCCCACCGCCCGCTCGCCGCTCTCCGCCTCCGAGGAGACCAGGCCTCTCGATACCGGGGGAGAGGGGGCGCCCGCTGCGCCGACGGCAGCGGAACCCGTGCGGCCGTCCGCCGTTCCGCACATGGCGAGCCCCGTCGACGCCGTGCCCGCTTCGGACGCCGTTCCAGCCGGCCGGATCGAGATCGGGCCCACGCCCGCCAGGGAAGGTAACCTCCCCACCCAATGCACGATCATGGTGCAGCCGCAGGTACGGGAGCGCTTCGGCCGGTACCAAATGGCTCAGAAGGTTGAGACCGGGGTGGAACCCACCAACGCTGTGGTCGTCAAAAGAGCCTTCCTTCACGCCCACCGAAACAACCTGTGGCCGCAGCTGCGTGAAGCCGTACGGCACCGCCAGCAGCCGGTCAGCGAAGAGGACCACGATCCCGACGGCCTGTTCGGTGAGGTGCCGGCCCGTCGCGTCGACCGTGGGGGAGTCAAGCACGGCGTGCAGCAGAGCTTCCGCCCGTCGCAGCAGGAACTCGCCGTGTACGACGCCTACGCCACCGCGTACGCCTTCGATAACCGCTCGGACTTCCTCGACGCCGTACTCGACGCATTCCTTCCGCCCCTGCCCGGGCGGCGAACCTCCCGCTAGGCAGAGACGCAAGGATGGGCGGGGCCGCTTGTCGGCCCCGCCCATCCTTGCGTCTTCAGCAGCTACTCGGGGCGGCGCACCGCAACCGTCCTGCCGATCTTGTTGAGGCTGCTCTCGATCTCGGCCAGCAGCGCGGCGGCGGCTGCCGGCTCCGCCTCGAGGGCGCGCCGCACGGCCGGCTTACTGATGCCGCGCTCCGCCTCGCGCAGCAGCGCGAGCGTCTCGTTTAGCCGCTCCAAGTCGACCGACTTTACGGCGGAACCCTTGGAATCACTGGCCTGTGCGCCGGACTCCCCAATTGGGGAGTCCGGGTTGCCGCCGATCGTCGTGATGTTGTGCACGGGCCCCTCGGTGCCGTTCACGACCGCTGGGTCGGACTGTGCGCCGCCGGTGTCCCCGGCCGGCTCGTTGTCCGTGGCCGGTTCAGGCGCGGGCGGTGGGGGAGCCAGGATGCCCCGCACCATCTGGCCGATCTCAACCGGGCTTGAGTCAGGGGTCAGGGGAGGAAGGCGGCGGGCGACGTCTTCGAGCAGGCTCGCTGTCACGCGCTTCCCCGTACGGGCCACCGCGTCGTAGACGGCGACGGCCGCTGTGTTGCCGGCGGCGTTCTTGATGTCCACCAGCTTCCGCACCTGGGACTCGCGCGGGTGCCAGCCCATCTGTGACAGCGCCTCGCCGATGCGCCATTCGTCCATCAGGCGGTAGGTCTGGGATTCGGAAATCTCCCAGTGCACCCAGACGAAGTCGGCGAAGTTCGGGTGACCGGAGTTGCGGTGAAGGTTGCCGGTCGCCATCGTTTCGAGGCTCTTGCCCGCGATCCAGAAGGCTTTGTGGAGATTGTCCATGCCTGCCTTGCAGGCCTCGAACGTCTTCTCCTCTTCCGGGGTGAGCTCGCCCTCAGCGGCGGGCGGGCGGGGGGCGGGGATGGACTCGAGGGTTGTGCCGACCGGGGCCTTCACCACGACGGTGGCCTCTTGAAGCACTGTGGGCAGTCCGTTGCCCAGCAGGCCCTTCGGCCGGGTTGCGTCGGTCGGGTCGTCGTCGAACGCGCCCATCTCAGGCATTCCTCCTGCAGTACGAGTCGATCTCCACGTTGAGCTCGTCCATCTCCTTAGCCAGCGGCTTGATGGACTCCGGCACTACGTCAGCCCTTGCTGCGCGGCCGGCCGCCACGTCGTAGCTCTTCGCGCTTGTGGGCAGCAGGGCCGCGTACTCGCCGAAGGTCAGGCCCTTCTTACGGGCGTTGACGGCCGGCATCTCGCGGTAGCCGACCACCGTCGACAGCATCGGGGTGCTCGCCCCGAGTACTTCGATCACGTCGCGGCGGACCTCTTCATGGAGCTGGGTGGCGCTCGGATTGGACCCGTACAGGCAGGCCCCGGCGACCTGGAGGTGCGGGTTGATCTGGCTACGCACGAGTTTGTAGTTGCGGGCGATGCGCCGCATGCCGCCGATGGAGGAGTCGTCGGAGCGGGTGGGTACGAACAGCCATCGGGCCGCGGTCAGCGCCAGCTGCTCGAGGGGGTCCTGTTCCGGTGCGCTGTCGATGACGATGCGGTCGTACCACCGGGCGATGGGGGCGATCGCCCGGTGGAGGGAGGCGACGACGTGGATGCCTTCGATGGGCATGCGTGCGGTCAGCAGGGTCAGGAGTTCACCGACGGCCGGCCCGCCCGGCACGACGTCGAGGTTGGGGCGTACTTCCCGGACCGGCAGCAGGGCGGTGCGGTCGTGGATCGCCCGGTAGAGGCCTTCGCCCTTGAGTACCGAGGGTCCGTCGGGGCGCAGTCCGCGGTCGTACCGCTCGATGCCCAGGTCGTCGTCGTCCTGGCTGGTGACACAGATAAGGAGGGTGCGCTGGCCTTGCGCCGCATGCCAGGCGGCCTTGTGGGCGGCGATTGTGCTCTTTCCGACGCCACCTTTCCCCGTGCCGATCATGACGGCGTTCTCGTGTGGCTCGACGGCATCCACGGCATCGCTCAGCACGAAGAAGCCTCCTTGGTACGTACTTGTGCGCACCCGGGTGAGGCGCGGCACACGGCATCCTGGCACACCTCGCCCCTTGGAATCTCTGGGCCATCGGCTCGACTCCCCAATTGGGGAGTCCACTCGAGCAGAGGCGGAGCCAACGCCGAGCCCGCATGCCGTGGTTGATCCGGTACAACCGGAGCAAGATCAATTAAGTGAACTGGGCCACACCGAGCCGACACGAACGGGGCAGATGATCACTATTCGTTGACGATCGGACGCTCTGCCTCGCCGAACTGCTGCTTCGCGATGCCGCACGTGAGAGTGTGATGCCCGTTCAGAAGTGAGGCTCTGGAGGAGGGCAGGAGCACGTGGCCGCGCCACCGCAGCTGACTCGGATGCACCGCGTTCTCATCGGCGTGGTCGTGACCGGCGCCTTGATCATCGCTGGCATCGGCTTTGCCGGCTCCTACGCGGCCGTCCGGGCTCTGGCCATCAAGAAGGGCTTCGGGAACTTCTCCTACGTGTTCCCGGTCGGCATCGACGCGGGCATCTGTGTCTTGCTGGCCCTAGATCTGCTCCTGACCTGGATACGCATCCCCTTCCCGCTGCTACGTCAGACCGCCTGGCTGCTGACCGCGGCGACCATCGCCTTCAACGGTGCGGCCGCATGGCCGGACCCACTGGGCGTCGGCATGCACGCGGTGATCCCAATCCTGTTCGTGGTCGCGGTCGAGGCGGCCCGGCACGCGATCGGCCGGATCGCCGACATCACAGCCGACAAGCACATGGAAGGCGTCCGCCTCACCCGCTGGCTGCTCTCACCGGTGCCGACCTTCCTCCTCTGGCGCCGCATGAAGCTGTGGGAGCTGCGCTCCTACGACCAGGTGATCAAGCTGGAGCAGGAACGCCTCGTCTACCAAGCGAGTCTGCGCTCCCGCTACGGCCGGGCATGGCGCCGGAAGGCTCCAGTGGAGTCGCTCATGCCGCTGCGGCTGGCTCGCTACGGTGTTCCCCTCGCTGAGACTGCGCCCGCGGGGCTGGCCGCCGCGGGCATCGATGAGCCGCCGATCGCGTTCACCAGCTCACGGGCCCCGGTCCTCGTGTCCGCGCCGACCGCTGCGCTGGAGGTCGGTGCTCGCGATGGGGCAGCAGACGTGCACCCCGTCGGGTCGGCAACTGAGACGGCCGCGGCCGGGCCCGAGGCTGAAGAGCCGAACCCGCCAGTGCAGGCAGCGGCGATACAGAAGGAGACCGAGGCGCTCGGCGAGGCCTACCGGGCGTGGCTGTCCAACTTCCAGGCCGAACCGACCGCCGCCCAGTTCGCGCTCTGGATTCACGACAACCTGGGCATCGGCACCGGCGTCGGCGAGCCGCTGTCGGATGAACAGGTGCAGCCCCTGCTCGAGGTCCTGAAGGAACGCTACGGCGCTGAGATGCCCCCGGATGACGCCGAGACCGCTGCGGATGGCCCGCAGGAGCAGGGCGGTGATGAGTTTTCGTGGGAGGACTACTTCCACAGTGCGTGGGTCGCGTACACGCAGGAACGCGGCGGTCAGCCCAGCGGGGCTGCGCTCGCCGCGTACGTGTACGAGCGGGACGGAATCACCAACGCGGCCGGTGGACCCATCACCGCCGAGGACCTGGAGGCATTCGTTGCCCGCTTCCAGGAGCGCACGTTCGGAAGTGTTCCGATGAACGAGGAAGCCGACGGCGCCAAGACCGGTCCCGTTGACCAGGGTGCGGCGCGGGCGGCATCTTCGTACGCCGATCGGTCGTCCGTGATGCCGGCGCGTGTTGAGCAGTCGGCTATGACGCCCACCGCATCGGCAGCCGAGGCACCCCAACCTCTTGACCTGCCACAGCAGCAGACCGTGCGCAATCTCGCCCCCAGCCCGTCAGCAAGTTCATCGGCGGGCAATGAGGCCACCGCCCGGATGCCGGAACAAGCGGCCCGGGAGCAGGATCTGGATCCGATCCAGCAGCAGATCGCTCAGGTGGCCGGATGGTTGGCCGAGGCTGAGGAGGCCGGTAAGAAGCTGTCCGGGTCCGAGGTAGGCCGGCGGCTGGGCGTGGCCGAGCGGACGGGCCGACGACGGCTGGCGGAGGCGGAGAAGTATCTGTCGGAGCAGCGACGCCAGCAGGCCCGGGCACACCTGCGGTCGGTCACTGACCGATGACTGACCCCGGGCCGTGGCCGATGGCGCCGCAGTGATCGCAGCGGCCACGTCTCGGTCCCATGGCCGAACGGCGGCCGGTGGCCGACTCGGGCTGTGACCGGCCACCGGCCACTCGATCGGCCACGTGGCCGACCAGGCCCGATGCCGTGGCCGACGGGCTGTGACCGGTGGCCGATCCTGGCTTCATCGGTCACCGGCCAGTGGCCGGGCATCCCGAAAACGGCCACCCGTTCCGGCGCCGCGATGACCGGGTACAGGGAGAGGCCGCCCCGCGGGCGGCTGGTGGGGGCAAGGGGTTGGGTATCCCGCAGACCGGGGTATGCGGTGGTGCTCCGAGCGGGATACCCGCAGCTTGAGGGCAACAGCTGGCGACCTCATCCACGACAGGCGTGGCCCGATCAGGAACTGCGACGTTCGAGGCAGGGTGGCATCCGGCGGATGGCCGGTCGGGGCGGCGTGGCCGGTGTGGCCAAGTCCAGCGGCCACAGCCGACGAACACGGCCACGGCGCCGGGGCAAGTGGCCGGTGCCGTGGCCGGTTGAGTTCACCGGCTGCGCCGCTCCTTGGCTCGTCGCTGCGAGGGGCGGGTCAGATCCTGGCGCGGAGTTGGTCGAGGACGGCGAGGGTCTCGTCGTCGAGTTCGAGTTCGTTGTTCTCGGTGAACTCCTCCAGCCATGTGGCGGCGCGCTCCAGTGCCTCGTAGTCGCCGATCGCCGCGTAGGCCTGGAAGAGGATGCGGTGTAGGGATTCGACGGCGGGGGCAACCTCCAGGCCCTTGGTGGCCGCCCAGAGAGCGCTGCGCGGGTCGTGGGCGGCCAGACGGCGCTCGGCCAGGATCTCCGCTGCGTCCACGATCTCCATGGTCATCACCAGGGCAAGATGCTCGGCCCACTTGTAGCGGCGCCGGTCAGTGGAGGAGAACGGTCGGCCGCGTACGAGCTCCAGGGCGCGCCGCAGCGCCAAGTCCGCGTGCGCGGTGTTCGGGTCCTTCCCGGCCTGGGTGAGGCGTTGGAAGTTGTGCCAGTCGCAGCCGACCGAGGAGGCGATGCTGTAGCGGCTGTTCGCGGTCTTCAGCAGCGGGATGTACGGCTGGCCGTCGGTGTCTCGGCCGAGCCAGGTCCGCGTCCTGCTGACGACGGCGTTGCGGTACTTGAGGCTGACCTCGTCGCGGTCGGGCCACAGGGCCTCGTCGAGGGCGCGGTGGTCCAGGGCTGCGGCGTGGTGGCCAGGGTGGAGGATGAGCCAGGCGGCGAGTTCGATGTAGGTGCGCTGGCGCTTCTTCTCGGTGAGGGTTCCGCGGGCGCCGACGACGTCGACCGGTCCCAGCACGCGTACCACCGGGTTCGACGTTTCCGCTTCTCCCGTCTCCGTCTCCGTCTCAGTCTTCGGTGAGGCGGTGGCGGACGCGGTCTCGGGCGCGGGTGCGGGGAGGACGTCGGCGGGCAGACGGATACTCACCGTCCTGGTCGGCGCCTGCTGTGCGGGAACCGGACTTGGGGGAGCCGATGGAGCCCGGCCGGGCTTGTCCAGGGCGACGCCCAGGCTTTCGCTGGGTGCGGCGTGCTGAGGCGGGGTGGGAAGGGGGACGGCCGGGCTGTCGTCGTGGCTGCCCTCGTCGGCCTGCTGATCCGCACTGTCGTCGTCGTTGTCGTCGTCTTCGTCATCGAGGGCGGCGAACTGGGCGAGCAGATTCGGCACCCGCTCCGGACCGGATACGGCCGTTGCGTGGCTATCCGAGGCCGCAGCCACAGGGGAATCACCGTCGTCGGTGCCCGCGTCGGTCTCGAAGCCGGGCCTGTGCGCGGCGGGGAGGTGCGGCTCGGGAGCGGGGCTGTCCTCGGCGCGGCTGATGGCGAGGGTCTCCAGCGCGTATGTGTAGTGCTCGTCGGACAGGGCCTGCAATGTGCAGTCGATGTCCACGCCGTCGAGCGGCAGCCGGACGGCGCTGGCCTCGTCGGCGTGCAGCCTCCAGGAACTGTTCACGGGGGTGCCGGGCGGGAGGGAGCCGGTGGTGAGGACGGCGGTGGCAGTGCGCGGCGCGTCGGCGATGACCTGGAGCAGGTCCTCGAGCCCGTCTGCATCACCGGTCTCGGGCATGCGGGCGATGACCAGAGCGGATGTCCAGGCTGCTGCGGTGTCGACGCCTGTGCGGGCATGGCGCACTGTGGCGGTGCCGAGGAGGGCCAGGGCGTGCTGCTGTTCGCCGTGGTGGGTGCGAAGCGCGGCCGCCGCATCGGACAGGTGGGCGTGCTCGGTGACCCGTTCGCCGAGTTCCTCGGCGAGGCCTGGCGCGACGGTGTCTCCGGCCAGGGTCAGGTCGAGGTGATGGGCGAATTCGCTGGTGGCGAGCTCCAGTGCGAGCGTGCGTAGTACCGCGGTGGCGGCCGGTCCGGTCAGGTGCAGGTGGCCGACATGCTCGAGGTCGATGAGGACCAGGCGGCCGTCGTTGTCCCAGCCGAGGCTGACCAGGGCCGGGTAGGGCTCGTCGATGTCTCCGGTCTCGTCGGCCGGGAGGAGTTCGCCGGTGTTGGTGGGGCAGGACCAGCGGGCGAGCTGGTCCGGGGCGGCGGTGAACGGCGGTACAGGGGCAGCTGGCTCGGCCAGGTGCAGCACGATGTCGCGGTCGCCGAGGACGATGACCTCGATGTCGGGCAGCTCGCGGCCGGCGTCGGCGAGATGTACAGCCATGGTGCGCAGGACTGGCTCGAGTACCGCGGTGTCGATGACGGCCTCGGTGACGCGCAGGGCGTGCTCGGTGCGGGCTGCGTCGCCCTGGGGGAGGGCGATGTGGTGGCCGCGGCGCCGTTGGCGTAGCTGGGTGATACGGCGGTAGGCGAGGACGGACAGGAACCCGGTCGCCAGGACACCGGTGGCCAGCAGCCCGAACACCCCCGCCTGCTGCCCACGCTCTGTGCCGGCTGCCGGCGACGGAGACGATGCGGCCGCGGTGGGCACGTCGTGTGTACGGAGGGTGCTGCCCGTCGGGCCCGCGGGGGAGTGCGGCGCAGCGGACTGTCCATCTGGCGTACGGGAGGCGGAGGCAGATGGAGAGGGTGCTGTGGTGGTGCTCGGCGTCGCGGTCTGCGGGGTGGCAGAGGCGGCCGCGGAGGGGCTGGTGGTCTGCTTCTCCTGCGGTGTCGGAGCACCCTTGTCGTGGGTGGGCGACCCGTTGCTGCCGTGGTCGTTCTCGTGATGGGTGGGCTGATCCTGCGGTCGGCCGTGGGTGGCACCCTGCTCTCGGCCGGTGCTGTCGGTGGGCAGGGTGAGGTGCTGTCCCGGATAGATCAGGTCCGGGTTGGTGAAGTGGTGGCCGTACGGCTGCTGTTCTCCCTTGTTCGCTTCGAACAGCTGGGTCCACTTGGCGGCGTCGCCGAGCTGGTCCTGGGCGATCCGGGTCAGGTTGTCGTCGGGCTTGACGGTGTACTCCCGCCGGGCTAGCGTGCTGGCGCCCTTCGACGGCTGGGCAGGCTCGTCGGCGGTGAGTTGGGTGTGCACACCGTCCGGCTCGGTCGCGTGCTCGGCCGCTGCGGGGGAGGAGGCGGGGACGAGGACGGTGGTGCCTGGGGGAAGGATCTTTTCCGTGGGCAGCTGCGGGTTGAGGTGCTGCAGGTCGGGATAGAGCAGTCCGTCGCCGAGGTACTGCTCGGCCAGGTCCCACCAGGTGGTGCCGTCCTTCCCCACGGTGTGTTCGGTGAGCGCCGTTGCCCGGTCGTCGCGTAGGCTGGGAGCGGCTGCCCGGCCCGTCGGCGAGGCGGCGGCCGTGGAGGAGGCGGAAGCCGCTTGCCTGTCGTCGTCGCCGGCAGGGGTGGCTGTCGTGTGGGGGGCGTGGGGGGCGGTCGCGGCGACGGCGGGGGTGGCGGCGCTGGCCGCGGCGGCGGGGGAGGCGAGCAGGATGCTGCCGAGGAGGAAGCCGGCCAGGCGCTGTCCGGTGGCCATGCCGGGCAGCCGCGGCGTGGTCCGGCGGGCCACCACCGCGCCGATCTCGAGGAGGACGGGGATGACCAGCCACAGCCAGGTGATCCAGGCCGCGACGGTGAGCAGGGTCATCAAGCCGCTGCCGTCGTCCGGGCGCATCAGCGCCTCGTGTACGGCGTTCCAGGAGGGCAGTGCGCTGGGCAGGGTGCCGACTGTCAGCAGCAGCCAGGGCACGCCGACGAGGAGGAGGGCGAGGACAGTAAGCGCCCACACGCCCCGCGCCACGGCGAGCGGCCACGTCAGCGTACGGCGCGGGCGGTTTTGGGTGTGGGGCATGGAAGTTCAGCCTCCGGCCTGGTGAAGCAGGGTAGCGGTGCCGTGTCCGGTCACGGGGATGTGCGCGAATCCGATGAGGGATGCGAAGTAGGGGCGGTAGGTGTCGTGGACGGTGACGCTCAGCGTCTGGCCGTCGGCGGCGACGCTGACGTCGCCGTCGACACCATGGGCGGTGAGGTAGGAGCGGGCGGCCGCCTGGGCGGCGTCGGGGTCGACCACGATGGCCTCGCCGGTGATGGCCTCGCCCGGATTGATCTGCTGGGCTCCGGCCCGGGCCGCTTCCTGGGCGAGGTAGTCGGCGCGGGAGTCGGCGTCCAGGGCGGCTCCGCCATCGATGACGAGACCGATGACGAGGAAGGCGATGATGACGATCCCGGCGTAGAACAGCTCCAACTGGCCCCGGTCCCGCTCGGTCCGGAGCGCGACAGCGCGCCGCCAGCGGGCGATCACGAGTTCCCCCGGGTGGCCCAGGTGTCCACTGCGGATGTCATCGACCCCGTCAATGTCTTGGAGCCGCCCAGGCCTGGGACCGCCAGTTCGGACAGCGGCGCCGTGCAGGACACGGTCGCGGTCACGGTCGCGGCCTGGCCGACAGGGGCAGACAGGCCGCGGGTGTCCAGGACGACGCTGATGCTGGCGCAGTGCAGCCCGGAGCGCGCCAGACTCGCCTCCGCGGCCTGGCGGGCGGCGGACTCGCCGCTGGCCGGGTCGGCGGAGATGGAGGCGGTGCGGGCGGCGTCCCGGGCGGCAGCGTCCGCCGCGCTCTGTGCGTTGACGATGCGGCCGCATGCGATGAGCAGACCGAGCAGGACCAGCACCACGGGGACAAAGATCGCCGTGGTCAGGGACGCCCCGCCCCGGTCTCCCCACTCCGGCTGGGGCCGCGAGGTGCTGTGGCGGCTCATTGGCGGAATTTCTCCTTCGGAGCCTGGACGCGCTGGTCGATGTGCCCGTCCCAGCCGGGCACCAGATTGATGACGCTGCCCTGGACCTCGACGCTGACCTGGTTGCCGTTGTCCTCGACCTGGACCGAGGCGCCGGACAGGGACCCGCCCATGCGGGCGAGGAAGTCACGGGCTGCCGTCTGTCCCGCGCCGGGGGCCGCGTTGTAGGCGCGCTGGGCATCCAGGGCCTGCTGTGCGGCGTGGTGGGCGACGGACCGTCCGTGGAAGTAGAGGCCGCCCTGGATCAGTGCGAACAGCATGAGGAAGGCCAGCGGCACCACCATCGACAGCTCCAGCGCCATCGCTCCGCGATCCTGCCGCAGCCGGGCCCGTATCCGGGCCCGTCGGCCAGGCTGTGGTGTCAGAGTGACGGGGGGCAGGTTCATCAGAATCCGGCGATCTGGGCGACCTTCTCCCCGATCTTGGTGTTCGCCGCGGCGTAGACCACCATGATCAGAGTGCCGGTCAGCGCCAGCCCGACGGCCCACTCGAACGCGGTGAACCCGGCGTCCGATCTCGCCTCGATGCGGACGCGGGCGAAGTGCCGCCGGATCGGGCCCAGAAGCTGAGCGATGCGCTTACGAGTGCGGTGCACAGAAATCTTTCCTCTCGAGTTGAACGTCGGCCCACAGACGGACAGGCGGGACCGATCAGAACGTCATGATCCGGACAACGGCGGGAGCCAGCAGAAACGTGGCCATCAAGAACACGATGGCCAGCGACGGCAAGCTCATCTTCTCGGTGGCCTCATTCGCCTGTCCCTTGCGGTCAGCCAGCAGCGCGCGCCGTACGGCGACGGCCTGGGCCTCCAACTGGTTGAACACAGCGGCCTGTTCCTCACCGGCCAAGGCCAGCGCGGCCGCGGGGCGGGACAGTTCGGGCACACCGATCTCCTCACCGAGCGCGCGCAAGGCACTCCACACACTGACGCCAGCCAGCTGGGCATGTTCCACGGTGTCCCTGATCCGCGCCTCCACCACGCCCTCGCCGGGGGCGACCGCTCGCATCAGCGCGTCGGTGGCGCCAGCATCCGAGTTGCGGGCCAGCGCGATCCGCTCCAGCAGGGAGGCCGCGTAGTACTGGTAGGTGCGGCGCGCCTTCTTCGCCTTGTCCCGTACGTCGTCCAGGCACTTGAAGACCATGAAGGCTGCGAACGCGCACCCGGCCAGCAGGGACACCAGCAGCGGCCAGCTCACCCCCATTATCGAGGCGATGAACAAGAACCACTGCGGCAGGAGCACCCCCACCAGGGCGTACAGGGCGCACCGCCCCAGCAGTGAGGCCGGTGACAGCTCCAGCAGCGCCAGGTCGCGGGCGGGCAGCCGCGAGACGAAGGTGTCGGTCTCCATCAACCGGGTGCCGAGCCGGTCCGCCCAGACGGCAGTCCCCCGCCCCTCAGGTACGGCAGCGCGCGCCGGAGCGTAGGCGTCGGGCTGATGGGTGCGACGCAGCGCCTCGGCCAGCGCAGTGCGCTGCGGCATCAGCGCGCGCACCGCCAGAACGAGGCACACCGCGACGATCGCGCCGATCACCATGCCGGGTACAGAGATCACGAGGCCGCTCCCCTCGCGGTCTGCTCGGCTGCGCGTTCACGCGCGGTGGGCAGGGTCCGCGGCTCCGGCTCCAGGCGGGCCATGCGGCGCAGCCACAGCAACGAGGCGACGAACAGCGTGCCCAGGACGATCAGGCCCACCTGTCCCAGCGGGGTGGCGAACGGTGCCGAGTACGAGGGGCTGGCCAGGATCACCGTCACCACGGCCAGCGCGAACAGCGACACCCGGCGCGCCTCGGAGCGGGCCTTGCGCCGCTCCGCCTCGATGTCGTGCAGATCGGAGGCCTGCCGGCTGACCAGAGCGGCCTGCGCGGACAACGCCGCGGCCAGTCCCGGGCCTCGACTCGCGGTGTGGTCACGGAACAGGCGGACGATGTCGTCCCCGATCCGGCTGCCGAGATCGTCACCGAGCATCAGGTACGCCCACCGCGCCGGCATCCCCGAGGACAGCCGCGACGCCAGCATCCCGGTCTCATACCTCAGCGGGGCTGGCACCGTGTCCAGCGTCTTGAGGATCTCCTCCAAAGGCTTGCCGCCGGCGCGGACGCTGGCCAGCTGGTGCAGCCACTCCGCGATCGCCTCCAGCCGGGCGACCTCGGCCTGCTCCGAGCCGCCCGGATACAGGACGAACGGCAGCCCGGCCAGGGCCAGCGCGGCGAGCATGCCGTGCACCGGCCAGCCGGTCAGCGCCCACACCAGCACCCCGAGCACCGCGGACCCGGCCAGCACGAACCGGTAGTTGGAACGCCAGCCCTCCGGGAGTTCGGCCACCGCCCGCCGGGCCCGGGCTCGCACCCGGGTCAGCGGGTTCGACGCGGAGGCGGCTGGCTGCCAGCCGCGCAGCACGGCCACCACCGCGACCAGGCACAGCGCGACCAGCGCGCCGCACAGCGCGCCGAGCCCCGACAGATACGACGAGTCCATCAGGCTGCCGCCCCCTTGCGGCCCACCAGCTGAAGCGGCGGCCAGTCTCCCCGGCCCTTGAACTGGGCCAGCCAGCGCCGGTCGAAGCCGTGCCGCTCCAGATGCCGCATGCGCCGCTCGCTCACCGGTGTGCCCGTCGGCACCGCACGCTCCTCCAGCACCAGGCCGTCCGGGTCCTCGTACGGGCCGAAGATCTTCGACAGGGCGACACCGCCGCCGTCTCCGCGGCCTGCGGTCTCCCATACGTGCGTCACATGCCGGTGCACCCGGCCGCCAATGTGTGTCTCGTCGATCTTGTCGACGTACACGATCAGGTCGACCGCCGCGGCGATCAGCCGGGTGGCCGCGTCCCCGGACAGGCCCGCGCGGGCCAGCGGCACGATCAGGCGCTCAATGACGGTCTCGGGGACCTTGGAGTGGACGGTGCACATGCCGCCGACGCCCGCGCCGACCATCGCCTCGAGCATTGCCACGGCCTCGTCGCCGCGGACCTCGCCCACCATCACCCGTGTCGCCTTGTACCGCAGCGAGATCCGCACCAGGTCGCTGAGCGTGATCTCACCGATTGCCCGGCCGGAGGCATCCCGCTCGCCGTTGCCCTCACGGGCCTGGAAGGCCAGCACATGCGCCGGTGTCTCCGGGCCGTCCAGATTCAGCTCCCGGTCGCTCTCAAGGGTCGCCACCCGCTCATGGGCGGGAATCTCCCGCCCGAGCGCGCGCATCAACGTGGTCTTGCCGGTCGCCATGTTGCCGGCGATCAGGATCGAAAGACCCGCCTTCACCGCGCATGACAGGAAGGAGGCCAGCACCGAGTCGACCATGCCCCGCTGATGCAGCTCCGCGAGTGTGGCCCGTTCCAGGGTGTGGCGGCGGATGGCGATCGTCACCCGCTGGGTGAGCACGGTTGCCGCCACACGCGAGCCGTCCGGCAGCTCGAAGTCGACCGCACCGGTGGTGTACGACAGCAGCCGCTCACCGTGGCCAGAGGAAGATGCCATCTGGTTGACCCACTCAATGGCCTGCCGCCTGCTGGAGAACGGCGAGCGCACCCACTCCTGCGGCCGGCCGTGGGAGTCGATGCACATCCACTCCCCGTCGATCAGCACGTCCTCGACCTCGGGCCGGTCCAGGACCTGCTGCATCTCGCCGGCCAGGTGGATCAGGTTGAACACCTCGGTGCGCACCCGGTCCAACTCCGCATCGGACAGCGGAGGATGCGACAACACCCACCGGGTGGCCCACTCGGCGACCCGGTTGCGCACGCAACTGCGCGTCACCTCGGCCAGATGCCGCTCCTCCAGCTCCTGGCCGCCGCGCCGACGTTCCTTTTTGACGGCGTCGACGTCGTCGGCGACGAGCTGCCGCAGCTTGATGATCTCCTCCCACGGCACCGCGACCGCCCCGGGCAGCTCGGCAACCCCAGCAGTGCTCGCCGGACCCGCCGGACCTGCCGGATCCACCGCGGCCGCTGGTGAGCGGACCGCGGGCGGAACCGGTCCGGCACTCGCGGCAGCGTTCGCAGCAGGTGGTGGTACGGCGGGCGGCTGGGCGCTGCGGTTGGCTGCGTGCTGGGCCAGCAGACCGCCCAGCATCGTGCCGTTCACCCGGCCGTTTCCTTTCGCGTCAGCCACGGGGGACCCCCTGCTGGATCTGCTGCATGATCCGTGCGACCGCCGGGGAGGCGGCGTGGACACGCATCTGCCGGTGCAGCTGGCGCCGGTCCGCGTGCTGACGCAGCGGTCCCATCACGTCCCGGGCGGCACGCATCAGCCGCGATCTGGACACCCCGCGCGGCATCCGGCCCCCGCGCTGCAGGTACGCGGCGGCGGCCTCGTCCCACGGCAACTGGCCCAGCACCGGAACCTCCAGCCCGCGCGACACCTCCGCAGCGTTGTACTCGTCGCCCAACAGCAGCAGCCCCAGCGCCCGTGACCCCGACGCGTGGGTCTCCAGCTCGGTCTGCAGCGCCCTCACCATCGGGTAGGCCAGGTTCTGTGCTTCCTCGGTGGTGCGGACCACCAGCAGAACCACGTCGGCCTGGTGCAGCACGGCGGCGGGCGTCAGCACCGGATGCAGGCGACCGCCTTCGAGGACCATCCGGCCCCCGTCCACGATCACGTCCCACCTCAGCTGCTGATCGGTCAGTTGCAGCACGTTCACCAGCGTCGGCCACACCGTTGTCAGCGACGCGGCCTGCCGCGGATCGGTCAGCCCCGGCAGCGCCACACGGAACTCGCTGTCGTCCATCGGCCACAGGTGATGCGACACCTGCGGGGTGAGGTCCTGATCAGGGCTGGTGCGCTGCAGGTCGGCCTGCGGCAGTTTGTGCAGCCCGATGTGCCCCGTCAACGGCTCCTGGCCCCGTCTGATGTCCTTCAAAAGCCGGTGCCTCAGACTCCCGCCGGCCATGTCCAGCTCGGCTAGGAGCACCGGCCGGGTGCTCTGCAACGCCATCGCGCACGCCGACGTGGTGACGCCGTCCGACTTGGCGGACACCAACGCGATCACCGCCATGGTCAGTTCCCCCCGCGCGGCTCACGGACCAGCGCCACCTGGTTGGCGGCCGCGAGCGTCGCCAGCCGCGCGCCGTCCGCCGGGTCGACAGCGACGTTGACGACCATCGCGCCCGACGCGTCCGGGGTGGACAGCGACTTCACCGTCACCTCGATGACGTCGCTGTTCGAGGTCTGGCTGCTCTTCGACGAGGATGTGCTGCTGCCGGCACCCTGTGCGGGCAGCAGGACCGCGGCGGCCTTGTCTCCGGGCTGCAGCTCGCCGCGGGGCGCGAAACCGCGCTTGACCTCGATGCCGACGATCTCCTTGGTGTCGCCCAGGCCCCCGCCGGCCGTCAGCTGCGAGCGTGTGAGCAGACCGCCGCGGCGCAGGTCCACGGCTGCGATCTGCCCCACCACGGAGTTGCGTTCGGAGGCCGGTACGGGGGACAGGCCGGGGTCTTCGGCGAAGGAGACGGTGACCAGGTCCTGATCGGTGATCTTCTGCCCCGCCTGGACGTCGCGGGCGATCCCCAGCACGCTGACACGGTCACCGGCCCGTGCCACCAGCACGGCCCCGGCCAGGGACCCGAGGAGGGCAGCGAGCACGAGCACCGCGGCCAGCGACCACTTGCGCTTGGAACGGGCCTTGGTACCGGTACTCGGGGCCAGCTCAGGCTGCCGGGGCGAAGCCACATTCGGCGCGAACGATGTCGTGTCCATAATCCAGTGTCCTGTGGTTCCTTGCGGGGGTGGGCAGAGACGGGCTAGGAGTTGACGGCCTGGGACTGGACGATGGTCAGCTGGACACCGGACTGGCGGACTGCGGTGAGCGTCCCCGTCTCCCCGCCGCCGTTCACCTGCCAGTTGACGGTCCACGTCGAAGTGGCCGTGACCCGATACTTGCCGCCCTGCTGCTGGTCCGAGGGCTGGGTGTAGACGTGACCGCAGTCCGGCGAGGCCTTCAGCCCGAACGACTTCTGGTACACCGTTCCAGGGCTGGTGCACGTGACCGAGGTGCCGTCACCCATGTCCCACACGACCTTCGACACCTTCGCCGTCGCGGTCACCGTGACCCCGCCGGCCGAGGCGCTCGCACTGTTCGGCCCCCACGTGGTCTGCGACGTGTCGGCCGCCATCCACACGGGCATCCCCACCAGGCCCTTGCCGCCAGGCTTCGGGTTGATGTCGATACGCGGGCCGAGCAGCGTCATCTTGTCCAGGGCCTCCTGCGCTAGCTGAGCAGGGTCGACCTTGGCCGGAGGGGTAGCGGACCAGAACGTCTGCGGGGGAGCCATCATTCCCACGATGCCGGCGGCGACATCCGCCACAGGGCAGATCCGGGTGTAGACGGCGCCGTCACCGGGGCTGTGCCCCTCCCACAGAGAGCTTCCGGCAGGCGGCTGCGGGTCATCCTTCATCACGACGCACGGTCCCGGCACAGAAGGCCCGTTGCTGCTCTTCCGCGGGGACGACGGCTTGTTGTCGCTCGAACCAGGGGATCCACCGACACCGACCCCTACACAGACCTTTACGGACAAGCAGGGGCCGACGGTAGTGGACGGCTTCGGATCGGGCCCGGCCGCGACAGCGCTCGTAGCGGTGCCCATGCCCAGGACAAGCAGGGCGCTGGCTACCGCAGCACCACGTGTCAGCATGCTCGGTTTTCCGGCTTGTCCTCCAGCATGACCCACTGCTTCCCCCACTTCTCCGCAGTCACGATGCTCACGTACTTGGTGCGCCGGGTCTTGGGCAGGGCTACTTCACTCTTCGTTTTGGCGTCCAGAACTTTCCACGACGAGACGTCGACGCAGTCTGTGATCTGTGCCGATGGGACCTTCTTCTGCAGATCCAGGCTGGTGACCTTGGGATCGATGCGTGGCTTGCCCTCGATGACCTGTCCTGCTGTCCTCATGTTGAGCAGGTCACTCTGGACCAATCCCAGCGCGCTGCCTTGGGCGTACTTCTTGAGATCGGTCCCGTCCAGGCTCGCCTTCGAGTAGGCCTTGACCTCTTCGTCCCAGTAGTGCTTGTAAGCGGTGATGACGTCCTGCTTGGCCGCTGCGTCCGGGTCCGCAGACGCGGAAGCCGTGCTCGCTGCGGAACTGGATGCCGTTGCGGAAGGAGAGGCCTTCCCCGCATGGTTGTTGTCGGACGACCCGCACGCGGTCAACGCCAGCGCCGCCCCCAACGAAAGCGTCAAGCTGATAAGTCGACTTCGCCGATTTCGGGTGCGAAGTCCACCGGATTTCGGTCGTGCTTTGCGCGCCAAGGCGTCTCCCCGTTCGTCGTCGTCGGTGTGGCGGCGGCCTGCGGTTCGGTGCGGTGAGTGATCACGCGGTGACCAGTTCGCCGGGTGCCGTGCACATGCACACGTTAAGCACTTTTTCCGCATCGGCCCACCCTGATATCCCAGTTCACGGGATCGTGACGTCGTAAATCCCGCATCACGGGATACAACTCACGCTATTGAGGCGGACGCTCCCGCTCCGCGGTCAGTTCCCCACGTTGCCCGTGTAGGTGACACGGAGCCCGTCGCTGTTGCCGATCTCGATGGTGACCGGTCCGGGAACGACTTTGGCCGGCAAGGTGAAGTGGGCGGTGACGGTCGCCGTGCGCTGCGGCGCGATGAACGCGCCGGACAGCCCGGTGTACTCCTTGACCGTGTCGGCCTCGGTGAGGCTCTTGCCGTAGTACACATGGACGCTCGCTTCCAGCGGGGTCTGGGAGAGCGGGCTGACTTCTTCCTCCGGGTTGAAGAAGGTCAAGTCCACCTCACAGGCGCGCTGTCCGGAGGCGTCGGTGCCGGTCACCTTCACGGCGGAGACGCGCAGGTAGGTGGTCTCGTTGCCGGCGTGCCAGTCGCCGAAGGCGAGCATCTTCTTGTCCGCGCTGACCGGGTGGATAGCGGAGGCGACCGGCGGGGCCGCAGTGGCGCCGGGGATGGTGTCTTCGAGGTAGCGGGTGCTTTGGCCGTTGGTGTAGGTGAGGGTGAGCGGCTGGCCCTTGGCGGCCTCGGGGACGGCGAAGCCGAGGCGGGCGGTGTAGGTGCCGCCGGGCGGGACGCGGATCGGGTCAGGGCTGTTGGTGAGGGTGTCGAGCGGCAGACCGTCGATGCCGGTGTCGGTGTAGGTAGCTGCGCTGCGCCCGTCGGGGCCGTAGCGGGCCGCCTGGATCAGGTCAGTGGGTACCTGTTGGATCTGGTCGGTGGTGTTGGTGAAGGTGAACGCGGTCGCGAGCGCGATCCAGCCGCTGGGCAGGCCCTTCGCCTTCGTGGTGGCCCGGACGGTCTTCAACGGGCTGGTGGCGACGGCCCACGTCTCGTTGTCGGTGTGCGGGAGCTTTTCGCCAAGCCGGATCATCCCCGTCGGCAGCGCGTCTGCCTGCGCATGATGTGCGCTGGCACTGGGCCGGGCGGTACGGGACGGCTGGCCTGAGCCCACGGTGCCCCCGGAGTGACCGCAGCCGGTGAGCAGGGCGGTGGCCGCGAGGACGGCTGCGGCAGCGGCGTGCTGGCGAAGAAGCATGGTCAACTCCCGTACGTTGTCATGTGGTCGCGCTCATGCTGACAGTGACCGGGGACAGGACCGGCGGGATCCGGAAAGACGAGGAGGTCCTCGAGCCGGCCGCGACCGCCGGTCTGGGCGTGCCAGCCTTCCAGGACGTGCTGGAGGACGAGACGGGCGAGGTGCCGGTACTCCTCGGGGCACTGTTCTCGAGCGCTGAGCCAGCCCAGGTGGCGGGTGTGCGCTTGCAGGGCGATGAGTTCGGTGACGAGCGGGGAGTCCAACTGGGGAAGGCCGTCGACTACCGCCGAGCACGCGTGCGGTGTCGCATAGGGCCTTTCCAGTGTGCGCGTGGCGGCGGCCTGACGGCGTCGTCGGAGCTTGCCGAGCAGCATCGAGAAACCTTTCGCCGTAGGGGCGGGCACGAACGGAGCAGAGGAGACGGAGGCGCTCACGCGGACACCGCCGGGGCCGGAAGGAGGACAGTCGTCGGGGTGTCCGGGCCGAGAAGAGGGGTGACGATGTCGGCGAACGGGCCGTGGCGGGTGAGGAGTTCCAGGCTGGTGACGCCCGCCCGCAGCTGGGCGGCGGCGCGCTGAAGACGGGGATCGGCGGCGGCGAGCGCACGCAGGTCCAGGGCGCGGGTGGCCAGGGTGTGTGTCGGGGCGCCGGTGAGGACAAGCAGGAGCCGGGGGAAGGCGCGGTAGCGCTCACGCCAGGCCTCCTGCACCAGCCCGCCGGCTGTGCTGTGCCGGGCGCCGGGGGCGGGCTGGGGGATGTAGGTGGCGTAGCGGGCGTAGGCGTGGAGCTTGGCAGCTAGGCGGGCCACGGGCATGGTGGCGCGGTCGACCTCGAGGAAGAAGTCGAGCAGCATCCGCTCGCCGCCTCGGGTGGTGTGGGTGTAGTGGAGGACGGCGTCGGGGGTGAGCCAGGCCTCGTCGCCGGAGCGGGTGTTGCCGTCGCGGACGCGGTGGGCGACCTCCATGTCCCAGGACAGGGGACCGCATCCGTCGCCGAGCCGGCGGGCGTGTGCGACGAAGGCCAGCGCGGTGTCGTTGATGGCGAGGGTGTGCTCCTGCACGGCGCTCGCGGCGGCCTGGCTGGTCATCTGGTAGGGGCGTGCGGGAAGTTCGCGGCCGGCTTCGACGGTGGCGGCGCCGAGCGGGGTGATGTACCACAGCAGCTCGCCGGCGCGGCTGTGGCGGCGGCAGGTGGCGTCTGCAAGATCGTGGACCTGGAGCTGTAGCAGTTGCTTGCGTACGTAACGGCTGGTCGTAGCGGTGGGGCGCAGCAGCCGGGTGAGCTGCTCGGCGGTCAGCAGCCGGTGCTGGTAGAGGACGGGCAGCAGCTCCTGGGCGAGGCGGGACAGAGCGCGCGGCCGGGTCAGGGCGGGTGCGGACATGCGGTTCAGCCTTTCTGCGTCGGGTGTGTGGGGCGAGGAAGGCGGTGGACGACGTCGCCGGAGCCCGCGGGGCGCGGCGTGCCGCCGGAGGGGCGGCGGGTGAGGTGGGCGAGGATCGCGTCGTCCAGACGGTCGAGACCGGCGAGGATGTCGCCGACCGGGCGTCGCTGGACGTTGGCGTCGATCGCCTTGTCGAGCGCCTCGAGGCCGTCGGGGTTGTAGTAGTCGGCGAAGACGTCGTCGACCGCGACGCCTTCGACCCGGAACGGGGCGGTGCGCTTGCCGTGCAGCTGGACGGACTGGATGTAGCAGTAGCGGTCGATCTGCTGGATGGTCGCCGGGTCGATGCCGGGCATGCGCTTGGCGACGAAGGCGGCCTCGTCCGCGTCAGCGCCGGTCGCCGACAGCCAGCTCTGGTTCTGCATCAGGGCCTGACGGGTGGTGTCCGACAGCCGCATGACCATCTGCGTCATCCCCACGAACCTCAGCTCGTACTTCCGCAGCTGCTCGAGGATCTTGGCGATGTAGCCGTGTGAGGCGCCGTCTACGCTGGTCAGCTCGTCCACCCAGGACCACATGGTGTGCAACTGGTCGGCGGGCAGTGAGGCGCGGGCCATGCCCTCGCGGAACAGGTCGAACAGCAGCAGCGCGCAGATCAGCTCGTCGCTTTCGCCGGTCCCGGACGGGCACAGGCCGACCACTGCGGAGGTGGCCATCGCCCGGCGCAGGTCGTAGCCGGAGCGGGGCGAGCCGAGGAACGCCCGCAGCGAGCGGGAGCTGCTGAAGCGGTAGAGCACGTTGGTGACGGTGTTCATCGCGTTCGGCTCGACGTTGGCGAACGACCGCGTCCAGTAGCGGCCGGTGGCCTGAGGCAGGTGGGCGAGCACGGCCTTGCGCCAGTCCTCGTCCTCGAGCAGGGTGCTGATCTGGAACACGGTCGGCTGCAACTCGGGGTGGCCATCCTGGATCAGCAGGTGGGACAGCTCAGCCAGGGTGCGCACCGCGTTCGACAGGATCGTGCGTGCCCGTGTGGCACGCTCTCCCCAGCTGTGTGCCGAGGAGATCGCCCCGACCACGGCGCCGACGATCTCCTGGACCTCGTCCAGGCGCCGGCCCTCCATGGACAGTGGGTTCCAGCACGACATCAGATCCTCATCCCGTGCCCGGGACAGGTCGACCTCCCAGATCCGGTCGGCGAGTACGGGATGCGCCAGATATGGCTTGATCCTCAGCCAGGCCGTCCGGTGCGGGTCGAACAGCAGTGCGCCGTCCTCGGCATAGGCCCGGGCAGCGAACTGCACCAGCGCCAGCTCGGTCTTGCCGAACCCGGACTTGCCCAGGGACGACCCGAACAGCACGTCCTTCGCGTACGCGCCCCCCAGCCGGCGTCGGCCGTCCGCTCCGGTCACGTAGCCGAGCGGCAGGACGTCCTTCTGCCCCGTCCAGGTGGGCAGGCCGGCCGGGGCAGGTGAGACCACACCGCCGGTGCGTGTGATGTTCTGCGCGGTGCAGTGCCTGCTGGGCGGCTTCAGCAGCGCGGCCACTTCCTGCCAGGTCACCCACTGCCTGCGCCGGGCTGGGGCGAAGTCCCCGCGCGCAAAGCGCCGGTCGAAGGCGCGGCGGCGCCACCACACATCCGAGTACGGCCGCCACCCGCCCAGGCGCGGGCCCACCGGAACGAGGGCGTTCTGCCCACGCAACGCCTGCAAGGCAGCCATCACCTGATGCAGCCGTGCCCGCGCCCGTGCCGGATGCCGCGCCGTACACCGCACCAGCACCTGCAAAGCGAACACCTGCGCGCCGGGAGCGAACTTGCCGATCCCGTCCGAGAGGTCACTCTGCCGCGGCAGCCGCGCCCCCGCGCCCCCGCTTGTCCGCTTGCCGCTCGGACCATTGAGCACATCCCACACCTGGGAGAGCACACTGCCGCCGCTCCCACCGACCGTCAGCTCTTCCCCGAACGCCGTCGGCCCCCGGCGCGACGCCCGAGCCAGCAGACGCCGGCGCCGCCGCGCCACCGCCGGCCCCGGCACGGGCAACAGGTCGACAATGAGTTCCGCCTCTTCCCCGTCCTCGGTGCGCACCTCGGCGAACGCCGCCGCCACCTGCTCCAGCGGATCCGGATCCAGCACCGGCTTGCCCAAGGGCCAGTGATCCGCCCGCGCCAGCACCAGCTCCGCCCGCGCCACATACAGGCCTCGCGAGACACCAGGCACCGGGGTGGCCTCGGGGACGGCCGCCTGGCCCTGCTTGGACAGAACGACCGCGCTCACCAGCCACCCGCCTGCGGAGACACGCCCTCGAACCGCACCTGCGTCGAGGCACTCCGGGCGGCGTCGACGGGGCGCACCTCCACCTGCCGGTAGCCCGGCATCCGCAGCACGCTCGCCGCCCGCTCCGGGCCCTCCCACCCGTAGTGCAACTGGCTCTCCGGCCCGGCCCAGACACGGATCCGCACCGCGCCCGCCCGCTTCGGTACACCCCCAGCGGCCGCTCGCGCCCCGTCGAGCCGTGCCGCAGCCTGCCCGATGTCCCCCATCTGCGGATCGAACGTCACCGCCGGAACCAGCTCGAACCGGGCCCGGCGCTCCAGCTCCCGCACGGCTCGGCGCCGCCACCAGGCCGCCGACGCAGCCCAGATGATCAGCACCGCCCCGGCTGCCCCGGCCAGCCAGCCGACGTGTTCCACAACGGCGCCGAGCACGAGCACAAAACCGTGCACCACCCCCGGCGCCTGCGGCACCACATCACCCACCACGAGCCTCTCCCTCCTCGGGAAGGCGGCCTTGTGCCGCCCTCACCCACAGAAGGGGAGGTGCCGCTGGGCAGATGTGACAGCCAAGCCGGGAAATTTCCGAGACCCGGTCCGCCAGCACCGCCCGTCATGCAGCGAGTTCGCCCTGGGCGGTGCGAAGACCACCGACACTGACTCTCATCCGCGCAGAGAAGGCCGGCGAGCGATCCGGGCTGGCTAGGTGGGCGACCAGAGTTGCACGGCATCTGTGCACGACAAAGGGGCTGCCCCGCTGGGGCAGCCCCTTGCATGTTCGTTTCAGACAGTCCCGGTGACCAGCCCGGCGACGAGCGCGGTGAAGGCATGTGTGTCTACGAGCAGATGCGGGCCCGCATGCACCTTGGAGTCCCGCACAGCCATCCGACCCTGCGGTGCGTGCGCGACTTCGACGCAGGCACCTTGCTCGGAGCTGTACGAGCTCTTCCACCAGGCCAAGGTGTCGGCGCCGAGCGCAGTCTGGGCGGGATGGTTCATGATCATTTCTCCTCTGCGGCTAGAGATCTCACGAGCGCCGCGGACTCCTCGGGGTCGAGCGCACCCGCCCGGAGGCGGTCGAAGGTGTCGGCAAGGACGCGGACTTGTTTGTCCTTCTCCAGGAAGGCGTTCCCGCCGGGCGAATCGACGTAGCCGATCCGCGGGTCGGCGGGGCCGAATTCCAGCAAGCTGAACGAACCACGCAGGCCAGGGTGCACGTCCTTGGGGCGGTAGACCTGAAGTGTGACGTTCGTGCGTGCGGTCCACTCGGCGAGGGCGTCGAGCTGGGCCCGCATGACGTCGGCGCCGCCCAGCGGCCGATGCAACACCGACTCGTCGATCACGGCCCAGAGTTCGAGGGGGTCCTTCTCCTGCGTGAGGCGGGTTTGGCGCTGCATGCGTGCCTTGACGAGCCGGTCAACCTCGTCGGTGGAGAGGCGAGGCAGTGACGAGACGACCGCTCGCGCGTAGTCCGCAGTCTGCAGAAGGCCGGGCACGAAACCGAGTTCCCAGCATTGCAGGGCGCGGGCGTCGTACTCCAGCCCGACGTAAACCCCCAGACCGCTCGGCAAGACCTCTTCGTACTCGGCCTGTTCCCACCAGCCGACTTCGGCGGCCGTCTTGTGCAGGGTAAGGATCGCGGTCCGTTCGTCTTCGTCGGTGACGCGGTACAGATCGAGAAGGCTGCGCATCTCCATTTGCTTGGCCAGGCCCTGGCCCCGCTCCAGACGAGAGATCTTCGAAGTGGAGCATTCCAGGTGGTTGGCTGCCGCGAGCTGGTCGAGGCCTGCGCGCTCGCGCAGTCGTCGCAGCTCGCTGCCCAGGCGCCGCCGTCGCACGGTGGGCCCGTTCGGATCGCTCACCCCTCGCCCTCCCCGCCTGCGCTGTCGTAGTGGGTTTGCCCGGTGCAAGTGTGCCTCATCGCGTGTACGGCCGTCAGTCACGCCCCATCACCCTTCTCGGAGGTCCCACGTCAGGGGACGATTTCTCAGCTGGGCTTGCCTCATGGGATTGCATGGAGGATTCTAATTGGGCTTGCACTACGCGATGTAACGCTGCGATGTCACAGGGTTGATCGAATGGGGGCGGAGCTTTGTCCACGAACCGGCCTGCGGCCGCCGACCTGCACACGTGCGCTTTCGCCCCGTTGTCGATGGCAGCAGCCATGACCGGACAGCCCACATCTGGACTTCAGACCGATGCTCCCGCCGTCGTTTGGGGAGACCTGCCCGTACCGCCTCTAGGTGATACGGCCAGCGACAGCGCGAGCGTCGTGCTCTACACGTGTGCGTTCGACTCACAGATAGCGAACCGTGCGCTGGCGGTCCTCCACGACTTCGCCGCCCGGCGGGGCTGGAATGTCGTGCACGACCTGTACGACCTGGCCGCGCTCGACACCCCTCGTCAGCGCCGGACCGGTTGGCGCACCGTCGAACATGAGTTGACCAGCGGCGCCGCGACGGGAGTCGTCGCCCCCGCCGAGCAGGAGATCGCTTGGTATCCGGGGGACCGCATCGCCTTACGTGTCTGGCTGCTGGGTATCCCGGCGTTCGCTGTGTACCCGCAGGCCGGATCCTGCCTGCGCACGCCCGACGTGGCAGGTGCCGTCGCGCTGCCTTCCGGTGCCGGCGCGCCTGTCGATCGCCAGCTGTCCCGCTCGTATCGACTCAACCTGGCCGGCCTGCGCCAGGTGAGGACGGACGCCATCACCCGTCTCACGGTTCTGGGCTGGCCCGGGAACATCATGGCGGCGGTCCGCGTCCTCGCGATTCTCACGGCCAATGCCGTCGTCCATGCCAATACCGACAGCGGGACCGATGCGCGGATGACCGTGGTCCTGGCGGTGACGGAGGACGACGAACTGCGCATCGACGTTCAGGATCCGTCTCCTGAGTTCCGCGACAGTGCGGCGGCGCTCAACGGTGAGAAGGGGCGCGGCCTGCGGGAGGCGCGCCTGCTCGGGGCGGAGGTGACCTGGAGCCTGGCCGAGGACGGGCGCACCAAGACGGTCCGAGCCCGCATGGTGCCGGGGGAGGTGCCCGCATGACCAACCTTCTCGGCCCCGTCGGCGTTGCTCTCGTGTACTCCGTGCGCCCTGTGCACCGCCCGGTCCTCATGGCGCGGCTACAGGACGAGGAGAGCCGGCGCTTCGCCGAGTTGTGCAGGAGGGCCTCATGAGGCTTCAGCCCGTTCCGGCCGACGAACTCGACGAGTCGTGGCTGAGGTGGAGGCCTGTGGAGCCCCGGTTCCGTCCGACCCCTGGTGGCAGGCTGACCGCCTTACGACGCAGCGTCTTCGAGAATGCCCTCGCCGCCATCAAACCCGGCCGTCCCATCAAGGTGACCACCTACGTCTTCGCGGACCTGGGAGTGGACACCGACGGCACGCATGCCCTCCTGGCGGAGCATGCGCGCGAGCGTGGGTGGAGCGTCGATCGAGAGCGCTTCACCGACGAACCGACGGGTGGCTCAGCCTCCACCCGTCCTCAGTTCAACCTTGCGGTCCGCCGTGCCGGGTCGGGCTTCGTCGACGGCGTCCTCGCGCTGGGACGCGATTCCATGCCCAGCACTGACGAGGCCTACGAGGCGTACCTGCATTGGCTGCACCGCCACTACGCCTTCATCGCTTTCCTCCAGCCGACCACAGGGAGAACTCAGTGGCGCCAGAACGCCGGCAACGTCACCAGCGACCACGGAGGGCGCCGCTCATGACCTCACCGAAGCCGCCGCTGCGGACCCGGATCACCGAAGCGGTCATCACGATCGCGCTGGTCAGCCTCGTGGTCCTCGCCTTCGGTATCGCGCTCGTCCACACGCTTCAGAGCCACTGAGGCGAGGAGCAGGCAGTGCACGCCGTGGCCTTCCGCCGTTGCCGATGCCGAACCGGTGCTCACGCACCGGGAGGCCCGTCTCTGACGCTCGCTCACCAGTCCCCCCAGAGGAGGTCGTGCCATGCGCACAGCGCACGCCGACGACCTGGATTCGTCCCTCATGCACCCGCAGACCCCTCGGGCTGCTTCAAGCGCGCGCACGGCGAAAGGGCGCTCGGTGAGTGACACCATGCTCAGGAACCGTCATCGTCGTGCAGTTCGGGTGCTGGAGGCGGACGACGGCACGCCGGTGGTCACCGACGTGCTGCCGCGTGAGCCCGGCTCCGTGCCGAAGGCCCGCCAGCTCGTGAGGGAGGCCCTGGTGGCCTGGGAGCTGACGCATCTCACGGACGCGGCCGAGCTGATCATCTCCGAACTGAGCGCCAACGCCGTTCAGCACACTCGGTACCCGGTGTTCCGGGTCAAGGTGCAGCGCTGCCACGACGGCCGCGTACGACTGGCCGTGATCGACAAGAGCACGGCCGAACCGGTGCTGCGCCCCATGGACGACGAGGCTGAAGAAGGCCGGGGTCTGGCCCTGGTTGCCGCAGTCGCCCACGAGTGGGGGATTGACCCTCTGGGGTGGGGCAAACGCGTCTGGGCCGACCTGGAGGTGCCGGAGCCTTCTGAGCAGCACCATCGGCAGTGGCAGCCGGATGAGGTGCGTATGTGGCACACCCACCGTGCCCAGGCTCTCTATCTCCTGGTCCTGCTGGCCGTGATGGGTGCCCTCGTGATCCTCATCATGCACGGCCACCAGACGGAAGGGGGCATCCGGTGAGCACCCATACGGTGATGGCCGCGCCGTCCCTCCCGAGGCCGCGCTCTGCACCTGCTCAGGAGCTGACGGCCGCCGCCGTGGGGCCGGTGCCCTACAACTGGCTGGAGCCCACCGGGCGCCGGGACCAAGTCCTGACGGCATGGGGCCGCCGGCAGTTGGCCGAAGTCCCCGTGGGCCTGTCCTTCGACACCATTCTCGTGCCTGGTGCCCTGGCCCGGGACGTCCTCGACCGTGTGCGTGCGGCGGGAATCCACCCCGGCCCAGTCATCCTCGGACCGTCCGGCGCCGAGGTCATCATCCGCCTGGACTCCGCACCCGGCTGGTGTGCGCCAAACTCCCTGCTCCTCCGGCGCGGCGCCCTGCTTCTCCTGCCGCCTCCAACCGTCCATGTACCGAAGATGATGGCCGCCCGCAGCTGGCTCATACCGCCTGCCCAACGCGAGGCGAGCGTCCCGCCGGGGGACGGATTGCCCTCCGGTGATGACCTTCTGCGGCCGTACCTCGCGGCAGTCCAGGCCGCTGCGGCCGCTGTCCGTCTCGCGGATCCAGGGAGCCCCAGTGCTGATCGAATGGACCGTTGACGAGTGCTGGCGCTGCGATACCCCAGGCGTGCCCGTGACATGGGTGGGCCCGGTCCAGTGGGACGGAGAGCACGGCCCGTTCCGCTTGTGCGAGCCATGCCTGACCGCGATAGAGCGCAAGGCCCAGGCCCATTTCGCGCGCCGTACGTTCCAACGCTCGGGCCCCCTGGTCACCTTGCGCCATCACGAACCGCCTACTGACCCCGTCATCTTGATGAGGAGCCCGATGGAATCGCCTTCGCCTTCGCGTGCTCAGTACGTGTCGATCGTTCTCACCGGCCTCGGAATCCTGGCGCACGCCGACGGCCGGACCGGCCGGGAGGCCTGGCGGATCATGCGCCGTCGGCACCCGCGCCTCACCTGGGCCGTCACCACCGCCTACGCGCTGGTGGTCGGCCTCGCCGTCACGGTAGTGGCCCGCCTGGTGACCTGACGTGCCCGAGACATCCGCCCGGCGTGAGCAGACCAGGAGCCATGGCTGGCTGGGCGTGTTGATGAGCGGCAGCCACCGGGACTCTCTTCCCCCGTTCGTGCCTGGGCGAGGCTGCGCCGGAGGAGTCGGCAGCGGCCCTCCGTACGAACTGACTCATCCCGTTCCCCGGGCTCACCGGATGTCCACAGGGGACGGCCATGAACACCGCTTCCGGGCCGCTCGCCGATGACGGGCCGGGCATCGGGAAGCGGGCAGGACCCCGGCGCCGACGCGCCAGAAGGCCGACGCCGGGTGCAGGACCCGGAAGACGAAGTGTCCTCCGGGCGGACCCAACTATCAGCGAAGTGAGGATGCCCATGTCCAAGGCACAGGAAGCAGCACAGTCGACGGCGGTCGTCGCCGACGGCACCGACGTCGAAGAGCTGGTGGATACCTCGGCCGTTGTGCGGTCCGAGGACGTCGAGCAGGACGAGTGCTACACCTTCTGATCCGGGCTCGAAGGGCGTCCGGCCACCGTGGTGGCCGGACGCCCGCTCATCTGCGCGTCCCCCATCCTGGAGATCACGTGATCCACGTCTTCACCGGGCCTACGCTGAGCCCGGACGAACCAGCCCTGAAGGCCCCGGACTTACGGCTACGGCCGCCGATCCGGCACGGAGACCTATTCGATCCACAGATCACGGTCGGCGACACCGTCGTCATCATCGACGGCGTCTACCACCATTCGCCGGCCGTCCGGCACAAGGAGATCATCTGGACACTCGGCCGGGGCATCCGCGTCATCGGCGCGGCGAGCATCGGCGCTCTACGGGCAGCCGAACTGTCCGATTGCGGCATGATCGGCATCGGTTCGGTCTGGCACGACTACAACACCGGCCTGCTCGACGGCGACGACGAGGTGGCCGTCGCGCAGTTGGCGGGCGGTGACCCGCGGGCCTGCACGTGGCCGTTGGTCAGGGTGCGCCAGGTCCTCAGCCACGCCCTCCGCAAGAACGTCGTCGACGCCGCCCAAGCCGACCGGCTGCTCGGCACGCTCGCCGACGTGTACTACGCGCACCGATCGCTGGATGCGGTCATGCGGGTCAGCCGGCGAGAGAACCTGCCCGAATTCGCCGACTGGCTGACGCACGAGCTGGCCACCGACGAGCACTTCGGCGACGTGAAGCGGCAGGACGCCCTGGACGCCCTCGACCTGGCGCGCGAGATGGCCAAGACCCCGGCCGAACCGGTGGAGGGCCTGACGTGGACGACGCGATGCTTTCGGCAGTGGGCCAACGCCTTCGCCGCGCTCGACACAGAGCACGGCCGGCTCCGCACTCTGGAGCGGGTGACCTTCCAGCAGATCTTCGACCCCCGGTTCAAGCAGGTGTGGTGGGAGTACCTCATCAGCCTCGGCACAAGCGACCTGCCCTGGACCGTCGCCTGCGCAGTGATCAACCCCCGCGTGGACCTGTCCGACGAACAGACCGCAGCCCGGTTGCTGATCCGAGAGACGCCAACCGACCGCACCGACGTCGCTCGGTACTCGGCCGTCAACGACCAGGCCCGCGAGGCGAACCGCGGCTTCTTCCCAGAGGCCATCAAGGAGAGCGTGGTGCGCGACATGCTGGCCGCAGTGTGGGGAACGGGCCCGGACGGACTGGAAGAGGAGGCGTGGGTGCGCGGCCTGCACGGCGTCCGCGAAGCCGTCGACGCAGCGCGGCCGTTCGTGCTCGGCTTCCTCAAGGATCAGGAGGCGGCCCGCCGATGACCTCGATCACCCTGACTGGCACCGTCCGCACCCGCACCTCCGAGGAGACCTGGGAGGCGTTGAAGCCACACATCGCACGGCTCGGCATCAGCCGCGTTGCCCGGCTCACCGGCCTCGACTACCTCGGCATCCCAGTGTGGACGGCCGTACGGCCCAACGCTCACACCCTGGTCACCTCTCAGGGCAAGGGAGCCACCGACACCCTTGCCAAGATCTCCGCAGTCCTGGAGTCCGCCGAACTCTTCCACGCAGAGCAGCCGTTGAAGGCGGACATCCGCGCGACGCACCGCGACCTGGACCTGCCGTACCCGATGCACGCACTGCCTGTGAAGATCGACCATCCGGCGCTGGCTGATGTCGCGCTGGACTGGGTCACCGGCCACAGCCTGCTCTCCGCAGAGCCGGTGCTCGTCCCGGCCGACGTCGTACGGCGCAAGACCCACCCCAGCGCGGCGGAACCGGAAGTCTTCCACGTCACCAGCAACGGTCTGGCCTGCGGTAACACGCTGCCCGAAGCCACCTTGCACGCACTGCTGGAGACGATCGAACGCGACGTACTGCACCACGACTACGTCAGCGGCAGCCAGCTGCGCACGCTGGTCGACCCGGTCACCGTGACCGACCCGTACTGCCGCAGCCTGGTCGACCGGTTCACGAGCGCCGGCATGTGGCTCGAGATCGCCTTCGTGGACAACAGGTACGGCGTGCCGGTGTGCGCCGCCTACATCTGGTCCGAGGACTACCCGATCACCTTCGCCGGATCCGGCTGCCACTTCGACCCGCAGATCGCACTGTCCCGCGCGCTCACCGAGGCCGCGCAGTCCCGGCTGACGTGCATCGCCGGTACCCGGGACGATCTCGACGTCCACGAGAACGCCTTCGCCGCCGACCCCGAACGGCCCGCACCGGCGGACATCCCGGTCGGCGACTGGAGCAGCCTGACGCACCAGTTCCAGCCGGAAGACGATGACCTCGGACAGCACCTCCAGGCCATCACAGCCCGAGTCGCCTCCACCACCGGGTACGAGCCGATCGCCTTCCCCCTGCACGACTCGCCGGCGTACGCGGCCGTCAAGGTCGTCAGCCCCGGCCTGGAGATGCGCATCATCCGGTCCATCCCCCGCGCGGGGAGCCGCCGTGGATAGCCCCCACTTCACCGAACGGGAACAGCGGCTCGCCGCCGTGTACGACAAACTGCACGAGGCCCGTGGAACCGCCACCATCGTCAGCGACCTGTACGCACAGGCCATGGGCGATACCTACCCGTACGAGGTCGAGGCGGCCGGCGCAGTCGACTGGCCTCTCCTCGGCACGATGGTGGGAACGCTGCGTCTGGCGCCCGGGCATCAGCTTGTGGATCTCGGCTGCGGCACCGGCGGTGTCGGCCTGTGGCTGGCCCGCGCGCTCGCCGTGCACCTGACCGGCGTCGACATCTCCGCCACGGCCGTGCGTCGGGCCACCGGCCGCGTGCCCGAGTTCCTCCCGGCCGGACGCGCCAGGTTCCTGGTGGGCTCGCTACGTGCGACCGGGCTGCCCGACCGCCACGCCCACGGCCTGGTGTGCGTGGACGCACTGGGCTTCGAACCCGACCGGACGGCTGTCCTGAAGGAGATCCACCGCGTCCTGCGGCCCGGCGGCCGCGCCGTCGTCACCTCCGCCCGCCGGCGCACGAACCCGGTCCTGCCGCCGTGGCCCGAGCAAGCGGTAGCCGCCGGTCTGGCCTGCGAAGGGGAGCAGGAACGCCTCCACGAGCCGCAGCTGTGGCAGCGCCTCTACCGGCTCTGGATCGAGCACGAGACCGACCTGCGCAAGCAGCTCGGTGACGAGCAGGCCGAGAGCATGCTCTTGGAGGCGCGGACACGTGGCTTGATGCTCGATGACCGCTGTGCGCTCGCCGTTACATTGAGGCGCCCCAAGGAGTGAACATCCCCGTGACCAGGGCGCGCTGCCCCCGATACGGGCTGATCTGCAAGGAGATTCACCGCATGTCCCGTGTCGCTGTCTACGGAGCCGGCTCCTGGGGGACCGCGTTCTCCCTCGTCCTCGCCGACGCCGACTGCGAGGTCACGCTGTGGGGCCGCCGCCCGGCCCTGGTCGAGGCGATCAACGAGACCCGCAGCAATCCTGACTACCTGCCGGACGTGACGCTGCCAGCGAACGTGAAGGCCACGTCCGACCCGGCCGAAGCTGCGCGCGGCGCCGACATCGCCGTTCTTGCGGTCTCCGCCCAGAGCGCCCGCCCGCTCCTGGACGCTTGGCAGGCGCTCTGGGAGCCGCGCACGGTGTTCGTGTCGCTGATGAAGGGCATCGAGCTGGGCACCGGCAAGACGATGAGCGAGGTCATCGCCGAGACGACGAGCGCGAGGCCAGAGCGGATCGCCGTGGTGTCCGGACCGAACCTGGCCGGAGAGATCGTCGCCCGGAAACCGGCCGCGAGTGTCGCCGCCTGCACCGACGAGGACACGGCCGCGCTCGTCCAGGCCGCCTGCCGCACGCCGTACTTCCGGCCGTACACGAACACCGACGTGATCGGCTGCGAACTCGGCGGCGCCATCAAGAACGTCATCGCCCTGGCCGTCGGCCTCACCGACGGCATGGGACTCGGCGACAACGCCAAAGCAGGGCTGATGACTCGCGGACTCGCCGAGGCGACCCGGCTCGGCGCCGCGATGGGTGCTGACCCGCTTACCCTCGCCGGCCTTGCCGGGATGGGAGATCTGATCGCCACCTGCTCGTCGACACTGTCGAGGAACCACACCTTCGGCGCCCACCTCGGCCGTGGCCTGAGCGTCCAAGAGGCCAAAACGCAGACCAGGCAGACCGCCGAAGGAGTCGCCTCCTGCAAGGCGATCTACGACCTCGGGCGACGCCACCACATCGAGATGCCGATCACCGAAACCGTCGTCGACATCATCCACAACGGCCAAAGCCCGCAGAGCGCAGTCCGCACCCTTATGTCTCGCGCGGTCAAGCCAGAGGCCCGCACAGCTAGTCGCTGAGGGCAACAACGCAGAGTGACCATGGCCGACAGTCAGAGGCAAGGTCGTGCGGACCGGGCAGCGCGTACTCCGGGTCCCGAAGGGCCTCGATTGACCGGTCCGTCGTGCATGCCCAACGGCCACGGCCCACGCCTTCATCCGCTGCCTTACCACCCACGATCTTGGTCACCAGTCCTCGGCCACGCATCCGTGACCGGTGACCAAGTCGTGGCCAGTCGCCCGCTGGCGCCGGTGGCCGCTGTTCGGGCTGATGAGTGTCAAGTCATCGGAATGGCAGCGCGGTACGGATACCCAACCCCTTGCCCCGCCTGGATACCCACTCCGCAAGCTGTGGATACCCGCAGGTCATGGCATGGGTATCCGTGTGGTGCGCAGTATGAAATCGCGTCGGCGTTGCCCGGGAAGGGACGGCTGCCAATCGGGGCGGCCATGGGGCGGTGACCGCTTCCAGTCGTGGCGGCCACCGGCCATGGCCGGACAAGCGCCGGCCGTGACCGGCCACAGCCGTGTGCGGCCGCCGGTGGCCGGATGGCCGGGACCGAGGGCCGGTCATGCGTAGCGGCCACTGGCCGTCGCCGTGGCCGATCGGCCAACTGACCAAAGACGCGCGTGTGCGTGGCCGGTGCGTGACGCGTCGGCCAGCGCCCGTCGACGCCTCGGCGACATCACGAAAAGTCACTGTCTGCAACAGTGCTGCGGAGTCGGTGAGCACGGCCAGGGCTCTTGGATCCTGTCGGTGAGGATGCCCCGCCTGCCGGCGGCAGACCGATGACAGACCGGCCGGACGATGACACGTGAAGTCGGAACCTGCCGTTACAGGACGCGCCTGACGTCCCAGTCGTATCGGGTCCAGTAGCCCGTTGAGACGACGGTGGTCTCTACATTTTTGCCCGGGCGGGGTGCGTTGACCATCTGGCCGCCTCCTAGGTAGAGGCCGACGTGTCCCCAGTTGCCGTCGTTGTTGAAGACGATCAGGTCGCCGGGCTGCATCTGGTCGCGGGAGACGCTGGTTCCGACGGTGCGCATCTCCTGGGAGGTGCGGGGCAGGGTGATGTGGGCGCCTTGGTAGAAGGCGTAGACCATCAGGCCGGAGCAGTCGAAGCCGCCGCCTGTGGGGCCGTTGATGTCGCCGCCGCCCCACACGTATGGGATGCCCTGTTCCTTGAGCGCGGCCGCGATGACGGCACCGGCGTTCCCGCTGACGTCGGTGGTGCCGGTGGTGACGTTGGGGGCGAGCGTGTCGTACTGGTGGATGTAGCCGATGACCTTGTCCGCGTACTGGCCGGAGTGGTTGTAGCGCAGGATCGCCTGGCGTAGTTGGGCGTCGTTGCTCAGGTCGCTGGGGCCGGTGCCGCACAGGTACACGGCGGTGGTCAGGGCGGCGTCGAAGGCGTTGTTGGGGTTCTTGATGCCGTCGTTGTTGCCGTCTTGGCCGATGCTTTCCCAGGTGGAGGGCAGGAACTGCATGGGGCCGACCGCGCGGTCGTATTGGGTGTCGCCGTCGTAGCGGCCGTGGTCGGTGTCGCGGACGGGGGTGGTGTTGCCGCCGGTGCCGCTGCCGTCGAGCCGGGGCCCGATGATGGGCGGTGTGATGTCGCCGCCTGCGGCGATCGTGTGGCCGGCGGCGTGGGTGGATTCGACCTCGCCGATTCCGGCGACCACCGACCAGCGCATCCCTGTGCACTTCGGGCGCAGTGTGGTGACCTGCTGGGCGGCGCGGCCGTAGGCGGCGAGCATGACCGCGTCCACCCCGTCCACCTTGGCGGGCATCCCTTGGCCGGTCAGAGCCGTACCGTCGCCACCTTCGTCCTGGTGTTCGGCGGCTCCGCCGGCCACGGCGGCGACGAACAGGATGCAGATGCCCAGGACGACGGCGAGGGGCGCGAGCACTGTGCCGGAGGCGAGCAGGGTCTTCTTTGTCGTGGAGGTCACGGGCGGCGACCGCCTCGACGGCGGGGCGCGGGACGCGGACCAGGCACCGCGGGCGGGGTGGCTGCGCGGTTGCGGATGCGGTGCAGCCGCATCTGCAGCGCCGCCTGGGCCGGGCTGGCGGCCGGCTGCGGTACGCGTGGCGGAACCGGACGGCGCCGGGCCGGGGCAGGC
>NZ_CM002286.1:0-22263 GCF_000497445.1 Streptomyces roseochromogenus subsp. oscitans DS 12.976 | reverse complement strand
CGCCGCCGCTGGCGGCGAGCGCGCCAAGCATGACGCCGCCGGCCAGCAGCCGGCGCCCGAGACTGTGTCGCCGGGGTGGCGGGCCCGGATCGACGGGGGCGCTGCCGCCGAAGACGCTGTTGCCCAGGCGGGTCCGGGCGCGCAGGGCGAGACCCTCTGTGCTGCGGACGAGCTGTCTGCGGTACCTGAACGCGGAGATCGTCACGATGTCGAGCACGACGAACCGGATGGTCACGCCGCCGGGCAGGTCGCTCTCGGGTGCGTTGAGGATCGCCTTGACGACGACGATGAGGACGGCGAGCGAGGCGACCGCGAGGACCATCAGTCCGAGGTAGCGCAGGACGGTGACGGCCCGGTTCCACAGCCAGAACCGTCCGGGACCGGGCAGGACGCCGATGGCCAGCGCGCACTTGGCGATCATCGCTTCCTTGGCGATGCAGATCTGCGCGTAGAGGAACATCCAGTCGACGACGATGATGAATAGGCAGACCAGCAGGGAGGCGAGCATCACGAAGAAGGCACCGCCGACCTTGTCCATGGAGGCCTTCTTCAGCGATGTCACATCGCCCTTGACGCAGGCCTTTTCGAACTTCGCGATCGGGCCGACGGCTTTGACCTTCTCCTTGACCAGCTCGTTGGGGCCGAATGTGGCCCCCTTCATGACGCTGCCGAGGGTGTCGCCGATCCACGGGATGTGCTTGCGCATGGCGTTCGGGCCCGCGTTCAGGGCGTCGTCGAGCCACTGATCGGCCACGGCCTGCTGGATGCGGGAGTCACGGAACTGTTTGGCGCACTTGCCATCGAAGGTCTGCCCGTACGACAGCAGCTCGGAAGGCCTGACGACGAAGGCGTCGACGAGTTCGTCAGTGATCGGGCGGGCCAGCGCGGAGGCCTTCGACCGGACCTGTGCGCCGGCGCTGGTACCGGCTGGGACGGAGTCGTCGATGCCGTTGTTGGTGGTGGTCTTGGGTGTGTGGATGGCTTCTTGGTTGTCGAGGATCAGGGCGGCCACGTCGACGGCCAGGCTGCGGGCGCTGCCGACGGCGCCATGCTGTTCGGACAGCATCATCTGCGGCGGCGCGGCGAGCGTGGTGATGGCGAGCGCGGAGATGACCAGGGAGGCGGCGGCCTCGCCCCATCCGCGTGCCCGGCGCCCGAACATCAGATGCCAGGCGGCCACGGTGCCGGCGTAGGTCAGGCACAGCCCGGGCAGCCCGATCTGCACGATGACGTTGGCATACAGGGCGTTGGAGACCGTCAGCGCCGGCTTGAGGAGAAGTCCGGCCATCTTGAACGCCAGCGACCAGGCGAGCACGAAGCACGCGAAGCTCACCCCGTACTTGGTTTCCAGGAACATCCCGTCGACGAGGAAGCTCTCGATCTTGAGATCCCAGTCTGACCAGCCGCCGGTGTCGGCGTAGACGCGGTAGGAGGAGACCGGGTTACCGTCGCGGTCGGTGACCTCGAACGCGGACAGCACACCGCCATTGCGCCGGTCGGCCTTGTATTGCTCGACCCGCTTGTTCCACTCGTCGAGGACCTGCTTGGCCTTCTCCTTCTTCTCCGCCTCCTCACGCGCCTTCTTCTGCGCTTGTGTCTCTTTGCTGGTGTCCTGGCCACCGTCGGCCGCACCCGTCCCGGCGCTGGCAGAGGCGGCGGGGGTCGGGGCGGTGGGGGACGGGGCGGTGGGGGACGGAGGATGCAGCAGTCCGGGGACGGGAGTCTCCAGGCCCGGCTGGTACAGGGACGGCGAGGGCGACGGTGAGGGGGTGGGTACGGCGCCTGCGGTGCCGGCCAGCACGAGCGAGACCACCGTGGCGGCGAGAAACAGGGCGATCCCGGCGGCGAGTGTCCGACCGGGCGACAGCCAGCGGGCCGCTCGCGTGCCCACCTGCCCTATGCGCGCCTTCGTCTGCGGCATGGCGGCCGTTTGGGTCTTGGTCATGCCGCCACCGCCGCCTCGGGGTCGGAGTGGATGACGGCCGCCACCTTCGGATCGTTGGGGATGAGGACCTGCATGCCGCCGATCCGGCCCAGCAGGTCGCGGTGCAGGCACTCCCCGGCGCGCGCGGCCTGTTCGTCGTCGGAGACGTTGATCGGGGACAGGTGGGTGGTGACCTCGGTGACCAGGTCGGCATCGTTCGCATCCAGGCCGAGGAACTCCAGGCTCCGGCGGGCCAGGACCGCATCGGTGTGACGGAAGAGCAGCCGCCTGGGGAGCAGGCCGCGCACGATCGTGCCGAGTTCTGGGTCGCTGATCCCGAAGTCGTACGGGTCATGCGAGCCCAGCAGCGCGCCGGCGTTGTGCTTGCGCCCGTCGCGCAGCAGCTCGATCAACAGCTCCAGGCCCTCGGGCGAGGAGGTCAGCCACCAGGTCTCGTCCCACACCGCGGTGCAGAACTCTTCCCGCCGCTCGAAGGCGATCTTCCTGCACAGGGCGGCGATCAGGTACATCACGGCGCGGCCGAAGGTCTTCTCCCACTCCAGCTTGGCCAGCCGGTCGCCTTCCAGTTCCCGCTTCTTGGGCAGCGTGAGCGAGGCGACGGAGAAGACGACGGTGTCGGCCGAGTCGGCTTCGACGACGGGCAGCGACTCGTCGAACAGGGCGCGTGCCAGGTCTTTGCGCTTGACCGCCATCAGCCGGCGGGCGACCGACTTGGATGCCGGGTCCTCCGCCCCCCGTGTAGCGAGTTCCTCGGCGAGCACGCGCATCGAGGGGTTCGGGCCGGCCAGGACGGTCTCGATCGCCTCGCTGAGCGCGGCGCCATCGTCCTCCATCGGTGAGATGCCCAGCAGCAGCGTCAGAAACGACTCGGTGAACCGCTGGGCCTCCTTGCCCGCGAACAGCCGCAAGGGATCCAGGGACACGGACGCGTCCCGGGTGATGTGGATGACCTGGGTGGTGCCCGGGCAGGCGGAGGCGAAGCGCACCCATTCCTGCTGCGGTGTGCGGTCCACGATCACCGCGCGGCCCCGGCTGCCCGGGATGCCCTGGCGCCGGCCGCCGGCCAGGATCCAGTAGACGGCCGCCTTCATCGCGAAGCTCTTGCCGGCTCCCAGCTCGCCGAGGAAGGCGGCGGAGGCCGAGGTCTTCTTGCGGGGGCCGCGGGTGAAATCGACGTGGACCGGGCGGATCCCGCCGCCGGCCAGCTGCAGCCCGTACAGCGGGCCGGTGTCGTCGCCGAGCGAGCTGCCTGAGAACGGCCCGGACATGGCGAAGTCGCGGGCGATGAGGAACTGGGCGTACTGGGCCATCACTCGCGGGGTGCGGGCACCGGGCAGCATCCCGTACCAGAGGTTCTCCTGCTCGCCGCGCGGACGGGCGAGGGTGTACTCGCCGCCGGCGAAGTAGTTCTGCAGCTCCGTCGCCCTGCGTTCGGCCTCCTCCGGCGTGCCGCCCCAGACCGCGAACGCGCCCATGGCCCTCACCTCCACCTCGCTCTTGGAGGAGGTCAGCCGGTCGCGGTACTCGGCCAGACCCTCGGCGGCCTTGTCCACACTGGCGGGCACGCCGGCCATCTCGCCGTCGTACTCGCTGTACTGGCCGGCCAGTTCGCGGGCCTGGCGGCGCGACTTGGCCTCTGCACTGGCACCGTCCTCGACGGCCAGGCGCACCACCCAGTCCACAGGGAAGGGGAACTGGTCGAGGCTGGTGAGGAACTCACTGCCCGGGAAGGAGAACGACTCGGGCATCTCCGCGAGCGCCAGCAGTGCCTGATACGAGGGACCGAACTCGGTGGTCACCTCCAGCCACCGGTGGGCGAACGGGTTCGCCGCCCGCTGCCCCGTACGAGACTGCCGCCTGCGGCGCCCCCGCCCCGCCGCAGCGCCGCCTTCGTCATCGCTGTCGTGGGCGATGCGGTGGCCACCCTCGACAAGCACCGCCTGGCCGAGCGCGGCCGCACCGCGGCCACGGCCGCGCACCTGCTGCTGGCCGGGGTCCGGCAGCATCGGTTCGATCAGCCCGCGGCGCGTGGCGTGCCCGTACATCCACAGGATCTCCGCCTCGGTGGCCGGCCGCAGCCGCAGCTGCGACGGCCACGACGCCGCCAGGTCCGCCGCCTGGGTCAGCCGCGCAAGTTCCTCGCGCACCGAGACCGCCGCAGGCAGCAGGCCCAGCTGCAGGGCGACTTCACACCGTGCCGCGCTGATCGCATCGGCGACGGCCTGGCGCCGCGAGGTGGGCAGCGGAACAGCCAGCCAGTCGGTCCGCCCGGTCAGCTCCAGCTGCTCGAGCTGGTCCAGCGTGCGGTGCGCCACCTGCTCGTACGCCAGCGAAGCGTCGATGTCGATCCCGGAGATCATCCGTTCCACTACGGTGGCCGGGTTGACCTGCGGGCACAGGCTCAGCAGCATCGCCTCCCCGTGCAACGACTTCACCAGCGACTCGATGAGGGCGAGCCGCTGCATCTTCGCCCGGCGCGACACGTGCGCCTGGCCCTCGCCCTCGACCCGCCAGATGGCCCAGGTCTGGCCGTGGACGGTCCACAGCACGTTCCCGCTCAGGTGCCGCACCGGAATCTGCATCGCTGAACTCAGCCCTTCTCGATCTCGTGTCCACTGCCGGCTGCGGCCCGCGCCGCGATGAGCGCGCCCACCCCGGACAGCACCCGCGGCCGCGCCACCCCCACCTCCGGCGCCGCGCTCCCGGCCCCCTGAGGCGCCAGGGGCGCAGCACGCCGGGTCTTTCCGGCCCCTAGCTCGCCCACGAACGCCCTCGTGTCGCCCGCCCGGCCGACGACGAGGGACCGGCGGTTGGCAGCAGGCTCCTGCCAGGTGACGGTGCACACGCCGCGCACCGGGCGGGCCCGGTTCAGCGCCTTCAGCGGTCGTCCGCCGAGCCGGCCGGCGGAAGGTGCGGTCAGCAGTGCCAGAACGCTTGCGGCGGCCGCGAGCGGATTGCGGCCGTCCACGGTCAGCCGGCGTACCGTCCACCCCAGGGCGTAGGGCACCGCGAAGGCGAACATCACGTTCAGCACGACCCCGAAGTGCGCCCAGACGGGCCTGAAGAGGATCAGAGCGACGAACGAGCCCACCATGACGATCAGTTGCGGCACGGAGTAAGGCCCGCCCCACAGCACGCCACCGCCCGGCCACCGCCCGATCACCAGCGGGTGGCGGCGCGCCTTGGTGTAGCAGCGGCCCACCAGGGTGTCCGCACCACCCGCAGGCGTTGTCGTCTCGGGCGTGCTCACCGGCCTTCACCACCGGTGGCGACAGGGGCGGTGACCAGAGCGGCCGCCTTGGTGCCGTTGTGGTTCCAGGTCTCACCGGTCTGGTCACGCAGGAGCGTCATGTTCAAAACGCCCCACCAGATCGCTCCGGCGGCGATGAGAGCGACGAACGTCTTGAGCGGTGACCCGCTCTCCTTCCAGGTCCTCGCCACGAACCAGATCCCCAGGATCGGCACGACGGTGTTGATCAAGATGTCCTTGACGTCCGCACCGATCAGCTTGACGTTGGTCAGGGTGTCCACGGCCATCACGACGTTGCTCACTGCTGGTTCTCCTTCGTGGTGTTCAGCCGGGGGGCCGCATCCACGGCGGCGATCTCCCAGCGCCCGGCGCGCGCCTTGAGCGCGAGGGCATACGTCAGGGGCCGCACCTGGCCGTCAGTGCCGGTCGCGGCGACGTCGACGAGCAGCTCGCGCCGCGCCCCTTCGGTGACCGGTGCGTTCGCGGCGAAGTCGCCGCCCTGCTCGGCGAGCTGCGTGACCGAAACCTTCGTGTACGGGGCCGGCGAGACCGCGACCAGCGAGGTGCCGGGGGACAGGTAGCGGTCCAGCTCCCCGCCGCCGGTCAAATAGGCGGCCAGGAACTCGCTGATCGTCGCCACCGCCGGGTCATGCGTGTCCGCCGGAACCGGCGCTCCGTAGTCGAGCTGCGGCGCCTCGCCGCCCGTGGCCGGGGCGGCGACCTCGGCGGGCAGCGCGGCAGCCTCATACCCACCACCGGTCCCGGCTGTCTTGACGGGAACCTGGAAGTAGCGCAGGACAGGACCGGCACCGGCCTCGTCCTGGCTGCCGCCCTGCGTCTTGTCGGAGGCGGCCCCAGTCTTCGACGAGGGGGTGATCAGGGCGGCCACGGTCACCGACCAGTAGCCCGGTGATGCCTGCGTCACCCGCACCGCCGCCAGACGGTCAACGTGCTGCGCGCCGGGCTCCGCCTGGAGCGAGATGTCGCGCATCAGCGGGTAGTACGGCGCAAGGGAGGCCTCAGTGCCCTTGCCGGCCTCCACGTACGCGGCCACATACAGCTGCGCGAACCCGGCCGGACCCGACGTATCCCGCACCACCACCGAGGACTTCGGCGCCGGCGCCGGTGCCCCCACGGCGGCGACGGGGCGCAGGAACGCGGCCACCGCCAGCAGCGGACCGGCAATCAGCAGCAGCCACGCACCCCACCGCAGCACCGCACTCACGTTGGCCACGGCACCCGGGGACACCGTCACCCACCCGCCCTGCTCCCCGCCCGACTCCTCCTCGGCGGTGTACTCCTCGGGGACCTGGTCCCACCCCTCCTGGTCCGCCTCACTGGACGGCCTGCGCCACGCCTTCATCCGGCAGCCCCCTCACCACCAGCGACCCAGCCGCCAGCCGTCCCGGAACGGCGCGGATCCTCGCCCCGACGGCCGTCGCGGCACAGCCGGTCCATCCACCCCCGCAGCACGTCCTCCGGCAGCGCGACCAGTTCCTGGGCCAGCGCGAGCGCCTCGTCGGCGTCCTCGGCTACAAACGCCCGCATCTGCTCGTGCGTGGAGGCCGAGAACGGCTCCCGCACCAGCGCAACGGCCACCCTCGTGGCCCGCCGGCGGATCGCCGCCAGCTGCCGCAGCCGCTCCTCCTGCGTCCCCAGCGGCACACCGCCGTCCATACCTTGTGTCTGTCGGTCCCTCTCCACCGGCTTCGCCGCTCCTCTCCCAGCACCGACCACGCCCACGGGCACCACGCCCGTACGCGCAAGGAAGGGGAGCCGCCGCCCGCCCGATGTGACAGGGCGGCCCGAACTTTGCGAAAACCCAGCCCGGTTCACGCCGCCACCGCCCACCGGGGGGCCGCGTCACGCAACTGCCGCACGGCCCTGCTGCGCCGCTGTCGCACGGCCGCCGGGCTCATCCCGGCCGTCCGCGCCGCCGTACGGTCGTCCGGCCCGTCCTCGCGGTAGTGGTCCGCGATCGCCGCCGCCGCATCGCGGGTGAGCACCTTCTGATCCAGCGCCCACACCAGCAGCTCGACCAGCTCCCCGCGCGCCCTGTCGACTCCGCCGACCAGACCGGCCTCGGCCGCCGCGGCCTCCAGCAGGCCCGCGTGCGCCTCGGCGACCGGGTCGCAGTCAGCGGTCAGCCCCGCCGCCATTCGTTCGTCCAGCGGAGCGCCCGAGGAGGCGAACTCCCGCTTGAGATCCCGCGACGTGTGATGCCACATCTCCAGCCGCAGATGGCGCGCCACCTGCCATGCCGCCCGCTGGGCCGGATACGAGCGCACTGCCTGCCACAGGGCAGCGGCCACGACCTGGTAGATCTCGCTGAACTCCTCGCCCGTCCGCACCGAGCGGGCTGCCATCCGCACCGCGGCCGGCAGCATGGCCTGCACCACTACACGTGCGGCCAGTTCCTCACCCTCGCCGGCGCGCTGGAGGAGCAGGCCCAGCCACACGTCCGAGAACGGGTGGCCCTCCCGGCGCGACCGTTCCTCCAGCACGTCCAGGAGCGCGCCGAGATCCTCCGGCGCCTCGGCGGCATCGAGAACACCAGCGCCCACCAGCCAGCCGCGGACACGCTGCGCGTTGCCGTTCTGGGCGCACACCCATTCCCACTCGATGTTCAGGCGGCTGAACACACTCACGTCCCACGCGGCGTCCACGGCAGGGCTCCTCTCGGATCAACTGCCGTGCACCATCGCCACCACTCCTTGCCCAACCGCTTGCCCAGGAACGGGAAATGTCGCAGGTCACACAGGGGTATCCGCAGAATCACCGGAGTCGCCGGCACGGGGTATCCACACCCGCCCCGGGGCATCCGCAAGGGAGCACGAAGTCAGGGAGCCACCTGCATCGGGGCATCTTTCCTGCGCGGCTCGAGAGACTGGCCCGCGGCATACCCAAACGCAGAGTCCGACACCGGCCGCGGGTATGAAGCGTCAGCAGGAGGCGCCATCCCGGTCACCGACCACTATGCCCAGGCCCACGCCGAGCTCGTCGATGCCGACCTCCACGGCCGCGATGTCCGAGTACCCGAGCCCGCTCGGGCGCAGCCCGTCCCGGAGGGCCGGTCAGACCCTCGTGCCGGTAGCCAGGCCTCCGTTCAGAAGGACGGCACGCATCATCGGACGGATAGGGTCGTCTCAAGTCTCATCGCAGAGAGGGGATTTGCTGTGGCCGGTGAAGTGTGGGTGGCCACCCACAACACGGACGCCTGGCAGACAGCCGGAAACCGCCGGCGGAGTGTCGCCATTTCTCTGATCAGGGCCGAGGACATCCGCACGGTCTTCCTCCAAACGCGCGACGACCTCGGCAGCGCCGTCGTCGCCCTGGTCACCAGCCCCGGAATGGACGGCCGCGGCGCCTCGACGGTGCTGGTCAACCATACCGAGCGCACTGGAGAGGAGGCCGTGCCAGAGCTGCCGCCGCTCTTCCACCTCGACTTGACCCTCGCCCTCAGCCAGGCCCGCCAGGTGGGCGACGAGGAGCCGCTGTACGTACGCGCCGAATACGAGAACGGCCAATGGCACTGGCGCATCCACACCTACGAGCAGCTCCACGAGCGCATCGAGCTGGCGAACCTGGCAGCCGACTCCCTGTGACCGCGCCGTCAGCCCGGGCCTCTTGCCGGCTCGCATCAAAGGCCCGGGCGAGTGCCGCCAGCAGACCGGAAGAAAGAGGTACCGGCGTGGGTACCGGCGTGGGTACCGGCGTGGGTACCGGCGTGGGTACCGGCGTAGGTACCAGCGCCGATGGTGCGGTGATCGCTGTTTCCGCAGGTCAGATGCGCTGGGTAGCCCGGCGAGCGACGCTGACACCTCTTCCCTGTAGGGGAAGAGGGCCTTCTTCTCTCCGGGGAGTGCGATGCTTTCGCCGGTGACGTGCCGATGGCTCGGCGACTTCGCCATCGAGCCGACGTAGGCCGGCAGGCTGTAGGCGCCCCGGTGTCCCTCGCGGACGTACTTCTTCAGGATCGCGGCGAGTTCGGCCGGTCGTACGTCTAGGCGCTCTTGTCGGTGGCAGGCTTCCTCGTCCGGGTGGGCGCGGCCGCGGTCCCCTTGCGGACCATGTCCTTCCCGGACAACACCCCGCGGGCCATGTTCGACACGCTGTTCGGGCTCATCGGGGCGCCGTTCGCGGTGAGGTACTTCGACTGGTCGGTGTACGACACCCCGTTGTCCTTGAGGGTGTTGGCGTCCTGTCGGCGCAGCTCGGCCAGATACACCTGCAGCTCGGGCACGGCCTTCAAGAGCTTGGTCAGAAACAGCTCACGCTCGAGGGTGCCGGGCTCGAAGCTGTCGATGCGGTCGGCAAGCGCCTGGAACGGCTCGGGGAGTGTCGGCTGGGCGGTCATGCCTGCGGACGTTACCGGGTACCCGTTGGGGTCGGCAACCACGCTGCCCGCACGGACCAGGTCGACACCCCGCGCGGCGGGAACGGCCAGGTACTCACCGGCGGGCCGGTCACCTGCCAGCTGCGCCCAGTCGGCGCGGCGCAGCTGGTCGGCCATCGGGCACGGGGCGGGGCACTCGAGGGTGCAGCCCCACGTGACGTCACCGATGCCGTCGTCGAGGGCGGTGATGGTGACCGGGTGGGCGGGCAGGGTGCGCGCCACCTCGAGATCGGCGTACAGAGCGGTCATCGGGAGTGCCTCCTCGATGCAGTCGGCCCGACCGCCGAATGTGGGCGGCCGGGCAGGGAGCGGGTCAGAAGCAGCTGCCGCAGGTGCAGTGCGGCCGGATCGGCTTGCCGGGGCCGTTCACGCTCCGGCAGTGATACATGGGCCAGTGCGCGACGGGTCCAGCCGTGGCGCAGCACGGGCCGGGGCGAGGGTCGGCGTCCCGCATCCGGTCGTACTCGTCCTTGTCGGTGGGCATGATGAGCGGCTCGTCGGCTGGGGTCTGGGCGGTGCTCATAGCGCTCCTCGCGGGTCGGGGCCGGCCGCCCGGGGCGGGCGGCCGGCGAGTGTGGTGCGCGTCGGCCGGCTCGAGGGGCCGGCGTGCGGTGGGTTAGTGGCGGGGCCGGCGGTCCGCGACGAGCAGGGCCGCGTTGACGACGGCGAGCGCCGCCCAGGCGACCCACAGCGGGGCGTACACGCGGACGCCGACGGTGACGGCGATGATCATGACCAGGCTGGCCAGGGTGCAGGTGGTGAACGCCTTCAGGGACGTGGGCACGGCTTTCCTCCTGTTCTTGCGTGGGCTGGCGATGGGCTGGGATCCTTGGGGGCGGGCCCCGGAGTTGCTGTCGACATCTCCGGGGCCCCTTCTCTCACCCCTTGCGGTGTCGGCCCCGGCGCTTGTGCTTCCGGTCCTTCACTGCGATGACCATCGATACGGTGTTGACCACGAGGGTTACGACCGCGACGGTCAGGGTGATCTCCCCACTGTTCAGTTGTTTCACCTCCCTCCAACACCACAGATATTACCGGGTACCCGTTAAGTATGTCAACGGGTACCCGGTAAATCGAGCGGGCGTCAGGCCGCCAGTGCAGGGGCGCGGTAGACAGCGTCGGCGGGCAGGTATCCGTGCTTGCGCAGTTCCTCCACCGACCTGCGGACCGACTCGTGCCCCTCGGGGCCGTTGCCGATGGTCGATGTGACGGTGAGTCCGGACGGGGCTCGGTAGATGGCCGGCTTGACGACGACCTCGGCTTCGGCGGTGGCCACATTCTCGGCGGCCTCGGGGGCCTTCCGGCTGGCGTTCGGGTCGGGCGTGTGGCCGAACGCACCACGGGCGGTTGCCTGCCAGGCCTCTTCCTTGTCCGCGTCGATCGTCTCGGGGGTGGTGACGAGGTCCACCTGCGACCGGCCGACGCTGACCTTGTCGAAGATGTCGCCGTTGTCGTCGGTGAGGTAGATGCGAACGCTGTCGTAGGCGAAGCCATACCCGACGGCGAAGCCCTTGTAGCCGGCGAGGTGGCCGCGGGCGATGACGACCTTGCTGCGGTTGATGGCGGCGGCCTCGGCCTGGGCGATGTTCATTGCGGTCTCCCATCGGTTGGTGTGGCTTGATGGCCTTAGGTTACCGGGTACCCGTTACGTTATCAACGGGTACCCGGTAAATCGGTCGTGATGTGAGTGCTGCGATCACCTGAACTCGACGCCGCGGCCGGTCATCTCCCACCAGAGCTGACTGGCGTAGCGGCCCAGGTCCGCCAGGGATGAAGTGTTGTTGGTGCGGTGCATGTTGTCCATGACCGAGCAGAACGTGACGACGAGGTCCGCCACGGATGCGCTCGTGATGTCGCTGTCGTCGGGCAGCACCCGGCCGCCCTCTTCCGGGCGGGCGTAGTGGCCGGCGCCCGTGTGGCGCTCCATGGGCTTGCCGCTGGGAAATCCGTTCATCGTTTCCTCCTGTGGTGAGGGGTGAAGTGGTGCTGTCAGGACGGGTCGGCGAAGACCAGGACGTCGGCGTGCTCGCTCACGCCTCCTCGTACAGGTCGGCCACGCGAAGGCTGCGGGTGTGCTGGATGACCTCGTGGGCTTCAGCGATCTTTCGCTTCATGCTGTCGACGATGCTCTTCTTCGCTGCACTCAGCGTGCGGTGCGCGTACTCGTAGTCCTCGTCATCAGGGCCCACCGCCTGGATGCTGGGGTAAGTGAGGTCGGCCCAATCGACGTAGTAGCGGCGCATCAGGGGCGTTCCTTGAGGATGTCGCGGATGTCGGAGAGGAACGGGCGGTAGCGGGGCTCGTACTCGCCCTTGCGGTCCTTCAGGCACCACTCGGTGGGGCGGGTGACGTCTCCGCCCCGAATGCTGGGCCCGTAGACCGGGGTGACCTCGTATCGGCCGTCGCTGGTGACGTAGCCGTTGGTGTTCTGGTCGCGGCGCAGCGTGCGGGGCTTGGCCTTCACCTCTGCAGCCCTTCCGGCGTTGCGGGAAGCGGTGACGAGGCGGCGGAGCGCGGTCGACAGGCCGGCCGGCTTGAGGTCGGTGGAGCTGTGCGACGTGGTCTCGCGAGCGGCGATGAGCGTGCCCCGTCCGCCCTTGATGAGACGCTTGCTCCACCGGGCGCTGATCACGTGGCTCGTACCGGGCGCTTCGATGCGGACGCGGACCGAGAGCGAGTCGGGGGCGGTGTAGTCGGCGGCCTCGTAGTGGTGGCCGGCGCGGCGGGCGATCTCGACCTCTACGGTGAGGCCGGCGGACCTGGCAGCGGCGACGAGTTCGTCCGCCTGCTTGATCCCGATCTTCGCGGTCACGTCACTTCTCCCTGGGATGGGCTGGTGTATGGCGAGGGCTGCAATGGGGGTGCTGCGCTCCGGGCCTGGTGGGGTGTCCCGGAGCACGGCCGGGTGTGTCAGGCGGTGCGCCGCATGTCGTGGCGGTCCCAGGTGTGGAGGCTGCCGCTCGCGGTGCGGACCCAGACGACGTCCGGGTTGGCCGGTGCGCCGACCCTCTCGACGGTGCCGCGCGCTCCGACCGGTCCGCCGAACCACGCCTGGAAGCTGCAGACGGTTCCGGCATCGCGGAGCGCTTCGAGTTCGCCGACCTCCATGCCGGCCACCGCTGGCTCCTCGGCGGGCGCGTCGACCTCGACCAGCCGGACCGTGCGGCCGTCCTTGTAGTTGATGCTGTGCTGGCCGCGACCGGAGGACATACGGCGGACGTCGCGCTTCCCACCCATCATCGCGTGGTTCACCTCGGCGAGCGCTTCACGGACACTCACGCGGGTGGTGGTGCCGTTCTCGGTCCGCTCGTACGCCTTGCTGCTCATTTCGTCCCCTTCCGGGCCTCGTTCCCTTCCAACACCCCTCAGGTTAACGGGTACCCGTTACCCATGTCAACGGGTACCCGTGAAAACCCGCCCGGCGCTACGCCAGGGCAACCGCCGGCCCTATCCGACGCGGAGAGCCCCGACAAAGCTGGCCCCCGGAACCAGCACCGAGCCACGACGGACACGACGAACGGCCCACCGCTTCTCCAGCGCGGCCGCGTACCGCAACATCGTGTCGTGGTGGCGCTGCATCTCGCGCTCACCCTTCTCCCCGGGCTCTGTGTCCTCCCACTGGGCAACGACGAGAACCTCGTCGCCCTCCCGGATGACCAGGGCGGCGCCGTAGAAGTCGCCCCATTCCTCGTCGCGCAGCACGGCGCAGACCGCGTCGACGGTGGGTGCCGTCCGCGGGAGGCTGGCGGCGGTTTCGGCCGTGAGCGGCTTGAGGACGACACGCGTACCGCCAAGGCGGGGCACCGTCAGTGTTCCGCCGTCGAGGCCAGACACCAGCAGGCCGCGACGGTGCGCAGCCGTCAGCATGCGTTGAGCCTGAGCCTGCGTGTACCGCGACACGAAGTAACCCCCCAGGGCCTCATAGGTGGCGACGGCGTACTCCGCGGCCGTCGCCCGGCGCGGCTCCATGGGGATCGACACGGACGCGCCGCGACGCTGCGAGCGGTGGACCGTGCCCCCGACGGAATGGTTGTGCCACTCAGGCTCCCAGGGGGATGCCCACCAGCCCGCGAGATTCAGGGCGTTGACCCAGTCCTGGACCGCCCTCGACTGCTCGTAGTGGCCGGGCGCGCAGTCCGGGCAGCTCTCGGCGCTGTACCGGTGGGCGGTGGCCGGCGTGAGAATGCGGGGGCAGCCCTCACGGTCGCGGTACTCCAGGTGCACGTCGGCAACGCCGTCGGTCCACAGCCGGTATCCGGCGCGCTCCCCGGGGATGTGGGGCAGGTGGCCGGCCTCCTCGAGGGTGCGGGCGACCGCTGCAGCGCGCTCGCGGGCGACGGATTCCTCCCAGTAGGGAGCGGTAGTGGTGAGAGCGGACGGCATGTCGGGTTCCTTCCGGGGTGTTCGAGTGGTCGGGGCGGCGGGCGGGTGCGGTCAGGACATGGGGGTGAGGTCGCACCACTGGTCGCCGTTACGCGTCGACTTCCACGGGCCGGCGACCAGGTAGCCGGCGTTGAACAGGGCCTGTTCGGCGGCCTCGAGGGTGCCGGCGGTGTATTCGCCGTAGGGACCGGAGATACCGGCGCGCACGTTGCGGATTACGGTCACTTCCTGTTCGGCGGGGGTGAAAGCGGCCTGGAAGGTCTCAACGATCGGCACGGGTGCCTCCTGGGCGGTCGCGGGGGCGTGGTCCGCTCCCCTGTCCAACAGTTCACAGATTACCGGGTACCCGTTAGTCACGTCAACCGGGTACCCGTGAAAAACTCCGGCCGGAAACGCCGGCGCCCCGTCCGCTCGAGGCGGCAGGGGGGCGCGCGGCGCGGCGGCGACCGGTCAACGGCCGGGGCGTACCGGGTACTCCGGCATCCGGAACGGGTGCGGCGCGCCCCCGGTCGTCGTGCCGTCGTCGTGCACGGTGATGACGGTACGGGTCGGGCCGCGCCGCACCCGCTCACGACGGCGCAACTCCTGCTCCCAGCCTTCGTCGGAGTTGCGGCGGGCGACCTCCCGCGCGATGGCGTCCTCGAGGGCCGCCTGTGCGGCCGTGTCGCGCGCGGTGCGCATCCGGTCGGTCAACTCCTCGAGCCGGGCGCGGGCGGCCACCGTAGCGTCGCCTGCGTGCTCCTCGGCGTACCGACGGAGTTGGAACCAGGCGTGCGCCTGCCCGCCCATGTCGGTGTCCTGCTCGGCTTCCCGCAGCTCCCGTACCGCGTCGGACACGTTGAGCCGGCCGTTCCGCACCCAGCGGGGCAAGGTGCGCTTGTCGTGGCCGCGGGCGGCCGCGTTCAGGGCGCGCCGCGTCTCCTTCACCAGCTGCGCGGCGAGCGCGCGGGCTTCGGCGAGCTCGGCCGGCGACAGCCAGTCGGCGGGGTCGCGGCTGACGCGGTCCTGGGCGTGGCTCTGGGTGCGGGCGTACTGCTCGGCTTGGGCGGCCCACTCGTCGCGGCTCATGTCCATCACGCTGCGGTATCCGCGCATCGTCGGGTTCCTTCCGGGGTGTTCGAGTGGTCGGGGGCGGGTGCGGGCCGCCGGCTGGGGGTTGCCGGCGGCCCGCGGCGGGGGTGTCAGCAGGAGCGGCCGGGCTTGTTCTCCCAGGACACGGGGAGGTCGGCGGGGAGGGCCAGGCGGCGGGCGAGGACACGGCGCGCGTTCGTCGCGGCGTCCAGGCGGCCGTCGACGCGGGCGAAGGTCTGGATGATTGCGTCGTGGGCGGGCAGGAACTGTCCGGTCATGGTGCGGATGCCGGAGGCGATGATGGCGGTGATGCGGCGGCCGGTCTTGGTGTCCTTGCGGCACTGGATGCGGACGGCCGGGGTGCCCATGTCGACGTTCTGCTCGAGGATGAGGCGCTCGAGTTCGGTCTCGGTCCACGGGGTCTGGTGGGCGATGACCGCGGCACGGATGCTGTCGGCGGTGGTCGGCATGGTGGCGGTGGCGGTCATCGCGGGTCCCTTCCTGGGGGTTTGGGCCGGCGGGTTGCCGTCCCTTCCAACGCTCAAGAGATTACCGGGTACCCGTTAGTTCGTCAATACGGGTACCCGGTAAAACTGGCGACTACTGCTCGAGCGCCAGGCATCCGGGCAGGCACTCCTCGCCGGCGTCCGCGAGGCAACCCTCGCAGGGCCGCGCCGTCGGGGCACAGTGGCGCTCGAGGAAGGGCAGCGGGTCGAGCCCGTCGCCGTTCTCATCGACGGCCATCAGCCATTCGTCGAACAGGTCGTCGCCGAGCCGCTTGTGCAGCTCATCCATGAGCCAGCCGCGCGTGACGGCCATCTCTTCCGAAGGGGCCACCCCTTCGGTGGCCATCCAGGCGATGGACAGCGCCTCGTCGGTGAGTTTGGTGGCCAGCGCCAGGATCTCGGCCGGTGCGCCGTTGTTCTTCTTGGTGGCTGCCATGGGTGGGTTCCCTTCGGTGCGTTCGGGTGATCGGTGGTGGGCGGGGTGGGTCAGGCCGCGACGGTGGCGGGGTGGCGGCGGGTGTAGGAGCGGGCCAGGGCGTACAGGTTGCGGTAGTTGGCGGGGAGGCCGAGGTGGGCGGCGAACGTGGCGAGGGCGACGTCGTAGGCGGGGCGCAGCAGGCCTTGGGTGCTGGCGGACAGTCGGCGGGCGTCCATGGCGCGGTGCGCGGCGGTGGCCGCAGCGTCGCTGAAGTGGTACACGCGCCCGTTGAAGACGTGGTCGCCCAACTCGGGCGCAGCGTCCGCACAGTCGAGGGTGCCGTCGTGGGTGACGACGATGCGGGCCGGCCAGTTCTTCCGGGCGCCGTAGCGGGTGCGGGCGTAGGTGTGGGCGGCATCCTCGACCGCGCGGGCGATCTGCCGGTGCAGGACGGGGGCCAGGTGCTTGGTGTGGGTGCCGTTGTCGCCGATGTACTGCAGGCGGGAGCGGCCGCCGTTGTTGATGAGGGTGACCAGCGTGACGCCCTCGGTGGAGCGGCGGGCGGTGGTGATGACGGTGTAGGCGGCGCGGTTCGCGGTGATCATCAGTGTCTCCCCGGTTCAGCGGTGTCGTTCGATGGCCAGAGATTACCGGGTACCCGTTAGTTCGTCAATACGGGTACCCGGTAAAAAGTTGAGGCAGTGGGCCGTCAGGCGTCCGGGACCTCCAGCACATCCTCTGCTGTCACGGCGGTGACCGAATGAGGCCCGACGTGCACGGCGCACGGGCGCCAGGCGCCGACCGGAAGGAGCGCGTAGCCATCGCAATCCCAGTGCTCGCACTCCTCGAACCTGTAGCACTCATAGGCCCTGAAAATGCCACCGTGCAGCTGCTCGATGGAGCCGTGGTAGCGGATGAGCGTGCCGTCCTCCAGCCATACCGGGGCCGTCGGCTCCGGCGCCTTGATCGGCTCGGGCTCGACGTCGACCGGGAGCCCCTGACCGGCATGCTGGCGGGCGTTGATGACGGCCGCCGCGCCGTGGCGCAGCTGGGCCACCCAGCCGGCCGAGAAGTAGTCGCCGTTCGCGGCGTCGTACCACTCGACGTGCACGCGCGTGCCGGCTCCCTGGAACAGCAGGCCGACCACGCCGACTTCCGGGTGGGTGATCTTCCAGCCGTTGACGGTGAGGCGGAACATCTCCTCGTCGAAACCGCGAGTGTTGAGGGCGTCGGTGATGTCCGCCCACTCGGCGATCTCGGCGCGGGTCATGCCTTCGAGGGTGACGGTGACGTCCCCGAGGGTGCGCAGGGCCAACTGCCCTGCCTCGTCACGTTCGCCGGTGACGACGTTGCGGATGGTGAAGGTGGTGGCGCGCATCGGGGGCTCCTCGGGGTGTGGGTGGGCCGTTCGATGACTCAAAATTACCGGGTACCCGGTACATTGTCAATACGGGTACCCGGTAAACGATGGAGGAAGTAGCAGCAGCTCGGACATCGGGGTGTCTTCCACGGTCGCATGACAGAAGGGCTACGCCCCCGGACGCCGGAGTCGAGGCCCCTCGCTCCCCCTGGCCAACTAGGCTCACGCTTGGCCTGCGCCGGAGTGGAGCGCGCGGGACAGGCCCCGGTCCCCGTGACGGGACGCAATGCGGCCGGGGCCGCCCTCACATAGCCATTGCGCGCTCATCGCCCTGCTGAGGTCCGTCCGCCCCCTCTCCGTCACCACTGGGGGCACCGACACTCCTGGCCATGCAGCGAGCCCGTCGCGCTCGCGAGTCTCGACCGATTGAGGAGACGTGCGCCTGTGCGCCCGGACCCCAGGGCGTAGTGCAGTTCGGGCGTGGGGGAGCATCTGCTCAGCTGCTGCTCGTCTGTAAGGGGTCGTCATGAGTGTGTTGCGTCGCGCCGTTCCGCTGGTGGCGCTGTCCTGCCTCGCGCTGGCGGGGTGTTCGCCTTCCGGGTCGCATTCCGGTGGAGGTGCGGCAGGGAAGAACGGGGCGTCGGCTGCTGGGCCGTCCGGTACGGCGACGGCCGCTGGGTCGGTGGGGGAGATCCCGGTGGGTGCGGGGCCGCAGACGACGTACACAGTGCAGCAGCAGCCGCCCGCCGGCAGTTGCACTTACCGGTACGAGAAGGGCGAGCCGCTTCAGGACCTGAAGTGCACGCCGGGTGCTACCTCGCCAGCGGTGACGCAGGCGAATCTGGCCACGACCATCTGCCGCAAGGGCGGCTACACCAAGGGGATCCGGCCGCCGGAGGCGATCACCGGCAAGGAGAAGCGGCTGAACGCCGCTTCCTATGGCTACAAGGGCAGCCTCAAGGACGCCGAGTACGACCACTTGTTGAGCCTTCAACTAGGCGGGGATCCCAATGACGCCCGTAACTTGTGGGTGGAGCCGGCTGACCCGGGCCACAAGTCGGGGTCGGGGGTGAACAACTTGAAGGACCCGGTGGAGACGAAGCTGCACACGGCCGTCTGCTCCGGCAAGGTCACCCTCAAGGCGGCGCAGAACGCCATCGTCACCGACTGGACCACCGCACTGAGCAAGCTCGGACTGGCCGCCTGAGGTGTGTGCTGGGGCCGGTGCGGCTAGCGGCTGGTTTGCCGTAGGCGCGGGCCGGGCCGGGAGACGTTCGGCCCGGCCCGCGTTGCCTGTGACAGCGGCTGGTTCAACGAGTTGCTGGTTGTCTGGTCACCCAGGACCCGGTCGGGCGCCGTAGGTTGTCGGGACGATGGCCATAGAAAGGGCGTCGCGGTGCGCTCCTGGACTGCTTCAGCTGTCCGTGAGGCGATGCCAGATGTAGACGCAGCTCTTCAGGCTGGCTAGCGCGGGCCGGTCTAGGACGGCGTGGAGTTGTTCGGGCCCCACGAGGATGACGGGCAGGCGTTGCTCGTGCTCCTGGAACGAGTCCCATAGCCGGTAGAGGTAGTAGAGGGCGTCGTTGCGTAGCAGGTGGGCGTCGTGGACGACTACCGCCGGCCAGGAGCGTCGTACGAGTGCCTCCTCGATCGCGTCCTGCATCTGTGCCGCTTGCCGGGGGCGGGGCACTGAGGGGAGGAGCCTGTCGTGTAGCGAGGCGAGGAGGGCGGGCAGAGTGCCGGGCGCGATACCGGATACGACGATCGGATCGGCCTGAGCATGCTGCACGGCGGCCCGGACGACGGCGTCGCCCTGGACGCCGTCGGGAGCGAGGACACACATCAGCGCGCAGGCCTGCAGAACGTGCCCCAGGTTCTCGCGCAGCGCGGCGAACGCTTTGTCCGGCATGGTCTCATTCATCGGCACCCCCACGGCAGTGACCGTATCCCGGCAGTGCACCACGGTTTCCGCCCGCGGATGTTCGGGCACCGGAACCGGCCGAGACCGAGCGCTTTGGTGCACACCGCGATCGGGCCTGCGCCCTGGGTGCGCTTCCCGGACTGGATCGATGGCCATTCGCCCTGCGAACCGAGTAGCTCGTCGGCGGCGGCCGGGGTGGTGGACGGCCCGCGCGCCGACGAACCGCACACACCGAGAAAGGCCCGGCGGCGGCGTCATCGGCAGGGCGGCCGCCGGGCCGGGGTCCAGTTTCGCCTACGCGGCGACGGCCCGTCGTACGGTGGCGTGCTGTCAACGACAGCGCACCGCTCGGACGTCACGCCGCTGCCCACTCCAGCCCGAGGTCGGCCAGCTGCTGGAGCTTGTCGGCGGTGAGCTTCCCGCGCCTACTCTTGGTGTTCGACAGAAACACCCCGAGCTTCACCTCGGTGCCGTCCTCCAGCTTCTCTACGTGGCCTCTGGGGACGGTCACAGAGCCGGTGCGGGCCTTGTACTGCGCCAGGGCCGCAACGCCCCGCTCGAAGGCCCCAGAGCGCGCCTTGCGTGCCTCTGAGGGCGCTTCCTGCTCCGGCGGGAGCGGCACGACACGAATCTCTGTCAGGAGTTCGCGCTGCTTCTCCACCAGACCCTGCCAGACGGCGGGTTGGCGCTGCCTGTCCAGCCACTTCCCGACGTCCATCCCGTGCACGGTCACGCCGGGCAGCACGTCGGCCTGGCCCTCTTCTTCGCCGACCAGCTCGGCCAGCGCGGCGTAGTGCCGCTGCCAGTCCGCCGGCCACTCCGGGTTCCAGTGCTCGTCCACGGCCTCCAGCGCCGTCTTCCACTCCGGGTGGTCGTCCAGCGCGCCGGGCCGGCGCAGGTTGGACAGCCATTGCCCCACCGGCCGGTCCAGCGCCGTCGCCGTCCTCGGCGCGCACAGCGTCCAGTGCTCCTCGTAGTACGCCTTCGCGGCCTCCAGGTTCTCCTGGAACCGCTCATCGGCCATGCTCCAGACCATGCCCAGTTTCTCCAGCCTGCGGGCGCGCAGGCCGTTCATCTGCCCGGCCCCGTACGCCCGCCGCTGTTCTGCCACCCACCGTCCCAGCGGGTAGGCGCCCTCCTTGTGCCCGTACGGCACCCGGGCGTGCGCCTCGCGTTCGGTGAACCGCTTGAGTGCGGCCCAGCCGCGTGCCCAGTCCTGCTTCTCCGTGTCGATCACGTTGAAGGACACCCAGTCCGCGACCATCACCGGGTCCCTGGGAGCCGCAAAACGCAGCAGCAGACGGGTTTCTTCCTCACCCTCCTCGGGCGTCGCACCGATGTTCACCGACGGCTGCGCCACAGCCTTCTGCGGCTCCTGTGGAATAGCGAGCAATTCCACGGCCTCTTCATCGTGAGCCCGCAATCCCTCAAGCACCTTCACCAACGGCCGGTACGACCCCGAGGTGAACATGTCCTCCGGCTGTTCTCCCGGCTGGAGGAACACCGGCACAATCAACGAGGCCAGCTTCCCCTCCCCGGGCTTCTGCCGCAAAGCGCGCCCGATGGCCTGGACGATGTCGTGCGGCGCACCCTTCGGGTCCAGCAGCGCCACCGAGTCCACGGCCCTGATGTCCACCCCCTCGCCCAGCACCTTGCAGTTCGACAGCACAGCCCGCTGCGCCGTGGACCCGAAGGAGCCCAACACCTCCCGCCGGCGCTCGGGGACATGCTCACCGCACAGCCAGTCCGCCCAGACCCGCCTCGGGTACCGCTCGGGCTGGTCCGCGTGCAGCTTCGCCGCCACTGCCCCAAGGCCCTCCGCGTACGCCTGCGCCTCTATCGTCCGGTGATGGAAGGTGATGCACGTCTGCAGACCGTGCTGCGCCATCGCGTGCAGCAGCGCCGCCTGCAAGGCCCCGAGCCGCTCACCGCGCACCTGCTCGCTGTGCCGCTCCTCGCCCATCAGCCGCTCCGGTGTCACGACCGGGTCTTGAAGCTCCAGCACGATGATCTGGTACCGCGCCAGCAGACCACGGGTAACCGCCGACGCCAGCGACAGCTTGTAGAGCACGGGTCCGAACACGGCTTCGTCGTCCATGCTCGCCGCCATCTCCTCCGGCAGCGCATCCCGCACACCCTCCGCCACCTCCCAGGCCGGAGGACGCTCCTGCCAGATCCGCGGCGTCGCCGTCAGATACAACCGCCGCGCCGCCGGAATCACCGCCTGGTCGTGAATGGCCGCCCACGCCTTACCCATCGACCCCGACGTCCGGTGCGCCTCATCAACCACCGCCAGGTCCAGCGGCGCCAACCGCTGGCCGTACACGCCCGCGAACGCCTCCTCCAGCACACCGAGGCTGGCGTACGTCGCATAGATGGTCACCGGCCCTGTCCCGTGCCACAACGCCAGCTGCACCGGGTTCGTCGTGGACCGCACCTTCAGGCTCCACAACTCCGGATCGTCCTGGAGACTGCACACCGCTACCGCCGGCCCCTTGTGCCCGACCCGGTGCCACTCCCTGACCGTCTGAGCCAGGAGATCCAGCGTCGGCACCAGCACGAGAACGCGCCCCTTCGGCAGCATCTCGCGAGCAGCAAACGACGCCGTGATGGTCTTCCCGGTGCCGCACGCGGAAATCACCTGCCCACGCAGGCCGTTGACCGGAACACCTCCAGCAGGGATGTCGAGACCGCGCTTGATAGCGTCAACGGTCTCAATCTGGTGAGCGCGCAGATCGCTCCTTTTCATGACCACGGAGAAAGCTCCTTCTTCCGGAATGTGGCACGCAATCAGAAAGGGAATCCCTGGCGCGATGGATGCTGCCCGGGGGTGTGGTATCTGACTGGAGACTCTACACAGTGCATCATCTGTGATGCAGCATCCTTGCGGCATCTTCCGCCCTCAGGGTGATACATGACTCAATCTCACCCCCATCGGTCCGGCTGTGCTGTATGCTGGCGGGGTATTGGTGAACGTGTCGGGGCGGTTCGAGTGTGCGGGGAGGGGTTCTGG
>NZ_CM002285.1:9648018-9663240 GCF_000497445.1 Streptomyces roseochromogenus subsp. oscitans DS 12.976 | reverse complement strand
CCCTGACCCCTCCTCAACTCCCGAAACCGACCGCTCACGTCATGAATACCCTGCCAGCATACACACCTAACCCGCTACCGTGGGACGGAATCCGTCGATGCATCACCCGAGCGCGCGAACCTATAACAAGGGTGATGCATCACTGTGCCTGCCTGTGTAGCATTTGGGTCCTTGCCGCCCCCCTCCGCCCGCGCCAATAACTACCGGTTAAATTCAGAATTGCGCGGCCGTAAATCGCTCAGCCGTAGAACGGAAGCTTCGATATGGGAATGCTGGAATTCGGCGTGCGGAGGTACAGGAGCCGAACGGCCGCTAGGCCGGGCGGCGGAACCACCCGCCGGCACCGGCCACGCTCCTTTGCTTTTGATCGTCACGGCCGGTACCACCCGAGACTCAGAGCCGCTGGTGCCGCCTACGGTCCGCACTCGCTCCACGGAGCCGCACGCGAAGCCGCCTCAGCCCCCGGACGGGGCCGACGCGCAGCAGCTGCCGGGCCGCTGGGGGATGGATCGGCGACCTCACCGGTCCGGCCGCCTGCTTCGCCGCTGCTGGAGCGGTTTGGAGGGTGCGGGGCGGGCCTCAGGGGGCGCGCCTCTAAAGATCAGATAGCGGCGACGCTGTGACCTGCGAAAACGCGGGCGATGCATGCACTCAGAGTGCATAGATCGTGGTCGCGGACGGTGAGATCCATGCACGTAGGTGAATAGATCGTTCCTGTCCAGAGACACGCCCGCCCCGTGCATGGATCCCCTGCATAACATCGCAGATCTGCTATGTTATGCGCCTCAACGATCATGAAGGAGAGGCCCGTGGCCCAGCCCTTGAGGCGGAGCGCGGAGGCGCCGGCGAAGGCGTCGCGGCTGGTCGCTGCTCCACCTCCGGCCGATGTCGTCAACGGCATGGAGTCCGCCCAGGACCTGATGCGGCGGTTCGAGAAGCTCGCCAAGAAGGGCGGCACCTTCTCGACGAACCCCGAGGTCAAGCCGTACGTCTTCTACGGTCCGCAGCACCTGAGCTTGTCCTGGGTGATCCAGGAGAACCTCTGGAAGTTCAAACTGTCGGCGATGTCGCGCGACGTGCTGGACCACATGACGACCAACCACGACGCCCAGGCCCTGGTGAAGATGACCCAGAGCTCGCTGGCGACGAAGTTCGGCTGCTCACAGTCGAAGGTCTCCCGGGCGATCGGGCAGCTGAGCCGCCACAACTTCGCGTGGAAGGAGCAGCGCGGGCTGTACCGCCTTAACCCGCTCTACGCTTACCGGTGGAACAGCACGAAGCAGCGACGGCTGGTGAAGTCACTCGAGAAGACGCTGCTCGCGCACCCGATCACCATCCCGACTGTGAGGAACGAGGCCACGCGATGAGCGACGACGCCGTCTCCGTCCCTGGTTTCCACAACCCGGAGATCTTCGAGGTCCTGCCGAACGCGTGCCTGTCGCCGACGGCGCGCGACGTGTTCGATGTCCTCACGGCCCGCCAGGAGCCCGGGGGCCTGGTCAAAATCCGGCAGCAGGACATCGCCGAACGCCTCGGGCTGACCCAGTCCGTCGTCTCCCGCGCGATCGGCCAGCTGCGGGATAAGGGCATCCTGAGCGAGCGGCAGCGCAAGGGCACGGTGCTCATCCACCCGCTCCTGGCCGGCTACGAGTCGCTGTCCCACATGGTCAACCACCTCAAGGACCCCGACACGTTCGTGTGGCCGCTGAACTTCCCCACCGGCGACATCCGGCCCCCGCGGGCCCGAGACGCCCGCACCGGCACAGACTTCGACCCCGACCCTGACGGCGGCGAGGACGCCCCGGCCCCTGAGGCCCGGCCCACCCTCCGGCTAGCCGGCTGAACCGCTGCACCACCACGGCGCCCCCCGTCCGGGAGGGCGCCGTCGTCGTTCCCGGCCGGGACGGAGCAGCACGCCGGTAGCACCAGCTACACCGGATCGTTTGGAGCAGCAGAACAAACCGGCGGTCGCCCGCTGTACCGCCCGGGGCCGGCCTCCGACCCGTGCAGCAGCCTTGTGCTACGCGGGCCCATGCAAATGCTGCGCTGCATCCACGACGCCACGCTGCTGCCATCCGACGACCACCACCAGGAGCACCAGGTCCCCGGCGCAGGCCCTCGCCTCACACCTGACAGCCTCACAGCGCACCCTGTCCACCAGGGGAAACGGGGTATGTGCCTCACAGCAGCGGTGGGGCAGCAGCGGTTACAGCACGGTGCCGTGCAGGGCGCGGCGGTCGCCGGACATCGCGTAGCGGCGGGCGGCGAAGCCATGCTCGAGGGGCAAGCCGATCTCCGCGCACAGCAGCGCCAGGACGTCGGCCGCGTCGCCGTCGGACAGGTAGGCCGGCGCGACTTCGAGCATCAGCTCCCCGATCGCGTAGGTGCTGGCGGCGAGTTCGTCGACGACGCGGCGGAGTTCGGCGAGCGCGGGATCCTCCGTCGGACCGGCGGTTGGTGGAGGTGGGGCGGTGCGGACGTCGCGTACGGCCTGGCGGACCACCGCGCGCACCGTAGCCGCGTCGAGGGCTTGCAGGCCGCTGTGGGCGAGCGTGGCGAGGCGGCGGGTGATCAGCTCCGTGACGTCGTCCGTACGGCTGGAGACGGCGATCAGGGCGCGCTGGGACAGGCCGTAGTCGAGCACGGCTGCGGAGGCTGGGCCGGTGTCTCGCGTGCGAGACGTCTCGGTGCCGGCGTCGACGGCGCGGTGGATCGCGGCCAGGGTGCGGGCGACGTCCAGAAGCCGGTACGCCTGCGCGCGGCTGATGCCGAACTCCGCGTCGCAGTACGCCTCCCACGTGCCGTAGCCGAGCGGAAGCCAGACACGGGCGGCGTGCGCGTCGCGGACCCGGGCGGCGAGCACCGCCATGGAGCGCCGGACGTCGTCCATCGCCTCGCGCAGCCTGGTCGTCACCTCCCGGGCCTGCGTGGTCGTCAGCGGCGGCTGCGCCGGTTCGGCGACGTCGTCCTGGTCGTGATCGCCCATGCCTCCATCCTCCTCCGCGCCGGTGGGCCGGACCAGGCGTACGGAAGGACAGCGCGCGAGCTCCGCCTCACAGCGTGACAGGCCCGTGACACCGCAACGAGGGGCGGGCGGAGCGGGCGCCAGCCACCCGCTGCTGCAAACCAGCGGTCCTGTGTGGCCCGCCCCTGGCAGGATCCACGCATGCTCATCACGCCCCGCCCGGGAACGGACCGGCAGAACCTCCTCGATGCGCTGCGGACCGTACACACAGCAGCATCCAACGAACGCGGCGCCGGTCATTCCAGCGCCTACCACCGGCTGCTCAGCTATCTGGAGTGGGCCCTGCGCTCAGCCCAGCAGCTGCGGAACCAGGTCAGCGCCGAAGACCTCACCGCCCTGGTCCTGACGAAGCGTCACGACACGCTCCTGGACGGCGTCGGGCACCTCGCGGGCACGGAGCAGCAGCGTCTTGTGAACCTGCTGGTGGACCAGGAACTGGCGGAGCGCGTCGAGACCCTCGAAGCGGCGATAGACCTGCTGCGGTCGCTGATGACCCGCTGGGACGGACCGGAGTGGTTCGTGGTCGCCGACTCCAGCTTCTACATCCAGAACCCCGACAAGCTGGAAGACGTCGACCTGCACCAGGTGCTGGGTCTGCCGTCCGGCGAGCACATCCGGTTGCTGTTCCCGATCGCCGTGGTCGACGAGCTGGACGGCCTGAAGGAGGCGGGCAAGCACCGGCCGCGATGGCGAGCGGGCCACACACTGGGACTTCTGGACGGCACGCTGAACGGGTCCCTGTCCGGGATTCTGCGCCGGCCTCGCCTCACCCAGGACGAAGTCCGCGGCCAGATCAGCCTGGAGATCGTCCTGGACCCGCCCGGGCACGTGCGGCTGCCCCTCGCCGATGACGAGATCATTGACCGGGCGGTGGCGATCCAGTCCCTCGCAGGGCGCCCTGTGCGGCTGTTGACCTGCGACACCAGTCAGCACACCCGCGGAAAGGCGGCTGGTCTGCAGGTGACGAAGGTGCCGGCGAAGGATCCAGGGCCGGAACCCGACTGGGAGGCTCAGGACAGGACCGGAAACGGCACCCGCGCCAAGCGTCGCGAGAGGCAGTCCGCCGACGCGGTAGCCCTCCAGGCAGACGGGTCGGCGGACTAGAGGTCCAAGGCGATATGGCCTGTGAGCCTCACGGGTGACAGGCGGCTGCGAGTGCTCAAGCACGCCCATACGATCCTCACCATGAGTAGCGAGATGGTTACCGTCCAAGTGGACCCGCGTGAGTTGCCGGCCGACAGCTTCACCGAATCCGACATCGCCAGGATCGAGCTGGTGTCTGCGATCGAATCCGCCGCGACCGCCCTCGGCCAGTACGCGCAGACGGTAGGCGAGGACCTGGCGCAGGCCGGCGACTATGCACGTCGGGCGAAAACCCTCCACCCGCTCGATTCGGTGTTGAGGCAAGCCGTGATCGCCGAGCGGGTCCGTGGGGCCAGCTGGGAGACGATCGCAGAGGCCCTCCGCATGAACGCGCCCGATGCTGAAGCACGGTGGGGTCATGCGGTAGAGCAGTGGCGTCGGGAGACGCCAGCAACCAGCCCCTACCGAAAGAACCCCGGGCGCGCTGCCGCCTCGGCTGACAAGTACATCACCACGGACACGCCCTACCAGTTCAGCACTGCCACCCGTCGGCCCTTGTCCGCCTCGCTGGACGCGGCCGCCCATCTCACCGGCCGCGACGTCACCGCGGCGGACCATGCGTTCGCCGGCACCGGCGGTCGGCTCGCGGCCAGCGCGAGAGGATGATCAGCCATCGGCGTCAACAGCCCTTGATGACCCGGCTGATCCCGTACGGAACCTCCTCCGCCACCACGAACAGCGGTTCCAGGATTCCCAGGTACACCGGATCCGTGTGGGGCGGGCTGTGCTCGGTCATCAAGCAGCCCGCCGCCTCTTCCTTCGTCTTGGGGTGGGCCGCTCCCTCATCTTCGGCGATCTCGACAACGAGCTCGATCGCGGTGTCCACGCCGTCGCGCAGATGGGCCCACCGCTCCGTCATTTCCTTCCGCTCGTCACGGAAACTGCGCTCGCGGTCGGGCAGGAAGTCGGCTGCCGGCACCGACAACGCCTCACGCAACCGGCCAAGGGTCGGCTCCTGGCACAGCTCTTCCACAGTGGAGGCCGTCAGCGGCGGTTTCGCTTGGGCCACGCGCTCCAGCACGGTGACGCCCAGGACGGCAGCCGAGGCCGCGTACCGCCAGGCGGCCAGCGCCGTGTGCCGCTCGTAGTCGGAGGCGCCGCTTGCGATCTCGTGGACGGCTTCCTCGTAGTACCGGAACGGCGACCGCTCCGTTGCACGCAGATCGGCCACGTCGCGAGCGGTGGCGAGGCGGTCCCAGATCGCGACCGCCGACTGCCACTCGTACCGCGCCGTAAGAAACGCTCCGTGCAACGACCGCAGCGCCTCCAACTCGATCGTCTTCAGCGTCCCGCAGTCATCGAACGGTGGAAACCGCACGCCACTCCCCCCACCCTGGCAGCACATACAGTGACCAGCACGGTACTACCCGAAATTGACGCGCGAGACCCGAGAGCCCCCCGACCAGCGGTCTGGCCGAAACACAGCGGGCCGCGCCGGATTCGAGCGGGCGGTCCGTGCGAGGACCGCCGCCGCACTCCGCCGACTCACTACGGTCAGCGCATGACCAGTAACGGCGTAGTCGTGGACGAGGCAGTCCGCGCGGCATGGGACTCGTACCGGATCTTAGAAAAGCGCACGTCAGAGGAGGAACGTCGGCAGGCACAGCAGCGTGTCCAGGCCGCGATGGTCACCTACGGCCGGGACGAAGTGTCCCGGGGCACGGTCTTCCTGGTGGGCGTACTGACCGCGCACATCATCGGCCAGCAGGATGGCGGAGGGGCGGACCGCCTCGATCCGCTCAGTGATCTGATCCCGGCCGTGATCCGCAAGCTGCCCAGCTTCGAACTGGCCGACCCCGCCCAGGTGCCCATGGTCACCGGCGTCCTCATGGCCGCGGCCATGGGCATGAACACCGTGGCCTGGCGCGACCAGTTCGGAACGATCCCACCGAAGGAAGCCCTGGCACACAACTTCGTGCTCTGGCTGCTTGCCGACCTCTTCGACAGCCTGGTCGAACAGCCCAGCGCCACCGACCTGCTCATGCGGGAGACCTTCAACTCCATGACCGCCGAACCCGGTTGATACCCGGGCACTGGCGCAGCGGCAACCATCGCCCTGAGGTTCCGCACGGCTACGTCCCATACGAAAGAGGCGCGCAGATGACCGACGTGCCCCAGCAGCCCACGGCCCTGAGCCAAGGGTGCAGCGACTCACCCGGCTGGAGGGTAGAGAGCTGCCGCCGACCCGGGCATCGCGGCGAGGCCAGTGCCGTATGGCGTACCGGCATTCAGTGGCGGCGGCGCTGCGCTGTGAGCTGCTCTCTCAGTTCCCACATCTCCCGGCGTGTGAAGCGGAACGCGAGCGTGGAGCCGAGCAGCATGCCGAGGATCAGCAGGAACGCGCCGGGGAGAATGAGTAGTCGTATGTCTTCGGTCGTCATCGGCCGTGCCTCCTCAACTCGCCGTTCGTGTCGCGCCGGCCGACGGCGGGGATCCGAGCGGCAGCCGGTGCGACAGAGCGCATCCTCCTGCGAGGTGGCAGGAGTGATGGGGTGATCACAATGCGCCACGATGACTGAAACACACAACCCCTTCACGCAAACTTCCTGCCGCATGCACGGACACCACGAGGAAGGCCGTCCGGGGCAGACCGCGCGGGGCCAAGTGGTCAGAGCCACCAGGAGCGGATGCGGTCGGCGGCGTTGGGTGAGGGGCGCGGCGCCGCACGGTATTTTCCCCTCCTGTGTTCTTCGTGAGTTCCTAGAAGGAAACGTCGAAATAGTCGATGTTGTTGAGGCTCACTTCGAGGCCCTGGGCACGCACTCCGCCGTCCTTGAAATAGATTTCCTGCAATCCCTCGGCCACGATTTCGCGCATCTGCTGGTCGCTGGCCCCGGCGTCGCGGGCGTCGAACAGGCGCTGCGCGTACACCGGGGGGAGGTGCACGGTCAGGCGCCGGAACCTTCCGTCGTCGGTCGTGCCGATGGGCGCGGTGTAGCCGAACTGGGCGCGGGTCTCGACCGTGATCCCGCCCGTGGTGGCGGCCTGGCGCTGCCGGCGCTTGCGGATCTGCGGCTGCCAGCGGGTCCGCACTGCGTCGTCGATCTTCGCGGCGACGTCGGCGCGGGGGTGCTTGCGGGCGCCGCGTCGGTAGCGGTTGACGGAGTCGGCGGTGACGCCGATCTCCTGGGCGACGGCCTTCGCGCTGCCCAACTGCCGGATGAGGTAGCCGATCTGGCCCTTGAGTGTCTTGGGCGGATCCTTGGTGAACGCCTCCCGGTCGGCGCGTTCCAGCGCGGCATGGATCTCCACGGTGCTGCTCAGCTCCCTTCGGGGGTGGGGTCCGGCTCGACCAGGCGGAACCAGGTCTCGCGGGTCTCGTGGAGGTCGTGCCGCCCGAGTTCGAACCGAGGCGATCCGCGGTGGGCGCGCAGGGAGAACTGCAGGGACCTCATGCGCGCTTCCAGGCGGTCCAGCGTCCGCTCCAGCTCCGCGCCGGCCTCCAGCGACGGCGTGCCGGTGTCGGTGGCCACCGGGCTACTCGCCCTCATCGAACACGGCATCGTGGCCGTCGCCCTTGATGTGCCGGGCGGGGTTGTAGCCCTGCTCCATCAAGTCGACTGCCCACGAAAGTTCCTGCACTCCCTCCACCTTCGCCAGGCCCGGCGTCGGCCCGAGGCGGAAGCCTCCCGGCTGGGGCTTGCCAGAGGCAGCGTACGGCAGGAAGTCGAGCGGGCTTGGGCCGGGCGAGGGGTAGACGACGCAGTCGGAGAGCACGGCCAGCGGGTACAGGCCCGTCATCTTCGCCATGTTATTGAGCTTGCGGTGCATGTTGACCCGGGCCTTGCTGATGACGGCGGCCCGGATGTCGGGGCGCCAGGTCGGGCGCTCCAGGGCCGGCCACCGCTCCCCTTCCTTGTAGTGGCGGCCCTGCGGGCGCTCGCGGAGCTTCCCCACGCCGCCCTTCACGGTCGCCTTGATCGCGGAGAGTACGGCGGCCAGGGCCGGGTCGACCTGCTTGTGGCGCTCCATCGCGGCGAGGAACTCCGCATCGGACAGGTCCCGGGTGACGCCGAGGTCGGCGAGGGTGTCGACGTAGGCGTTCTTGAGCCGGTCGTGCCACGGGTCCAGGTACGCGCCGGTCTCCCGGCGCAGGTACGCCTCGATCGGCTGGACGTCGTAGCCGAGTTCCTGGGCGTAGGCGACGGTATGCGTCTGGTACCAGGCCGGGCTCGTCGGACGGCTGCCGTCCGGGGTGAACGGGCTGGGCAGGCGCGGGTCCAGCTCGATGTGGGAGAGGTCGACCAGCCAGCTCCCGGGGATCTTCGGGTTGAACTTCGGGGCGTGGAAGTGGTCGGGGGCGCTGAGGCCGACGACCAGGCGAGCCGCGGCAGCGAGGAACGCCGTGTTCAGGTCCAGGCCGACCGCGAAGGGCAGTAGGCACTCCTCATCGCTGAGCAAGTCGACCGGCCGCACCCACTGGTACGCCTCCTCATTGAGGAAGCCGCCGGTCCAGCCCGAGTTCACGACGACGGGGTGCTCGGGGGTGGCCTCCGGCGGCGCCGGGTCCATCGGCTCCGTCCCCAGCGAGCCGGGGTTGGGGCCGGACACCCAGTTCCCGGTCTCCGGATCCTGCACCGGCCGGGTGGGCGGGCGCAGCGCCGTCATCAGCTCCAGGCCGGAGACGGCGGTGGAGCCTCGTGGGGTGATGACCCGCTGGGCGTAGACACCGAGGACGCGGGCGATGTCGGCCGGTTCCATCTCCGCGACGCCGGGCCAGGACCGCTCATCGAGGGCGTCCCAGGACAGGATCGCGAGCTGCACGCACTGCCGGTCGCGGCCCTGGGCCTTGCGGTAGATCCGCGCCCACGGTCCGAACCCGCGCTGCGTGAGCTGCCACTTCGCCTTCACTACCTGCTTGACGACCGGGTGGTCCTCCGGGAGGCGCAGGGAGCGGCGCTGCTCGTGACCCTCCAGGCGCTCCGGCAGCCCGAGCTTCACGGCGGCCGCGGCGGTGAGCACGATCAGCGGGTCGCTTTCCTTGCCGTAGCGGTTGAGCTTCGGCGCACCGAGGCCCGACTCGCGCAGCGTCCACTCCACCAGCTCCGGCACCGTGGTGGCCGGGCAGTCGAGCACGATGCCGTCGACGCCGTACGCGGAGCCGTCGCCGTCCAGCACGGCGAGCGGACCGTGCGGGAACCGCGGGTCGGCGGCGGGCTTCACGGCCTTCTTTGCTGCCGGGCGCCGTGACGACGTCACCGGGCGGCGGGCGGCAGGGCGCTCCGGCACGGCCGGGGTGAAGGGAGCCTCCACTGGCGTGGCCGTCGCCGCCTCGGGCGCGATCGGGCTGGTAGACGTCTCCGACGCCGTCGGCGAGGGCGCGACGGCGGCCGACTGGCCGGTGAACGTCTCGGGCACCGGCACCGTCGTGCCCTCATCAAGGGCAGCGGTGTCGGCGGCCGGGGCGGGGTAGATCTCTGCGAGCTTGTTCAACAGCCGCGCGTACGCCTCACGTTCCGGGCCGCGAGGCTCGGTCGGTTTCCTGGCGGACTCCCAGCCGGACACCGTCGCCCGGCGCACCTTCAGCGCGGCGGCCACCTGGTCCAGCGTCAGGCCGTGCGCCTGGCGCAGCCGCTTGCGCTCCGCCGCCGGCGGCAGCGGAGCACGGGACGCGACCAGCGCGTCGACCGCGTCGAACAACTCGGACATGAAACACCTCCTGACCCACATTCTACCCCAGAACCGTACGTGACGCGTACGGTTGCCGTACAAAACCCGTACGGCTTGAGGTCTGACATGCGTGCGTCCGGAGTGGGGGTGATCTCTCGCAGCGAAGGTTGAGCGTTGTCATCGAAGGTTGGTGACCGATAGGTTTTCTCACCGAAGGTTGAGTGATCGTTTAGGGCTGACTGTCTGGGGAGACGGTGGGGGAACCGGTACGCGCGTACGGCGACCCCGTGCTCAGCGCCTTTGACCTGGACTTCTTGGACGGCGGACAGCGCCGCCGCACCGCGTTGGGTGCCGGATGGAACGTCAGGTTCGAGGCGGTGCCGCCGGTACGCGGGTTCCGGTGGAACAAGGGCGACCGCAGTTTCCCCGGCTGGTACTACGCGGTGACCACCGGCGATCATGTGGGCTACGAGTCGTGGCTGGAACGGGACCGGCTGATCCTTTTGGACTTCGACCCGGACGTGGTGGGGATCGCCTCCCAGCCGTTCTGGTTGCAATGGCGCGACGGCGGTGCGAAGCGTCGGCACGCGCCTGACTACTTCGTACGGTTGGCCGACGGTCGCGCCCAAGTCGTCGACGTCCGCGCCGAGGACCAGGTCGACGAACGGACGGCAGAGGCCTTCGCCGCGACCGAGCGGGCCTGTTCGGCGGTGGGCTGGGAGTTCGTGCACGCCGGGGTTCCGGATCCGGTACTCATGGCGAATCTGCGGTGGCTGGCCCGCTACCGGCACCGGCGGTGCGGCCGTGAGGCGGACGTCGCCGAAGACTTGATGGGTATCTTCCGGCAGCCGCGCCGGCTGCGGGTGGGAGCTGAGGAGGCCGGCGACGTCCTGCGGGTCCTGCCCGTGCTGTTCCACCTGCTTTGGACCGGAGTGCTTCGTGCTGACCTCGGCGGGGCCTTGCTCAGCAGTGGCACTGTGGTGCGTGCGCCGAACGGGATGGCCGGCGGGCTGGGGCATGGGGGCCGGGGGCACGGCCCGCTGCTGCGGCCACGGCCGGGCACACGCAGGGAGGAGAGCCAGATGCGCAGGCTGTCGAGGCCGGCCTCGATCGGGGTGGGCGACCGGGTGCGGTTCACCGGGCAGAGTCGGGCAGTGCTCGCGGTGTCCGCCCAGGCGGTGATCCTGTCCGACGAGGGTGGCTCGCCGCGTGAGGTCCCGCTTGCGATGCTGCTGGCCGATGACAGCTTCAAGGTGATCAGCAGCCCGGAGAGGATGCCGCTGCCGCCGGTGTCGCTGCTGGAAGCGCTTCCGCAGCGAGCGCGGGAGAAGGCTCTGTGGTGGGAGGGCCACATCCTGGAAGTCCTCCACGGCATCGACCCCACCGCGGGTGAGGACGCCCGGCCCCGGCCCGAGTACGACCCGGCTCGCCACTCGCTGACCGCGCGGGAGCGGGCCAAGGCGGCCGAGTTGACGGCGGCGGGCTACCGGGTCAGCGTCAGCACTGTCGGCAACTTCCGCCGCCGCTACCAGGCCGAGGGCCTGCTGGGGCTGGCTGACCGCCGGCCGGTTCGCAAGAGGCCGCGGTTCGGCACGGTCGATGACGCGGTGGTCGAGGCCATGCGGCAGGCGATCAAGGAGGGCGAGGACGACTCCACCCGCACCGGCACCTACATCATCTGGCGGACCGGCGAGATCCTGAAGGAAGCGGGCGAGCCGGTCGAGTTGCCGTCGCAGGCGACCCTCTATCGGCTCCTGGCCAAGCTGTCGCAGGGCAACCCCGTCTCGGCAACGGCCCGCAACCGCCGCTCGAGAGCACACGGGGCGACGGCGCCGTTCGGGCAGTGGACGGTGTTCGCGCCGGGCGAGGTGGTGCAGATCGACTCCACCCCGCTGGACGTTCTCGTCCGCCTGGACGACGGGGTGGTGGGCAAGGTCGAGCTCACCGGCATGGTCGACGTCGCGACCAGGACGGTGACCGCGGCGGTGCTGCGGCCCACCACCAAGTCCGTCGACGCCAGCGTGCTGCTGGCCCGCACCGTCACCCCTGAGCTGATGCGCCGGGGCTGGGTGGACGCCTTGCGGATGTCGAGGTCGGTGCTGCCCTACCGCCGGCTGCTGGACATCGACGAGCGCCTGGAGCACGCGGCGGCGAAGCCGGTGATCGTGCCGGAGATGATCGTCTGTGATCACGGCAAGGCGTTCATCTCCCGCAACTTCCGGGCTTCCTGCCGCTTCCTGGAGATCGACTTCCAGCCCACCCACAAGGCGGCCCCGTTCCAGAAGGGGCACGTGGAGAAGATGCTGGACTCCGTCGGCACGCTGTTCGCCCAGTTCGTCGCCGGTTACACCGGCCGCAGCACCGACCACCGCGGCCGCCATCTGGAAAAGCAGCCCCTGTGGTCCCTGCCCGAGCTGCAGGAGCTTCTCGACGAATGGCTGGTCGCGAAGTGGCAGAACCGCGAACACGACGGTCTGCGCGACCCGTTGCACCCGGGGCGGTCGTTCACGCCGAACGAGAAGTACGCCGCCCTGGTGGAAGCCTGCGGTTCCGTCCCGGTCGCGCTCAGCGCAGAGGACTACATCGAGCTGCTGCCGTCGACCTGGCGGGCGGTGAACGACTACGGCATCAGGATCAAGCGCCGCACCTACGACGGCCCGGACCTGATCCGCCGCCAGCACTCCGGCGTCACGGAGAAGAAGGGCTTGTGGGAGGTCCACTACGACCCCTACGACATCTCCCGGATCTGGGTACGCAACCACCACGGCCAAGGCGAGTGGATCGAAGCGACCTGGAAGCACCTGCGTCACACGCCGGTCCCGTTCGGGGAACTGGCCTGGGACCACGCCGCCCGGGGCCTGCCCGAGGGCACCGAGGCGGAGATCGCTCAGGCGGCCGCCGCCCTGCTGACCCGCGCCCACGCCGGCCCCCAGGACACCGCGGCGAAGCCGAAGAAGCGCACTCGCCGGGACAAGCGGGTGGCCGCCCGCACCAAGGCGACCCCGCCGGTCCCGACCCCGCCACCGGCCCCACATCCCGCACCGGAACCTGAGCCACAGCGGGCGGAAGAGGAAGAACCGCTCGCCAAGGTGATCCCGCTGGGCCTGTTCGACCCGCTCGCCGACCCCTGGAAGACTCGATGACACACCCGCAAAACCTGCTCGACCCGTCGGCCGACGAGCCGCAGGAGCCGGACCAGCACCTGACGACCCTCGCCGGCTGGCGGGCCTTCGTCGCTGACCAGCCCGTCATACCCGAGCTGCTGAGCGACACCGACCACGCGAAGCTCACACCGGCCGAACGGACCCGCTACGACGAGGACCGGATCGACCACCACACCCGGCTGCTGGTGGTGGCGACCTCGACCGTCCAGCACACGGTCACCTGCGGGCGCCGCCTGGTGCTGCTGAACCGGCACGCGGTCAGCGCCCGCCGCGGCCTGATCGTCTCCGGCCCGGCCGGCACCGGCAAGACCACCGCGATCACCCAGCTCGGCCGCGCACACGAACTCCTGGACCGGGCCCGTCATCCCGGCGTGAGCGACCGCATCCCGGTCGTCTACATAACTGTCCCGCCGGCCGCCACACCGCGCATGGTGACGGTGGAGTTCGCCCGCTTCCTCGGCCTGCCCACCCGCTCGCGTTCGAACATCACCGACATCCTGGAGTCGGTCTGCGGCGTGTTGACCGACGCCCGGGTCGGCCTGGTCCTCGTCGACGAACTGCACAACATCTCACTGGCGACCAGATCCGGAGCCGAGGTCGCCGACACGCTGAAGTACTTCTCCGAGCGCATCCCCGCGACGTTCGTCTATGCCGGGATCAACGTCGAACGCAACCTGTTCGACGGCACCCGCGGACAGCAGATCGCCGGACGCTTCACCCTGATCCCCACCGCCCCGCTGCCCTACAACAGCGAATGGCAGGGACTGGTCGCCACCCTGGAGAACTCTCTGCGGCTCCACGCGCACAAGCCCGGCAGCCTCACCGGCCTGGACCGCTACCTCCACGACCGCACCGGTGGCATGATCGGTTCGCTCTCGCACCTGATCCGCGGCGCCGCCCTGGACGCGATCCTCACCGGCAGCGAAGAGATCACCGAGCAGAGCCTGCAGGCGATCCCGCTCGACCACAGTTCCGACTCCCGCTAACCGCCGAGCGGGAAAGGACCGCCACCGCACGATGCCCACCACGAACACCGGCCCGAAGCTGGCTCCCCTGCCCATGCAGGTCAGGCCCGTCCTCGGTGAAGGGATCGCCTCCTACATACAGCGCTTGGCACAGGCCAACCACCTGTCGCCGGACGAGCTCACCGCTGTCCTCTGCCCCCGCGGCAGGGCCCGGCCTCCGGAGCTGCACCTGCTCGCCCAGCTCACCAACAGCACCGTCGATGCCCTGCGACGCGCTCTCCCCGACGCACCAGGACGTGTCAACACCGACCCGAACCGCGCAGGACCGTTCCCGCAGCGGGTCGACCATGCACTCCCAAGCCTCTTCGATCGGGTCGATCTCCTCATGGCGCTCGGTGAGGCACTCCACTTCGGTGTCCACCGAAACGTCCTCCGCCACCGCTATCCGCGGCTCAGACGCCACCTCCTCCGCCTCGCACTCCAGCACCAGCCACGACAACATCGGCCACCCCACCTGAGATGACCACGTCCAGCCCACCACCCGCCCGTCTGCCCATACAGATACGGCCCATCGCCGGCGAAGGCTTCCGGTCCTTCATCGAGCGCCTCGCCGCCGCCAACCACCTCAAGGTCACCTACTTGCGCCACTACCTGGTCGATCCGCCGTGGTCAGGAAGGGGTTCGCCCAGCTGGGAGCGTCTGGCCGCCGCGGTCGGCCGGGACGCCTCTTCCCTCAAGGAGATCCTCGTGGGCGCTCGGTGTGTTGAATGCGGGGCTCGCACGTTCCAGCCTCAAGGCGGCACCGCACGGCAGACCTGCTCACAGGCATGCCGGCAGAAGGCATACAGAAGACGAAACCCGAAGCCGCGAGAGGAACGCCGCCTGGCCTGCTGGAGTTGCGGCACGAAGCTGACCTTCGCCGGCCGCGGGGCAATTCCCCGCTGGTGCTCAGATGCCTGTCGCCAACAGGCATACCGCCAGCGCCGGCGCGAAAAGGCCGAGGCCCGGACCTCCCGGGAACCAGCCTGCGGCGTCTGCGACGCTCCGCTCGGACCTGGCCGACGCCGCTGGTGCTCGGACCGCTGCTGCCACACCGCCTACCGCCGCCGGCGATTCGGCACCCCCAGGCAGCAGCCCACAACATGCGCCCAATGCGCCGGCCCCCTCGAACCGGGCCGCGGTAATCGACTACGTCTGACGTGCTCAGCCGCCTGCCGCAAGAGACGTTCCTACCTGCGCATCAAAGAACGGGACCGCCGTGATCGATCACTCAACCTTCGCTGAGAAACGCTTAACCTTCACTGCGACAGAACAA
>NZ_CM002285.1:9640945-9647993 GCF_000497445.1 Streptomyces roseochromogenus subsp. oscitans DS 12.976 | reverse complement strand
TGGCGACCTCTCGCAGTGAAGGTTGAGCGCGCAGGCGTGGCTGTTGGAGAACGTCCTCGGCCTGGAGCCGCTGGGGAGGACGAGCGGCCCGTTCGCCGGACACAGGACGACAAGTGGATGCTCAACCTCACCGCCGCCCGCCAGTTCCACGCTCGGGAAGGGCACCTGAACGTGCCCAGGAAGCACATCGGAGAACTGCCCGTCGGCCTCGCCGGACCCGCCCCCCTCCGGCCGCGAGATCACCCCCGAGGACACCGTCCTCATCGACCCGGGCATGTGGACCGCGAACACCCGGCGTCGGGCCGACAAGCTCACCGACGAACGACGCGCCGACCTGGATGTGCTCGGCATGCGCTGGCGAGGGTCCATCACACGGGTCTGGTGAGCTTCGGGTAGGGCCGGTAGTGGGCAACTCCTGCGTAGGACATTCCTAAGGAGACAGTGAGGATCTTGGCGTCGAGTTCGTCTGCGAGAGCGAGCAGACGTGTGGAGCGCAGGATGCGCGGCAGGAGGCCGACGGGCGCAAGGCTGTCGCGGATGTGGGCGGCGCCGGCCGGTCCGTGGTGGGTGCGGGTGAGCCGGGTGACGAGCAGGTGGGGGTTGTCCGTACCGAGTCGGCGCCGGTGCTCCTGGCAGCGTTGCAGCGCCGTCCAGGTCGCACTGTCCAGAGGGAGATGCACTGATCTGCCGGGGAACCGGACGCTGTGGCGGTCGGAGTCGGTGTCGGCGTCGGTGAGCTGGCGCAGCTCGGTGATGGTTGCTGCGTGGAGGAGGGCGGTGAGGCCGATGAAGGCTTCGTGCGGATGGATGTTCTGGTTGGCGGCCCACCGTTCGTACAGGGTGCGCTGCCGGGCTGGGGGGAGAGTAGGTCCGTGAAATCCCCTCTGCTGCACGGCAGTTATCGGGTCCGTGGGGTTGTGGAGGATGGCCTTGGAGTGGTGGGCGTGGGCGAAGAACTGGCGCATTCCTGCGAGGTGGGAGGCGCGGCGGTCCGGGGCCAGCGCGAGGAAGGATTCCAGGTCGGCGGTGGTGACGCTCGCCCAGCTCGTATGTCCCTCGGGGTGGAGGTGGAGGGCCAGGTCTCGGATCGTGTCCAGGCGGATCTCGATGGTCTTCAGCTGGTTGGGGTGTAGCCCGAGTTGCTGGGCTCGCTCGCGCTGGAGCAGCAGGAAGTCGGCGAACCCGTCGACCTGGGGGCGCAGCGGGGCTGGGGTGGCCTCGATGCGGCGGGTGCGGCGCGCTGCGGCCCGCCTGTCGGCGAGGCCCGGTGGCGGGTCGAGGTGGCCATGGATGCGGAAGAAGTCGGTGAGTGCTCCCACGAGTTCGGGGGCGTTGTTGCGGGCGTGTGCGAGCAGCGTGTGGGGGTCGCCAGTCGTGGTCGCAATGATCAGGCGTGCAGTGGTGGCGACGACGTCTGCTGCGTAGATGGGGTGGCGGTGATCGGCGAGGTGCGCGGCGAAGTCGCTCCACCAGGGTGGTACGGCGGGCATGCGCCCGGCCCAGCCGGCCGCGCGGGTGATGACGGTGTGCGGTGCGTGCTCGTAGCAGCGCTTGCACAGGCCCTTGGCCCACTGGCCGTCAGTGCCACAGCGTTCACAGCATGCCGGGGGCGGTGCGGTGGCGGGATCGGCGCAGGCCCGGCAGCGCCGAGTCTCCGCGTCGAGGGTGCGTCGGCGCCCGCAGTGCTGGCACGGGCCCCGCGCCGGTCGGCCTGCCGAGCGGTGCCGGCACATCGCGCACAGGTCCTGGGTGGATCGCCGTGGCGCCCCGCAGGCGGAGCAGGTACGCGAGCACCAGGCGCAGCGGCCCGTATCAGGGCGCAGCCAACGCGGTCGGTGGCAGGCCGGGCAGTCGTCCTTGACCGTCCGGGGCGCGCCGACGGTGGTTATGTGCGGGTTCGTGGCGGGGCCGGGAGCGGTCACAGCGGCGGCAGGGACCGGTGGTGGCACACAGGCTGCTGCTGCGGAGGGTGCGAGGCCGGGTCGGGGGCGGTGCGCGGTGGAAGGTTTGAGGGCGCGGTGGAGTCGCTCAAGGTCAACAGGTCGCCTGGAGCGCAGTCGAGGGCGGCGCACAGGGCGGACAGGGTGGACAGCTTCACCTGGGAGGGCTGTTTGGTGAACAGGGCGGACACCGATGCTGCGGACAGTTCGAGGCCGGCACGCTCGACGAGGAGGCGGCGCAGTTGAGTGCCGGTCCAGATGCCGCGCTGTGCCGCGGTCATGCGCAGTTTCCACTCCACCTGGGGCGGTGGGGCGGGGGTCTGAACGGCACGCAGAGGAGGTGTTGTCACAGAGGCTCCGGGGGTCAGCCGGCCAGGTCGGTCAGGGCTGCGGACGTGGCACGGCGCCAGGCGTCCTCGACGAAGGTGAGGCAGGGGCGGACATAGGCCATGGTGGAGGCGATGTGCTGGTGTCCGAGCAACTGCTGGACGGTGAGCAAGTCCATGCCCTGTTCGTAGTGCAGGCGCGGCGCAGGTCGTGCGGGGTGAACCGGTCACCTTCGACCCGGCCTTCGGTGTCCAGGAGCCGGGCCAAGCGGTCGCGGACGGTCTCCGGCCTCAATGGCTGGCCGTGGGCGTCGCAGAACAGCGCGGCGGTATCGGGGAACAGGGGGCGGATGTCGCTCTGGTACCAGGCAAGGATCCGGTCCAGTCCGTCCAGCATCGGGGCCCATCTCGGGCGTGGTCCCGAGGCGTTGGCCGCTTTGCCGAACCGTACGTGGAGCTTGCCGGACGGGCCGAGCTCGGGGTGGACGTCGCACAGCTCGAGGCAGAGGGCTTCACTCAGCCGCGGCGCGGAGTGGTACAGGGTGCGCAGCAGCGCGTAGTCCCGTGCCGCGGCCGGGTAGTCGGATGTGACGGCCAAGCGGGCGCGTGCGTGGGCGAAGAAGGCCGCGAGGCGTTCGGCGGTGGGCGGCAGCCGGCGGGAAGGCTCGTCCCAGACGTGGCGCAGCCGGTTGAAGCGGTCCAGCGGATCACCCACCGTCGCGCCATACAGGGCACGGATCTCGGCGGCGTAGCGCAGGCGCACGAACGTGTGGAAGGCGCGCAGCATGTCCAGATAGCGGCGTCTGGTTCCCGCGGCCCGGCCCGCGAGCAGCAGATCGTGCAGCATCGCGTCCACGTGGGCGGACTCGATCTGCCACACCGGGCGGTCAAAGTGGGCCAACACCCGCGGAAGCAGGGAGGTGTAGGCGCCGATCGTCGTCGGGGCGAACCCCCGGCACACCCACGTTGCGGCGAATGCCTGAATGCAGCCGGCCTGGAAAGCCCACACGTCCCGTGCCGGTGAGGTGTCAAGGGCCAGGTCAGTGAGACCGCCCTCCACCAGCCGAAGAAAAGGCCTCTCCCCCACACTCCACCACCATCCCGTCGACGATCCCCGATTAAGGCAGCGCCTGAACAACAGGCGTGCCCCCGAAATCACCAACGAGACGACTGGAGAAAGGCAACTCTCTCCTTACGAACAACCCCGCGCCCCACACGCCTCCCCGTTGAGCCACTGGGCCTCGTCGACGAGGAAGGTACGGGGGCGTTCGGCCAGGGCCGTCTTCAGCAGACGGTCGAACTCGCTGGGGTGGCGCGGTGGCTCGCCGGCCAGGTCGAGCGCGGTGAACAGTTCGTAGCGCACCGCGCGGGCCGTGGGCCGGGCCCGGAAAGTGATCTTTCGGACGTCCTCGCCGGGTTCGAGTGCGCGCAGGCAAGTGTTGACGGCGAGGGTCTTACCGAAGCCAGCGCCGCCATGGATGCACATCATCGCGCGGGCAGCGACCGTGTCGGTGATGTTCTCCCGGGCAGTGAGCAGGGCGCGGGTGGTGACCACGGACGCGTCGGGCAGGTCGACGTACTGGTAGGTGGCCGCGGTCACGAGGCGTCTCCGTCTTCATCGGTGGTGGGAAGTGCGGCCCGCCCGCCCGGGCCGTCCGGGGCGCAAGCGCCGTCACGGCCGGACGGGTACCGGACGGGCGTGCCTGGCGCGGTCAGCGCGGCCAGGGAAGCAGGGGTGCGCCAGTCGGCCGGGGGCGCAGCGTGCGGGATGAGATCTGGCATCGCGAGCCGCGCGAGGTCGGCGTCGGCAGTCTGGGCAAGTTCGGCCTCGGCCTGCGCGGTGGTCAGCGCGCCGAGCCGCTGAAGTGCCTCGGGCTGGTTCACGGCGGCGTAGCGCTCGCGCTGCGAGGCCTCCAGGTCCTTCTTCAGACGGCGTGCGCGAGCGGCCCGCGCCCTTCGTACGGCGCTGACCTGTTCGTCGGTGGCCTGATCGGCCAGGTCCGCAGGACCCAGGTAGCGGCCGGTGGCCGCGTGGTAAACCTCGATCCGGTGATCGTGATGAGGCATGAAACGGATGCGGACCTGGATCCCGGCCTGCCCGGTCATCCACGGCCCCACGTAGTCGCGCCTCCTGAAGCGGATGCCGCGGGTGGTCAGCGTGCGGGTCCCGGCGTCCTCCAGGGTGAACGTCCACAGATCCGCGGCCGACACGTCCCGCAACGGAGTGGGATCGTCCTGCCACGCCTCAAGCGGAGTCCTGCCCCGCAACGGCGCGGGACGGTGCTCGGTGTTCCACCAGACGGTCCAGGCCAGCAGCCGGGCGGTGAAGTCCTCAAAGCTGAGCAGCACTTCGTCTTTCGGGCGAGAAGCCCGTTTGCCAGGGCGCGGCTGGCGGGCATAGCCGGGCAGCGCGGCCAGGAACATGCTCTCCACCGCCCGGTTCAGGCCCTCCACGGTGCCCTTGAGGTGGGGGGTGTAGGCGGGCAGATCCTCCACCGTCACGTCCAGGAGATCGAACGCGGCGGTCACCGTCCTGGACAGGAAGTCCTTGCCACGGTCCACCCGCACCTTCTCGGGCAGGCCGCCGAACGGGCCGTAGGGGTCCTCGCGCAGGACCGCGGAGCGCAGCGCGGCCAGCACCGATTCCCGCGACGGATCTCCCGGCGTGACCGCGACACCAGTGATCGCGTTCGTCGCGCAGTCGGTGAACCAGGTGATCCACGGCCTGCGAGCCTTGCCATCGACATCGACCAGCACCGGCGCCTGCATGTGGTCTGTCTCCCACACCTGATTGCGCCAGCCCCGCGGCCGGGCCAGGAACACATCATGCTTGCGCGCCGCCCGCTCCCCGCCCGCGAGCCCCGCCCGCTCCCCCGGCGTCAGATCCCGCTGGATCGCCCGGTGCAACGTCGGAATCGACGGAGGCGGCTCCCCCTCGCCCATGGCCGCGCGAGCGATCAGCTCACGATGGACTGCCGCGACGTTGCCCTTCCACAAGGCCAGCAGGCGACGCACTTCCGGGGTGACGGAGAAGCGGTCTTTGCTCTGGGCCCGCGCCCCGGGCTCCGCGGCCGCGGACTCGTCACGCTCGGCAGCGGCAAGCCACCGCCACACCGTGCGCTCGGTCACTTCCAACGACTGGGCCATCAGCCGTACATGCCGGGTCGTCAGTTTCTGGTCCTGCCGCAGGGCGAGCAGCCTGCGCACGGCAGGGCCGCGCAGCGCCGACAGGGAGGAAGAAGGCAGGCCTCCCCGCACACCTCTGTCCTCCCCGTGGATGCCGGAGCGAGAAGCGCCCTCTGTCGGCCCGGAGGCGCCGGTCACAGCGGCCCCATGAGCCGTGCGCAGGCCCGCTCCAGCATCCGGCGGTCCACTACCGCCCGGCTCCTGCCATAGGTCTCGGCGGTCAGGTGCGAGGTCAGCTTCGCCCAGGTCCGGAAGTTGCCGTGTCCTACATGCTCGTCCACCCACGCGACATCGTCCTCGCTCACGTCCTCCCACAGGGGGTGGAAGGCAGCCATCACGGTGGCCACCTCGCGCGGGCCAAGGCGCGGCACCAGCTCCCAGGTCAGCACCCGAGAGGCCAACGCGGGCACGCGGCGCAGCGCCCGTTCGCTGCCCGCACCAGCGAGCACAAGTGCCGTGTCCGTATCCGGGTGGTCCCACAGCCCGCGCAGAAACTCCAGCGCCGGCCCCGGAAGACGCTGTGCCTCGTCCAGTACCAGCACACGAGGCTGCCGTAGCGCGTTCACCAGCATCAGGTCGGCCTCCCCCGCCCCTCGCGGCAGACGCCTGCCCAGTTCCAAGGCGTCCGCGAGCACCCGGCGCAGTTCGGGAACCGTCGGATGCACACCGACATGGACCCGACGGACCCGGGCCGGGTGCGGCAGCTGGGACAGGGCGTACTGCAACGCGACGGTCTTGCCCTGGCCGGCGTCGCCGTACAGACACACCACCGCCCCCACCGCGGCCGCGTGCGCGACCGTCCGCAGCACCGACCGAACGGCAGGCGTGTGCACCACCTGGGCATCCGGGACCAGGACCGGGACCTGCGCCAGGTGCTTCTGCTCCCGCAGAAACACCTGCCCACCGACGCCTTTCTCCGCCACCACGTTCAGGCCCAGCTCGCTGAGGGCATCCGGCCGGCGCGACCCGGCCACGTCAGGCTCCCGCCCGGTCAGCAAAGCGCGCCCCGCCCGTCGGTCCCTGCGGATCACCCGACTCAACGTCGACATCGACGGAACTGGCACCTCACCACCGGTAGCCACCAGCCGACGCCTCAGCTCCGAGACATTGCCCCCCGCCTCCCCCAGCAGCGCCCACACCTCGTCCGACACTGCGTATCCCTGCCGGACCGGCGCCTCCGCCCGCCCCGTCGCCTTCGCCTGCTCCAGCCAGCGCCAGACCGTACGCTCGGAAACACCCACCGTCTCAGCGACCGCACGCACATGCCTCGTGGCCAGCTCCCCCGCCTGCTGGCGCTCCAGCAGACGACGCACCACCAACCCCCTGGGCAGTGCAGCCCCACGACCGGCCCTTACCTCTTGATCCACCCCACGATCACACCGACCGGGCCAACCTCAGCGCATAAGAACTCTCGAACCTGAGACAACATCAGCTGCCATGCGATAAAGCCCCACGACAGCGATCCCCCCATCAATCTCTCACCTCATGACAGCGGCCTGCCCACCCGTAAACAGCCGCTGACCAGCCCCGTAACACCCACCCCTGGACCAGCGCGACCGACTCTCACCACCACCGACACCAACCCGAGAGATCGCA
>NZ_CM002285.1:9612604-9640920 GCF_000497445.1 Streptomyces roseochromogenus subsp. oscitans DS 12.976 | reverse complement strand
GTGATCCGAAGGAAACGCTAGGCCTGCGTGCAGCGTGGTCGCAGGATCGGGTTCCAGGCGAACCAGTCCAGGTTCTTGGCACCCAGTTCCCACGGCGACTCCAGCAGCAGTTCCCGGGTTGCCTCAAGGTCCGCGGTGACGGCAGCTGGCGCCGGGCCAATCCGGGCCATCCAGTCGCCCTCCGCACGCCAGAACTCCTCGTCCTCGCCGCGCAGGCGGCACGCCGCTGCTTCCACGCAAGCAGGCCATCTCGGCATCCCGTAGTGGTCGTCGCGGAACCCGAACCAAGGTGCGCTGGCGAAGACAAGGAAGTCGTCCGGCGACAGCCTCTGCTCGAGGTGCGCGAGCATGTCGATGCGCTGTTTCGCGTGCTTCTTGATGTCTCCGAGGAATCCCCAGCCGAAGTCCGTCAGGGTTCCCTCGCATCCCGGCCAGACCTGGTCCCGGTCCAGGACCAGATCCTCCAGCTCGTAGAGACGGAACTGGTCGTCGCAGCCCAGGACGTCGAAGGCCTGCCGGGTGAGCCAGGTGTTGCGGGCGAACATCGTCCCGTCGTGCAATGCCTTGCGCCGACTGGTCGGCTGTGAGGCATGCGCGTTCTCGATCGGGCCGTTGCGCCACACGGACCGGACCAGCCCGTAAGCGGCTGCCCACCGCAGTCCGTCCTGCGTCTTGAAGAAGCCCAACTCCGTCAGACGCAGCCGTGCCCACTCCAGCGCGTCCTGGATGTCCCCGCCCGCCGGCTGCTGCTCCCCCACGATGTCCCACTCCCCCGCGTCGGTGTGCCTTCCCATTTGCGCTGCAGCGCCCGCAGCCGCGCTCTTGGCCCACCTCACTCCCCCACGCCACCCATGACCAGCACAGACTCGCTCCGGCTGATCCATCCGGCAATAAAAAATCCTTCGACGATCACCACATTCCGGAACGATCACTGAACTCGCACTTCAGAGGGCCCTTTAACTCCTGAACCTCCACGGAAATCCCAGCTCAGATCAATACGGCACGACGACCAGGAATCCCGCAACGATCACTAGATCAGCAGCTCAACGCATCACTCACACAGTGATCCTTCGTGGATTTGTCACATAATTGCGTTGTCTTGCAGCATGGGCTCAAATTCGGCAGCGTCGTCTCCAGCTTGTAAAGATCGACGCCCTTGTTGAACCGGCCCGCAGCAATGGGCGACGTTGGAAGGGCCGCACCGAGACGTTCGGTGCGGCCCTTCCTTCGGTTACTCCATCGGCCAGTCGGCTCGCCTCTGCAGAAGGAGGCGCCCACGCTCGTTGATGAGCGCTGCATCGACCATCGGTTTCATGTCGGGGTCGAAATACTCCAACATGTTCCGTGATTCGATGAACGAGATTCCGAGCTCCTCCTGGAACACCCTGAGAAACTCAAGAGGAGTAAGGGGTCGAGGGCCCCGTCGGGACAGGAATTCGAGCACCTCCAGAAACGTTGCGCCCTCAGCCACAAGATTTCGCAGCGCCGCCACTTCGTCCGTCATGGCACTCACCTACCCTCCAGGTCGCGAAAACACAGGTTCGGCGTTGGTGTAGTGGCCGAACTCGCCCACGAGCTTACTTCTGTCGACCGTCACGACGGTCAGCCCGTACTTTCCGGCCATATGGCCGGTGAAGGTTTTGGCGGCCGCATCCTCGTAGGACATGCCAGCCCTGAGGTTCGCATTGAAGGCATCAAGGTTGGTCGGCATTGCGGGAACCCATTTGGCGTGGAACGACGTGACGTTCTCGGGGCCGAAATGTTCCATGGTATCGGTGAACATCTGCCCACCTGAGACGGAGCCTTCGCCTCGCTCCACCGCCATGGTCAACGCGCCGTCGTTCAGGTCTGCCATGACTCCACCGCCTCCCTCGTACCACTTTGAGAAAGAGGTACAGCTGGAATTGTGTACCAGCACCGGCGTGCGGCCTGCCAGCACATAGTAGGTGTGGAGGTCGTCGACGGTGAGGTTGTAGGTGCGGATGTGCTGGTCGAAGGCGCGGTTGGCTTTGACCTGCGCAGTGGCGCCGCCGGTGCTGAGGAGCGTGCTGCCGGGGGTGAGGTCGCGGGCCTTGACCCAGTGGTGTGCCGACGGGCTCCAGAAGGGGTGCTCGTAGGTGGCGGTGAGCTTCCGGGGGCCGTCCGGGGTTGTGATGGTGAGTTCATCGAAGTGCTTGTCGCCGTCGGTGATGATGAGACGGCTGACCCTGCGAGGCGCAGTGCGGCCGGTGAGCGGGTCCGTCGCGAGGACCGTGTCGCCCGACTGGACGGTCTCGATGTTCCTGGTACTGGCGTTGGCCATGAGGACCTTGGTCCCGGCCGGGAAGCACTGCGTACAGCTCGCTTTGAGGTACCGCCGGAGCCTCAGGTCCTGCAGCGCTTCCATTCCGCGTTCGAGGTACTTGAACTTCGAGCTGAGGAGGAGGTCCTCGCCGAGCTGGAGGCAGGCCACGGCGTCGCCGCCCTTGCAGGCGTCGAGTTGTCCGAGACCGAGGAGGTCCTTCTCCACGCTCCACAGCTCTTCGGCCGCGACCCCGGCGCCGGGGCCCATGGAGGCGAGGTCGCACAGCACCTCGTTGTGCTGGCAATAGCGGGCCGGGTGTTCCACGGGGTCGCAACCGAGCATGCCGCAGCGGTAGCGTGCTTCGGCCTGGCTCCCGGTGTCCTTCTCGGCGGCTTTGCGTTCGGCCTCCTTCTTCTCCACAGCCGCCTGGAAGGCGTCCTTGTAAGCCTGGTCGGCGGCCTTGGAGTCCTTGCCGGCCGCGAGTTCGGAGGCACGGGCCTGCTGTCCGGCGGTGTAGGCGGCGCTGGCGGAGGCCTGGGCCCACTGGGCGGAGCCGGCGGCGTCGAGGGCGGAGGTGGCCGCGTCGCTCGCGGCCTGGTTGGCGGAGGCGGCGGCCTTGGCGGCGGTGTGGGCGGAGTCGGCTGCCTGGTCGGCGGAGGCCTGCGCGTCCTTGGCGGACTTGGCGGCCTGGTCGGCGTAGCCCTTGGCCTGCTTGGCGGAGGCGTCGGCTTTCTTGGCCCAGTCGGCTGCCTGGTCTTGAGCCCTGACCGCGTTGGCGGCGGCCTTGTGGGCTTGGGCGGCATTCTGCTGGGCGGTGGCCGCGATGCCGGCGGCGTCCGCGATCAGCTGGGCGATCTGCGCGGTGTGGGTGGCGCCGAGGTAGTCCTGGCGCTGGGCCTTGTACTGGCCGACCTGGATGAACTGGTCCAGCAGGTCATCGGGGCCCTCCAGGGCGATCCGGGCCGCGGACTTCACCTGCGGGCCGCTGCCGTTGTTCTTGGGGTCGGCGAGCTGGGCGGCGCGAACGCGTTCGTCCTGGGTACGCGCCTGGTACTGGCCGGTGGTGAGGAACTGGCGGTATTTCTGCGGGTCGCCTGAGTCCAGTGCGGCCCGGCCGGTCTGCTGCACCACCGGTCCGCCGGCGTTGATGATCTGGGCGATGGCCACCCGGAAGTCCTGCGCCCCGGCCTCGTACTGCCCGGTGGCCAGGAACGCCGAGACCTGATCGTCACTGCCCTTGAGCACTTCCTCGGCGGCACTGCGTACCGAGGCCAGGGAGCTCTCCTGGGCCAGGGTCTGCACGCGGTAGCGGTCGTCCTGCTGGGCGCCCTGCGTGCGGCGGGTGGTGAGGTAGTCGACGACATCCTGGTCAGTGCCGGTCAGGGCCACCTCGGCGGCGCCCCTGCTCCACGCGCCGCCGGTCTGCATCGTCGCCAGCGCGACCTTGCGGCCGGCCGGGGCGATGGTCTTGGGGTCGGCTCCGGACTGTGCGGACTGCGCGGCCAGGCTCTTCGCCTGCGCGTCGGTGTCCTTGATCTGCTGGGCAGCCGCCGTGTCCGCGGCTGCTCGCTGGTCCTGCTGGGCCTTGAGGTCCTTGGCCTGCGCGATGCCGGCGTTGGTGCTCTCGGTCAGCTCCTCCGTCTCGATCTTGACGGCGGTGGCGTGGGTCTTCTGCGCCTTGGCGACGGCCGCGGTAGCGGCGTCGGCCGCGTCCTGGGCGGCCTTGGCATGCGCCGCCGACTGCTTGGCAGCCGTGGCTGCTTCGCCAGCGTGCTTGGCCGCGTCATCGGCGTCCTTCGCGGCGTTGTCCGCATGTGCGGCCGCGTTATTGGCCGCATCCCGCGCGTCGTTCGCCGCACTTGCCGACTCTGCGGCCAGTGCTGCGGCCGCGTTCGCGGCGCGGTTGGCCTCCTGCGCATGGCGGTGGGTGGCGGCTGCCTCCACGCCGGCCTCGCTGGAGTGGACGCCGGCCTGGGTGGCGTAGGTGTTGGCCTGGTCGGCCGCGTCCGCGGCGGCGTCGGCGTTGGTGCCGGCATCGGCGGCGGCCTTCGCGGCATTGCCCGCCTCGCTGGCCGCGTTGCCGGCCTGTGTGGCCGCGTCCGCCGCCAGCCGCGCACCCTTGGCCGCGGTACGGGCGTCCTCGGCCGCTTTACGCGCTGCGGAAGCCTTGCCCGCATCATTGGCCGCATCCGCAGCCGCACTCTGCGCCTGGGCTGCTGCCTGCGCGGCACCCACCGCCGCCGAAGCAGCCTGCTGAGCGGCGCTGGCCGCCAGCCGTGCGGAGTTGTTGGCGGCGGCCGCCGCGTCGATCGCCTCCTGCGCGGCTTCCGCGGCCTGCTTGGCCGCCGACGCCGCCCGGCCGGCCGCTGAAGCGGCCTGCAGGGAGTCGTTCTTGGCGGCCTGGGTCTGGGCCGCCGCCTTCTGTGCGGCAGCCTTGGCGAGATTCGCCGCCTTCACGGCACGCACGGAGGCGTCCTTGGCGGCCTTGGTCTGGGCCGCCGCCTTGCTGCCGGCCTTCGTGGCCTGCGCCGCCAGCTGGGCGACCGTGGCGTGCTCCTGATCACGGGCACGCGCTACATACTGGCCGACTTCCAAGAACTGATGGATGTCGTCCGCCGAACCGTTCAACGCGATCCGGCCCGCCGCCACCACGTTAGAGCCGCCTACGCTGATGATCTGCGCGACCTCGACCCGCTCGTCCTGCGCCCGCCGATCGTACTGACCGGTCGACAAGAACGCCTTGATGTCACCCGGCGTCCCGTCCAGCGCAGCCTGCCCCGCCTTCCGGACCTCCGGGCCGCCCGCATCGATGATCTGCGCGACCTGAACCCGCTGATCCTGGAAGTACGGATCCCGCCAGCCGTCGTACAGGAAGGCCTCTAGGTCGTCCTGCGTTCCGTCCAGAGCCTTGCGGGCCGCGTCCTGCAAGCTCAGCCCGCCGACACTGGCGAGCTGTGCCACGGCAACGCGCTCGTCCTGGAACGCGGCGTCGTTCTCCGTGTCGAGGAAGTGTCGTACGTCATCCTCGCTGCCGGTCAGGGCGACTTCCGCAGCGGCCCGCACCCCGGGGCCACCCGTCGACCACAGGTTGAGTACCCGGGCGCGGTCGGTCACCTCGTCGGTGACGGCACTGCCGCCACCGGTTGGAGCGCCGTCGGCCACAGCGCGGGAGGCAGCGTTCCCGAGAAGGCCGGCCGCAAGTGCGATGGGCAGCAGAATCAGACAGAGCACGCGTATCGCATGCGAGACCGTTCTCGCCGCGATACTGCCGGGTTTCATTTTTCTCAACTGTTTCTCGAATCGTTCGTGGGAAAGCGAAATGAGCAGTCGGCGTCGGCGGCCGCACATCAGGTATGGGCCTCGGTGTCAGTGGCGCGGATATGTCTGCGGCGAAAATTCGCGTGAGTGCAGCTGCGGCAGTGGCCGTGAAGCCGCGTCGCCCGGCCGCCCAGTTGCGCCGGTCAGCTCCCTCGCCGCGCCGTGGGCGCGTTCACTGGCGTGGTAGGGCCTGCCCGGGGCGCTGCCGGGCGACCGTACTCATTGGGCCTACGGACACAGCGACGGGGACAGGCCATTGGGCTGAGGGTCCGAAGGCCGTGTCCAGGCGGTTCAGTTGGCGGGCGCGAGCTGGATTTCGTCGTGCAGGCCCTTGGCGTCGACGCCGGGGAAGAGGCTGACGTGGCCGTCGTTCCAGCGGACGATGATGTCGTCGGCGGTGGTGTTGGCGGTGAAGGCGCCGGCGGTGACGACGGTGGCGTCGGCCCAGTTCGACTTGTCTGGCTTGCCGGGCCGGATCTTGATCTCGCCGGGCAGGGACTTGCCGTTCATGCCGGGGTAGATGGTGGTCTCGCCGTCGACCCAGCGCACCAGCAGGTCGTCGGTGTTCTTGCCGGTGAAAGACCCGCTGGTGAGCTGGGTGGCGTAGGTCCAGGTGGTGTTCTTGGCGACGATCTGGGTCTGCTTCTTCAGCCCGTTGGCGGCCAGGTCGGCGAAGAGGGAGACGTGGCCGTCCTTCCAGTCGACCAGCAGATCGTCACGCTGGCCGTTGACGGTGAAGCGGCCGGCGGACATCAGCCGGGCGTCGTTCTCCCATTCAGCGATGTGGTGCGGGGCGAGCTGCTTCTCGCCGTGGAAACCCTTGGCGTCGACGGATGTGTACAGGGTCATCTCGCCATCGGTCCAACGCACCACGACTCCGTCGGTGCCGCCGCCGGTGTTGGTGCTGGTCACGTTGACGGCGTGGGTCCAGATGCTCTTCTTGGGCTGCAGCTGGTATTCGGCTGCGAAGGGATGAGCCGGGTCGTTGGCGTCGCCGCCCTGGTAGAGGGTGACTTCGCCGTCGTCCCAGACGACGATCAGGTCCATACGGCGGGTGCCGCCCGCGGAACCGCCGGTGTAGTAGCCGGCGGTCATCTGCACGGCGTGCTTCCACTGCGTGGCCGCGAAGGCGGTGCTGTAGGAGACCTGCTGGACCCAGGCGGCCAGGTCGTCGACCCGTGCCGCCACCGCTCCCGTACGCGTCTCCGCCGGGTCGGTTCCCAGGCAACCGCCCTGCCAGGACAGGCTGCTGACACCCACGATCGCGGTACGGCCGCCTGTGGTGTTCAGTGCGGGACCGCCGGTGTCGCCCTTGCAGATCGCCGCGCCGTCCGATTTTCCAGCCAGATCGATGGTGGTGGCACCGGTGTTCTGGACGGTGAAGGCGGCCGCGTGCACCTGGCCGGGCACCCACTCGTCGTGTGTGCGCCCGAACCCTGCGGCCTGGACCTCGTCCCCGGTAACGGGCGCGGCGTCGGCCACCGGGACGGGGGTGATGCCGCTGGGCTTGGCCAGTTGGGCCATGACCACGTCGCGGTCGGTGCGGGGCACCAGGTTCACCACCTGCTGGGCGCTGCCGCCGAGGGTGGCCGTCGTCTTCAGTTTCGGCGCGCCGGACTTAAGGGGTGCGCCGGGGGTGTCGGTGAAGCAGCTCGCGGCCGTCAGCAGCCACTGCGGGGCCACCAGCACGGCCGAGCAGCCGCGCTGGTCGCCGGTCTGGTTGCCGATGTCGAGCCGTGCGAGGGCGGCCGAGGTGGCGCCGGGGGCCTGCGGGCCCGATATGGCGGTCGCGGGCGTGGCCGACAGGGCGGCGGCAGCCAGGGTGGCAGCGGCGATCAGGCCGCTGGTCCGCGCGGTGTGCGGACGAAAACCAGGCATGAACATTCCTCGTTGTCGTGCGAGATCGATGAGCGCGAAGGCAGATGGACCGGTCAGCCGGTGACCCGCAGTTCCAGCAGCACGGCCGGTGCCCCACCGGCGGCCCCCTCGCCGACGCTCTGGTAGCCGTTCTTGTCCACGGTCACCGTCTTGGCCGGAGCGGAGGGGTCGGCCTGAGGCCTGAGGTCGGCGCTGATCGGGTGGTCGGTGGTCTCCAGCGCGAAGACACGCGGGAGTTCGAGGGTGAGGTAGCCGCTCTTCGCTGTGGTCTTGAAGCAGTAGGCGCCCTGTGGGTTGCCGCTGGGTCCCTGCACGGTGAGGACCTTGATCTGCGAGCCCGAGTCGTCGCACGCGGCGAAGGTGATGTGCCCGTCACCCTTGATCAGTTTGATGCCTTTGTCCCGCTGGATCTGATCCGCGTTCGGGTAGGCGAAGTCCTCCACCGCGGACGGCGGCGTGGCCCCCGCGGTTCCCCCTGTCGGCTGCGGGTCGGCACTGGCGAGCATCGGAGTGCCCACGAGTGCCACGATGGCAGCAACCCCCGCGATGGGAAGCATCCTGCGTATACCAGGAGTCACCCGAATTCCCTTCCAGGCATGGGTGACGGACATCTGCAGTCCCCCATGCACAGATGTAAAGCAAAAATAAGTGGTCAGGCGCGATGCTATTGCGGCGTCAGATTTGAAGGCAATGTGATGATCTTCCTTAGTCGTGCACGGAACCTCGACAGGTGAATCACCGTCACTCACAGCGGTGAACACGGCCAGGCGGCGGAGTAGCCGAGAGCGGTGCCCGGTTCCACCACGGTGGTGGCACGGACGGCCGCGGCGAGGGTGGCCAACAGGCTGCCGTCGGCTTACGCGTCCGCGTGCTTCGCGTCGCCGCCGGATCCAACGCCAGCCGGCCTGCTGACCTCGACCGGTTACGCTGCCGCTGTCCCGCCATGAGGGTGTTCGGGACTGCCGGGGCGTGGGATCGCCTACGAGAAGGGGGCGGTGAGGCAGGCGAGACGGTCGCCGGCCATGCCGGCCATGCCGGGTTCGGTGCTGGTGCGATTCGCGTGGATCACCACTGAGTTCGCCTGGCCCTTGCGGAAGGCCCACTTCACATGCGAGGTCATGGTGGCCTCGCCCTTGGCATTGGTCGTGAAGTCCAGCCAGACCTCGTTGTTCTTGTTGGCGTACGCGGGGTCGGCCCAGGGCTGCACCGGGTCCTTCTTGTCCTGGTAGTGCGGACCGGAGTCGGCGGGCTTCGCCCCGCACGCCTTGGCGTGCACGTGCGAACCGTACGTGCGGTTGGGCCGCAGCCCCGACACGGCGAGGGTGATCTCCCTCCCCCCGTCCTCGACCTTGGCCTTGATGATGGCCTGCGCCCCGGTCGGCACGAGGCCGGTGTTGTAGGTGACCCCTGCGGGCTGCTTACCGGAGGCTGCCGGGGCGGCGAACGCGGCCGAGGCCAGCACTGCGGCGCTGGTACCGGAACTCGCCGTGGCCGTCGGTGTCCCTGCCCCGGAAGCCGACGAGCCGGAGGAGCAGGCGGCCAAACCACCGGTCATCACCATCGCCCCCGCAAGAACCGCAACAAAATGGCGCATCTCAGCTCTCCTCGCGTACACCGCGACCCATGACCAGTCGGGACACCCGCTCCTCGCCGATGAGAACCCATCGGCAAGGACCGGGCGGATGGGGCCGCATGAGGCCCCTGGGCACGACATCCCAGGGGTGCTTCCACCCTCCCACCACCCGAGCCCCGCCCGCCCTCCCGGATATGCCGTCCAGGTGATGCAGGGCGGCGACCGCACGGACAGCCCTGGAGAGCCCGATGCGCGCCAGGCCCTACGCAGAGTCGTTGGTGTGCCTGCGGTTCGTTCTCCTTGATGAGTGTCCCGGCAATTCCGAGTCGTGGTTCCTCGCCCGCTGCTTCGACGCCCTGCTCGCTGCCGGGGTGCGCGGCGTGGTCTCGTTCGCCGACCCTGTGCCGCGCGGACCGCGTCCGGTGCCATGGTCATGCCTGGGCACGTCGGGACGATCTACGCGGCGACGAACGCGGTGTACGCCGGCCGGGCAACCGCCCGCACCTCCCCGCCCTCTGCCCCTACCCCAAGCGGCCCGACCCCGAGCCCGCAGCGATCTGGGCGTAGCCGTCCGCCTTGGACCGCACGCCGTCCTGCGCACCCAGTCCCACCGCCCACTCATCGACTCACGGGAGCTGACATGCCCTCTCGTACCGCCAACCACCTGTCCGCCGCACCCGACCTGACCTCCTACGATCTCCTGGCACCCCAACTGTCCGGCGGCAAGGACAGCGCGGCCATGATGGCCGTGTTCATGGAAGCCGCCCGGAGCGCCGGCGTCGACGACCGGGTGATCTCCTACCACTCCAGCCTCGGAGTGCTGGAGTGGCCGCCCGTGGTCTTCGACGGCATCCGCTACCCTGGGGTGTCCGAGCTCGCCGCGCTGCAGAGTGCCGCCTTCGGTGTACCGGCCGACCGGCACGTCGAGGTCACCCGCACGATGCCGGGTCCGGACGGCACTCGAATGCCGCACAGCCTGCTGACCGAGATTGCCGCCTAGGGGCGTTTCCCCCGCATGGGCAGCCCGTACTGCCGCAAGGCCGCGAAGGAGAGCGTGGTCTCCAGCGCCTGGACGCCGATCGTCAGCCGCCTGAAGCGCGAGCTCGGCCGCCCGGTACGGATCCTGAAGGTCATGGGCCTGCGTAGCGACGAGGGACCTGACCGCAAGAAGCGCCCGGCCTTCCGTACGGTGCAGGTCAACGGAGCGCGGATCGTGGACGAGTGGCTGCCTGTCAAGGACTGGTCGACCGCCGCCGTCAAGGACTGGCACACCGACGCGCCGGTGCCATACTCCTGGACGTACGATTCCGTACCCGGCACCGGCGACTGGCTGGGCAACTCCCGCTGTTCCTGTGCGCTCTGCGGATTCGCCTCCCGGCGCGACCTGCTGCTGTCCGTCGGCCGCAGGCCGCGGCTGGCCGACCTGTACGCCGAGGTCGAGCGGGTGCGGGGCGACAGCTTCCGCGCGGACTGGCGCATCACCGACCTGATCCGGCACGCCGAGCAGTGCGGGGCTCCCGACCCCGGCGTCGTCTGCCCGGACGACGGCCCGGAATTCACCGCCCTCAAGATGCAGGTACGGGCGGCGCTGCAGAAGGAACCCCGCAAGGAACCCAAACTGGCGCGCCGCGCCGGCCGCGCCCTGTGCGACGGCTGCACCGTTCACAGCTGATGACCACCGGCCGCGCCGGGGGAAGCCCACGGCGCGGCAGGCGCCCCTACAGTGGATGAGGAAATGGCCATGGAGATGAACCCCACCGCCCTGCTGCTCGATCTGACAGCCCGGGCCCAGATCGTGAGCGACCCGGACGTGCTGCGCGACTTGCTGTCTGCGGGCCACCGGGCCTGGTGCGAGGGCGTCGCCGACGTCCAGACCGGTGTTGACCGGGAGACCTCGAGCCTGTCCGATGCCGAACTCGCAGAGCGGTGCACCGCTGCAGGCGAGCCGTGGGAGGAGGGCATGACGCGTGGCGAGGCGATCTCCGCTCTCGCGTTCGTGACCTGGGACGCCGCGCCGGCCGCCATGGCCTACACGGAGCTGGCGGAGCGCGCGGCAGGCTTCGGGGTGTGCCTGCTGGGCGAGGAAGTGCTGTAGAAACCGTCTTTGAACCTTCTGCAAGACCGTGTCGTCAGCGTCGGAGGACGCTGACGGCATGGTTCCTTCCCGGGATGGGGTGTCCTCGCAGCCCTTCGGGGTGACGAGGTAGGGGCCGACCCACTTGACCGAGGTATCAGGCCGATGGTGGCTGCTTGGGTCCCGAGCAGGTTGGCAAGTTCTCCGCTGGTCCAGCCTGTGGCCGAGAGGCGTGGGTTCGAATGCGCATGCGGTCCTGTCGCAAGTTTGCGGCCTAGCCACCTGAGGCTCCTTGCGGGTCTCTGAGGCGCCGGACGAGGTATCGCAAACATGGTCAGTGAGCAGGTTTGGGCATATCCAGACAGGCGTTGCGTGGCGAGAAGAATCATCGCTCTTTGCAATCGGGCGACCGCTGTCAGTGTTCGGCGGTAGCTTTCCACCGCCGATGCGATGGCCCATCAGGTCGAGTGCTGGAGCGGGCACGTTCGGCATCACAGGCGCAGTCTGTGACTTCTCGGTTGCCCGCAGACAGCCTCGTGCGGGCTCAGCAGGAGGGGAATACCGTGGCATTCACGCCAGGTAGGACGTACCGGATCCGCAACAAGGTGAGCAACGGCCTGGTTGTGACACCCAAGAACTGGGCTTCAGGCGAGACCCAGCTCCAGATCTATCCGCTGCAAAGCGATGGCAACCGCATCCGGCAGGTCTGGCACGTGATGCCGCTGGACAACGACGACGTCATGATCGTCAACAAGAAGACCGGCCTCTGCGTCAACGTCCACCAGAACAGCACGGCTCCGTCGATGGGCGTGCAGCAGTACGACATCCAGTCGCCCGCAGTAGCCTCCTCACAGAAGTGGATGCTCAGGCCCGCGACAAGCGGCTACTACACCGTCGTCAACAAGAAGAGCGGTCTCGAACTGACACCCCAGAGCTGGGGCACGTCGCCGTCGACCAACCTGCAGCAGTACACCCCCGGTGAGCCGGGCAAGCGTGAACATCAGTATTGGGCGCTGGAGGTGGAGGACGAGTACCCGCAGATCACGGGCCTCAGGCCGATCGACAGGGACCCTAACGACATCGGCGACGTCATCCGGCTCGCAGGCTTTACGGAGCCCCCGCGGGACACCACACCGGAGGTGCTGATCGGCCAGCTGGCCGTGCCCTTCTTCACGATCGGGGACTCCTCACCCCAGTGGCAGGTCGACAACAGCCCGTACTACATCCTCAAGCGCTACGGCTACTGGCAGAAGGTGTTCTTCTACGAGCACCCTGGCACCAGCAAGGTCACGAAGACGAAGAAGGTCACGGTCGGCCTGACAACGAGCACCGGCAAGACGGTAGAAGAGACGACCGGCATCTCGGTGACCGCTGAGGCGTCGTTCGCCTACAAGGGCTTCTCCGCTTCCCTGAGCACCACCTACAGCCGCGAGCTGAAAGTCACCACCTACACCGGCGAGGTGCACGAGCACTCCACCGAGGAAACGATCGAACGGGAGTACCAGGCCGACGGCGTAAGGGTCGCCGAGTGCCTCTGGTACCGGGGAGACCGCTACACCGTGGAGCGCATGGACGGCACCAAGGTCCTGGAATGGAACACCCTTAACCCGGCCGTCGAGGTGCTGGACGGTTACCGGGGCTGACGCCTCGCCGGCACCCGCAGCGCCTGCAACATGCAGCGGCCTCGGGTGGGGCGTCCGGATGGAGCCGGACGCCCCACCCGAGGCGATCAGGGCGGATCGGCTCTGAGAAACGCCCGTCATCAGGGCGAGGTGACTGGGGTCAAGCGGCTCGAAGTGCGGCCTGTGGGCGTGGCGCCGCGGCATTGGGGTGGATGGGTTGCCGGGTGAGCCGGCGGGTCATCAGGGTAATGGCCGCGAGGGTGAGCATCGCCTCGGAGTGCTGGGGCAGCGTCTCGTAGTCCCGCGCGTTCCGTCGGGCGTGGAGCAGCCATGCCAGTGACCTCTCCACCACCCACCTGCGCGGCAGGACCACGAACCGCTTCGCGTCCTTGGGTCTGCTCACCGTTTTGAGCGTGAGGTGGAGGAAGGACTTGGCCCAGTCGACGAGCGTGCCGGCGTAGGCCGAGTCGGCCCAGACGATGGTGATCTCGGGGTGCATCAGCCGCAGCCGGAACAGGGCTTCGCGGGCCGCGACGCTGTCGTGCATATCGGCCGGGGTGACCATGACGAACAGCGGCAGGCCCTTGGTGTCCACGACGATATGGCGCTTCCTGCCCGGGATCTTCTTCCCCGCGTCATACCCGGATGTGGAGCGCGGCACGGTGGCGGCGACCTTGACCGACTGCGAGTCGATCACCACAGCCACCGGGTGCGGGGAGGTACCCATGCTCTTCCGGATGCGGCGCCGCGGCTGGTCGCGGATGAGGTTGAAAACCCCGGCCGCGGACCAGCGAGTGAGGAACCCGAACACCGTCTTGAAGGGCGGGTAGTCCTGCGGCAGGGCACTCCACTTGCATCCTGTGTCGACGATATAGCGCAGGGCGTCGACGATCTCGCGCCGGGGATGTGCCTCCGGGCGGCCGCCGCGCTGGGTCTGGCAGGCCGGCACCGTCAGCAGCCGTTCGATGAGAGACCACTCAAGATCGGTGGTGTCAGAGGGGTAGCGGCGCTGCCTCATTGCGTCCGCCTCCCATTTTGTCAGGCGATCAGGTCGAGGGTGGACTCGACGGAGTTGAGCTGGGCGACGATGTGGCGCAGGCGTTTGTCGTCCGGGTCCAGGGCGGCGTGCGGGGCGATGGTGCCGGTGATCAGGCGGCGGACCTCGGTGAGCAGCACATGCACCCGGGCCGTCTCGTAGGCCTCCAGGTCGTCCGGGTCGGCGGTGAACTGGTATCCGTCCGCGCGGGTGTAGATCACCGGTGGCCACCCCTTCTTCGTGATGGTGTCGCGCATCATCGCCAGCCCCGAGCCCACCTGGCCGCGGGTGAGTTCGGTGGCCCGCATCAGCTGGGGCATGTGGAGCCCGGCCGGACGGGCCTGCATCAGCACCCGCCAGATCACTTCCGCGTGTTCGCGTGCCGCATCGCCCCGGCGCTGGGACCGGAACACGGCTACTCGCCTCGCAGCAGTTTCGCCAGTTCCTCGTCCACGTCGACCTCGCCGGTGTCCACGGCCGTGGTGATCCACTCACAGGCGGCTTCTCTGAACTAAGAACTGCAGCCTGTTGCCCTGTCATGGAGTCGCGACTTCGCTCGTCCGTGTGGCGATCTGCCCGAAGGTCCGCATGCCGAGGTGCACGACGGTCGACCTTCGCCGCTCCTCCGTGTCCAGTTGGTTGAGCTTCTCCTCTGCGCCGGCCAGGCTGACTCGGAGTCCTTAGACCTCCCCGAGCCACCCCTCCCGTTCCGCTTCGGCGACCCGGGCGATGAGGTTGTCGCGGATCTCGACAAGGCGGGGACGCTGGGTCGGATCCGGGCGGAGCATCGGGCAGCGGACGCCCCATTGACTGAACGAACACTGGGATTTTCCCAGTTCAGAGGGAAGACGGTCTCTGTAGTCGCTACGGTCACCGGTCGTGACGAACGATGCGCCCGAGCGCGATCTGGCCGCGTTGGCGGTTCCTCGGTGGGGTCGGCTGGTGGAGACCGGCGACCGGTACGAGCCCTATCGGCTCCTCGATGCCGATGGTGCGACCGTGGAGCCGGTCGCGGTGTACTTCCAGGAACTGCTGGCGGCTGGCAAGGCTCCGTCGACGGTTCGCTCCTACGGGATGGATCTGCTCCGGTGGTGGCGGTTCCTTCAGGCCGTGGACATCTCCTGGGACCGAGCGAGCCGGGTCGAGGCCCGGGATTTCAGTCGCTGGATTCAGCTGACGGCCAAGCCCGGAAGGTGTAACACTGCGAAGCGCCGGTGGGTACCGAGCGGAACCGGCCCGAACCCCGTGACCGGCAAGCCGACGGTCGGGCCCGGCTATGCCCCGACTACCGTCGCGCACAGCGAGACGGTGCTGCGACGCTTCTATGACATCCACCGCGACGCCGGCACCGGGCCTTTGCTCAACCCGTTCCCGCTGGACTTGTCGCGCCGCTCGGGCCGCGCGCACGCACACCACAATCCGATGGACGGGTGGAAACCCGAGCGCGTGGGCCGCTACCGGCCCAGCCTTCCGCGGCGGATCCCACGCTCCACTCCCGAGGAGTGGTTCAACAAGCTGTTCGCCGCCCTGCCCTCGCATCGCGACCGGGCTCTGGTCGCGTTCTGGATCTCCATCGGGGCCCGGGCCTCGGAGCTGCTCGGCATCCGACAGCGCGACGTCGACCCCGGCCAGCAGCTGGTCAGCGTGATACGCAAGGGCTCGCGGGCAGTCCAACAAGTGCCGGCGTCGGCGGACGCGTTCGTCTGGCTGCGGCTGTATCAGCAGGAGATGCACGGGCAGGTCCCACACGGTCGTACGCAGCCGGTGTGGTGGACACGGCGACGCCCGATTCGGCCGCTGACCTACCACGGTGCCCACCGGATGTTCGAGCGAGTGAACGCCTCGCTTGGCGCGGACTGGACGCTGCACGATCTGCGGCACAGCGCGGCCGCCCGAATGGTGCGCGACCCGAAGCTGACCCTGGCCGACGTGCAGTGGGTGCTCGGACACGCGCATCTGTCCGCCACGGAGGTATATCTGACGCCGCACAAGGACGAGGTCGTGTCCGGCGTGCTGGCCTACCACGCGCGCCGGGCCCGGGAGGACGTGCAGCCGACGCCTCCACCGCCAGCACCAGGTTACGACCAGGCGTCGCTGGACGTGCTGTTCGGACGCTCGTCATGAACCTCGTCAAGCACTCCACGCGCACGCCGCTGAAGGTCGCGAACGCGACCGCGGAGCAGGCCCAGGCGCGGAATGGCCAGTTGCGGGAGCGGTTTCCGCCCCGGCCACCGGATTGTCGGTGGCTGCACACCACACAGTCGCTGGAGGAGACCCTGCGGCGGCTGACGGCACCGCCGTTCCTCCCGGCGGCCAACGGAACCCGAGCCGGACGTCGCCGCGGGGTGACCAAAGTGCTGCGCTGGCTGTCCAGCCTGCCCGGGGATACCTGGCAGGAGCGATGGAAGGCTTCCGGGGCGGAAGACCGGCCCGGGGCCGCCTGGGTGGAGATCCCGTTGCAGTGGCTGCGCGAGCACGGGCCCTCACCGTCCCATGACCGCGAGGACCTGCCTTCCGGGCTGCTCATGCTCATCTGCGGAGACGTCATCCGTCCCGGCCTGCCGTGGATGCTCACCCGCACCCACCGGTATCTCGCCTCCGCGATGGCCGAGATCCGGGATCCGGACGGGTTCACGCGCCTGCACCAGCTCTCCGCGGCAGGACCGGCCAGCTCGCGCACGGACGCCCAGATCGCCGCGACACGGATCGCCACCATCCTGGCCTGCAAGGGCGGAACGATCGACGACATCACGGTCGGCGACTGTGTGGAACTCATTGATACCCAGCGTCAGGTGCACGCCCGCGGCGGACAGAAGAAGGTCGACTTCTACCTGCGGCTGCGGGACCTCAAGGTCTTCCCCGAGGATGCCCCGGCCACGATCCGAGCCTTCGGACTCGCCCTGGGCCAGCTGAGTGTCGAGGAACTGGTGGACCGCTACCGGATCCAGTGCCGACCAGCACGCAACCTGCTGGTCGACTATCTGCGCGAGCGTCAGCCGTCGCTGGACTTCGCCAGCCTGGACGCGATCTCGCGCACGCTCGCCGGTCTGTTCTGGGCCCGGATCGAAGCCCTGGCCCCGGGGATCGACACGCTACGGCTGCCGCCGGCAGTGGCCCGCGCTTGGAAAGAGGATTTGAAGGTCAAGAAGCGTACGGTCACCGGACCCGACGGCAAGAGCGTCGAGGTCTCCAGCCCGCGCCTGAATGCCAAGGACGAGCTCATGCGCGTCCGCGCCTTCTACCTGGACATCGCGCAATGGGCTGCCGAGGAACCGACCCGCTGGGGGCCCTGGGCCGTGCCTTGCCCGATCAGCGAAGACGAGATCCACAAGGCGAAGGAACGCAAGCGGCGCAAAGCCCGGATGGACCAGCGCACCCGCGAGCGGCTGCCCGTCCTGCCCATCCTGGTCAGCACTGCCGACCGGCGGCGACGCACAGCCGCCGGCCTGCTCCAGGCGGCACGGAACACCGAGCCCGGGGCCGTCATCCCCGGCACCGATCCTGCACTGCGAAGAGCCCTCGTCCCCAAGGCCGCAGGCCATCTCACCTGGGCCGAGGAGACGTACAGCAGACGCCGGCGGAACCTGACCTACGAAGAAGAGGAGGCATTCTGGGCCTTCTCCGCGATCGAGGTCTTGCGCCTGACCGGCGTGCGCAACGAGGAGCTCCTGGAGCTGACGCACCACAGCATCACCCAGTACCGGCTCCCGTCCACCGGCGAGGTCGTGCCACTGCTGCAGATTGCTCCGTCCAAGACCGACACCGAGCGGCTTCTGCTGGTCAGTCCCGAACTCGCCGACGTCCTCAGCGCCATCATCAACCGACTGCGCGGTCCCACCGGGTCCATTCCGCTGGTGGCCGCCTACGACGTCCGCGAGAAGGTCTGGAACCCGCCGATGCCGCTGCTGTTCCAACGAGGCATCGGCTCCGAACACCGTGCCTTCACCCCGACCGCGCTCCGGAAGCTGCTGATCAACGCACTGGCCGCCACCGGTCTGACCAATGCCGACGGCGAGGCACTCACCTTCTCACCCCACGACTTCCGGCGGATCTTCGTCACCGACACCATCATGAACGGCCTGCCTCCGCACATCGCCCAGGTGTTCTGCGGGCACAAGAGCATCGACACCACGATCGGATACAAGGCGGTCTATCCCGCCGAAACGATCGAGGCCCACCGGGCCTTCATCGCCCGCCGGCGATCCACCCGCCCCAGCGAGGAGTACCGGACCCCGACCGAAGAGGAGTGGGACGCCTTCCTCGCACACTTCGAGAAGCGAAAGGTGTCCATCGGCACCTGCGCACGCGCCTTCGGGACCCCGTGCATTCATGAGCACGCCCCGTTGACTGAACGGACCACATTGATTGTGCAGTTCAGGGCACGGGTGAGGTCGTCGCCCAGTACGGTCTGCGGTCGTGATGAACGATGGTGTGCCCGAGCGGAATCTGTCGAGGTTGACCGTTCCTCGGTGGGGTCGGCTGGTGGAGACCGGCGACCGGTACGAGCCCTACCGGCTCGTCGACGCCGACGGCGCGGCCGTGGTGCCTGCCGCAGTGTTCTTCCAGGAACTGCTCGCAGCCGGGAAGACGGCGGCGACCGTCCGCTCGTATGGCATGGACCTGCTGCGGTGGTGGCGGTTCCTGCACGCGGTCGAGGTGCCGTGGGATCGAGCGACACGCGTGGATGCTCGGGATTTCAGCTGTTGGATTCAGCTGGCGCTCAAGCCGCGAGCGACCGCAGCCAGGCGGCGGTCGGCCCGTACAGTCGGCGCCCCGAACCCGGTGACTGGGAAAACGAGCCCTGGGCTCGGCTATGCCCCGTCGACCGTCGCCCATAGCGAGACGGTGCTGCGCAAGTTCTACGACCTTCACCGTGATGCCGGATCCGGGCCGTTGCTCAACCCGTTCCCGCTGGACCTGGCTCGTCGTTCCGGCCGTGCGCACGCACACCACAACCCGATGGAAGCCTGGGCGCCAGAGCGGACCAGCCGCTACCGGGCCACGGCTCCGCGCCGGATTCCGCGCTCGATCCCGGACGAGTGGTTCAACTCGCTGTTCGCGGCGCTGCGGTCGAACCGGGACCGGGCGATGATCGCGTTTTGGATCTCCAGCGGAGTCCGGGCCTCAGAGTTGATCCGCGTCCGGCAGTGCGACGTCGACCCTGGGCAGCAGCTGATCAGCGTTGTGCGGAAGGGCTCCCGGGCCCGGCAGCAGGTACCGGCCTCCGCAGATGCGTTCGTGTGGCTGCGGCTCTACCAGCAGGAGCTACACGGGCTGGTGCCACGGGGCCGAACACAGCCAGTGTGGTGGACGGTGCGGCGTCCGTTTCACCCGCTGACCTACCACGGGGCCCACCGCATGTTCGAGCGGGTGAACGCCACCTTCGGCGCGGACTGGACCCTTCACGACCTTTGGCACAGCGCCGCCGCCCGGATGGTGCGCGACCCGGCGCTGACGCTGACCGACGTGCAGTGGGTCCTCGGGCACGCGCATCTGACCACGACCGAGATCTACCTCGCGCCGCGCCAGGACGAGGTCGTGGCCGAGGTGCTGGCCCACCACGCCCGGCGGGCAGACCGGCTCGCCGAGCCGGTGTCTCCGCCTCCAGCGCCCGGCTACGACCCTGAAGCCTTGGACGTGCTGTTCGGGCGGTCTTCATGACCAGCACCACGAAGCACTCGACGCGCCGCCAACTGCAGACCGCGAATGCAACAGTCGAACAGGCCCGGGCGCGTAACAACGTGCTGCGGGAACGCTTCCCGCCCCGCTCTGCGGAGGCATGGTGGCCGGCGACAGAGCAGTCAGCGGACGAGGTGCTGCGTCGGCTGACGGCGCCACCCTTCTTGGCTGCCGCGAACGCCAGCAGGGCCGGGCGGCGGCGCGGGGTCGCCAAGCTTCTGCGCTGGCTGTCCAGCATCCCGGGGGATACCTGGCAGCAGCGGTGGAAGGCCAGTCGCGCCGAGGAGATCCCCGGCGCGGACTGGACAGATCTCCCGCTGCGCTTCTTGCACGAGAGTGGGCTGTCGCCGTCGTATGAGCGCGGTGACCTGACCTCCGGGCTGTTGATGCTGGCCTGCGGCGATGTCATCCGTCCCGACCTGGCCTGGATGCTCACCCGCACCCACAAGCACCTTGCTCCCGTCATGGCCGAGGTCCGCGACCCCGAGGGGTTCGCACAGCTGGCACAGCTGGCCGAGTCCGGGCCGGCCAGCGCCCGAGGCGAGGCCACCATCGCGGCGACCCGGATCGCCATGATTCTGGCCTGCAAGGGCGGGTCGATCTCGAGCATCACCGTCGGCGACTGCGTGGAGCTGGTCGACACCTTGCGCCAGGTCCATGTCCGCGGGGGTCAGCGCAAAGTCGACTTCTACCTTCGACTGCGGGCCTTGGGAGTCTTCCCTGAGGACGCCCCGGCCACAATCCGGGCGTTCGGGCTTGCCGCCGGCCGGCTGAGCATCGAAGAACTCGTGGATCGCTATCCGATCCGGTGCCGCCCGGTCCGCGACCTGATCGTGGACTACCTGCGCGAACGGCAGCCGTCGTTGGACTACACCAGCCTGGACGCGGTCTCGCGAACCCTGGCCGGGCTGTTCTGGACCCGGATCGAAGCGCTCTCACCAGGCATCGACTCCCTGCGGCTGCCACCGGCACTGGCTCGCGCCTGGAAGGCAGACATCGCCACCAAGAAACGCACCACGATCGGTCCGGACGGCACCGCCATTGAGGTCGCCAGCCCCAGGCTGAACGCCAAAGACGAGCTCATCCGCGTCCGCGCCCTCTATCTTGACATCGCCCACTGGGCGGCGGAAGAGCCGGCCCGCTGGGCACCGTGGGTGGTGCCCTGCCCGATCAGCGACGACGAGATCAGCAAGGCCAAAGACCGCAAACACCGCAAGGCCCGGATGGACCAGCGCACCCGCGACCGGCTTCCCGTCCTTCCGGTGCTGACCGACACCGTCGACCGCAGGCGACGCGCCGCAGCCGAACTACTTGCCGCCGCCGAGCACACCCGGCCCGGGGACCTGATCCCCGACACCGCCGGAGCCTTGCGCAGAGCCGTCGCGCCCAAGGCCGCCGGGCACATGACCTGGGCCGAGGAGACCTCGACCGGACGGCGGCGGAATCTCACCTACGAGGAGACTGAAGCCTTCTGGGCCTTCGCCGCGATCGAGGTCCTACGCCTGACCGGCATCCGCAATGAGGAACTCCTGGAGCTGACCCACCACAGCGTCACCGAATACCGGCTCCCGAGCACCGGCGAAGTCGTGCCCCTGCCGCAGGTCGCCCCGTCCAAGACCGACAGCGAACGGCTCCTGCTGGTCAGCCCAGAACTGGCGGACGTCCTTTCCACCATTGTCCGCCGCCTGCGAGGAGGCAGCCGTGCGATCCCGCTGGTAACTTCCTACGATGTCCACGAGCGGGTCTGGAACCCGCCGATGCCGCTGCTGTTCCCGCGCGATATCGGCACCGAGCACCGCGCTTTCACTCCGACCGCGCTCCGCAAGCTTCTGATCAACGCGCTGGCCGCCACGGGCCTGACCGATGCCGGCGGAGAACTGCTCGTCTTCTCCCCGCACGACTTCCGCAGGATCTTCGTGACGGACGCCATCATGAACGGTCTGCCACCGCACATCGCGCAAGTGCTCTGCGGGCATCGGAGTCTTGATACGACGATGGGCTACAAGGCGATCTACCCGGCTGAGACCATCGAGGCCCACCGCGCCTTCATCGCCCGTCGCCGGGCCAGTCGGCCCAGCGAAGAGTATCGGACGCCGACCGAGGAGGAATGGGACGCTTTCCTCGCGCACTTCGAGAAGCGCAAGGTCTCCATCGGCACCTGCGGTCGCGCTTTTTCAAGCCCTTGTGTTCATGAACACGCTTGCGTTCGTTGCTCGCTTCTCCGGCCGGACCCGGCCCAGCGCGGCCGGTTGGAGGAGATCCGCGACAACCTCGTCGCCCGCATCGCCGAGGCCGAGCGCGAGGGCTGGCTCGGGGAGGTCGAAGGGCTCCGGGTCAGCCTGGCTGGAGCCGAAGACAAACTTGCTCAGATGGGCCGACGAGCTTCCGGCGGTACGGCGATCGACCTCGGCATGCCGCGCATAGCCGCAGCTCAACCCACCCAGGCGGAGGGAACGGCTTCGCTGACACAATCACTGGATGACCAGCAATGACATCCGGTTCGACTGCCAGCACCGTGGCGACGGCGGCCCGCTCGTGATCGTCCCCCGCATCGACGGAACACCACTCACCGAGCTGGTCGACGGGTTCGAGATCGCCGCCGGGATGCAGCCCGCAGGCGACGCCTACGGCGGTCTGATCCCGGAGTTCTTCCGGTTCGGCCCGATGCAGGATCACTTCCTCGGACGGTCCACCAACACGATGGGGCCGAAGACACCCGTTCTCGGTTGTGAATGCGGCGAGTGGGGATGCTGGCCCCTCATGGCCCGCATCACCGCGACGGCCGACTTCGTGACCTGGGACGCCTTTGAGCAACCGCACCGCAAGGCCCGCGACTATGTGGCATTCGGCCCGTTCCAGTTCGACCGTCACCAATACGATGACGCTTTGCAAGCCCTGAGCGCGGAGATCGGCTCCAACGTCGACGACACGCGCGCATGAGCGCCACCAGGCGCGGCCTGCTGGGCTAAGGGATGGGGAAGCGGTTCATGGAAAGATTCGAGACGGAGAGTCTGGCGCTCATGCCTGGCCAGAAGGTGCAGGCCAGGGTCCTCAGCCATCACCCATGGGGTGTGCTCGTTGGAATCGTTGGTTACGAGAACGCTGGTCTGTCGGCCTCTATCGACATGATCCAGCAGTTCTCCCAGACCACGAGCAGCCACGACGAACTACTCGCGCTCTTTCCACCCATCGGTTCACAGATCGAAGCAGTGATCGAGCAAATCCACCGCTGGCATCCGCCGGTATCAGTGCGGCTCACCATCCGACCTGCTGACCTGGAGTCGCTGGTCTGGAGATGCGACTTCTGTGGTGAACCGATCACGTTGGGCCCAGGTGGAGACGCCCTCGTCCTGGACTCGCGCAGCAGCGACGGTCCAGGAAGCCACACCATCATCTCCCACCGGCACTGCCTGGCCGAGCGCATCCGCCCGGAGAACAGTGGAGAGCGGGCGCGAGCATTGAAGATCGGGAAGATGTGCTGAAGTCGTGAGGCCCGCGCCTACCGGCATGGATGAGCTCGACAGCCCATTCGGCGGGAACCAAGCGATAGTTCAGAGAAGCTTGTGTCAGATGCTCGCTCCTCCGACCTGACCCGGCCCAACGGTCACGGCTTGCCGACATCCGCGACAACCTGATCGCCCGAATCGCCGAAGCAGAACAGGACGGGTGGCTCGGTGAGATCGAAGGACTCCAAGTCAGCCTCGCCAGCGCAGAGGAGAAGCTCACCCAGCTCGATGCAGAGCAAATCCGTCAACGCCAAGTGCTCGATCTCGGCATGCCCCGCTTCAGCCAGATCGCGACACGAATCAGTACGGCAAGAGGACCCTCAAGTTAGGCGAGCCTCATCCATGCGGATGATCTACACGACCCCGACGCAGGCCACGACCCGCGCCCTACGGGCGGCGGGCCAGCAGATGGGTGTCGAGAAAGCCCCGCTCGGTCGCTGGGTCGTGGAGCAGCCGGGCGAACGTGACGAGTCCGGCCCCGGCCAGCAGCTCGGCGAACCGGTCCGCCGGCCAGCTATAGGCGGGCGTCACCTTGTGGTCGAAGCGGACCGGCTCCGGCCCCTCGGTCCCGAAGAAGGACACCAGGAGCAGGCCCCCTGGTGCCAGGACACGCACCTGCTCAGCGAGCAGCGCGGGCAATTCCCCAGGTGGGGTATGGATCATCGAGTAGTGGGCCAGCACTCCACCGAGCGCGCCGTCCTCGACCGGCAGGGCCTCCATTCGCGCTTCGCCGAACCGCAACGCCGGATGGGCCCGCCGAGCGTGGTCGACCATAGCCGGGGAGAGGTCGAGCCCAAAGGCGTCCAACCCCAAGTCATGCAGCATGGCCGTCAAATGACCAGGTCCACACCCAGCATCAGCCACCCGCAGGTTCCCCGTGCCACGCACGAGCTCGGCGAAGGTGCTGATCATGTTCCGCGCGAACGGCTGCGTCTCCAACCGATTAGCGAACATCGACGCATACAGCTCGACGACCCCGTCGTAGGCCGCCCTGGTCTCGTCCTGGTGTTTCAACACGGGAAGGAAACTAACACCCGTGCTGTTCGCAGCCGTTCTCCGGCCCCATACCGGCCCCTTCCGAGACTGGTCGTCCCGTCACCCGATCACGGGACGCCCCGGTAGTTCAGAGAAGCCTGCCTGACCTGCCCGATGTTCGTCACCACGCGGGACTTCTTGCCCAGCACCGCCAGCAGCGCCAGGAAGTCCTGCAGATCATCTCCGCCGCCGAGGCCCGCGGACAAGAGCGGCTCGTCCAGATGAACCAACAGGTCCTGGACAACCTCGACCGCATCATCACCGCCCTCGATCAGGACGAAGACACGGAGACGGCCGATGCGGGCTGACAACAGCGCACACCTCGTGACCTCGGCCCAGCGACGCCACGAGCTCACCCGCGCCAAGACCATCAAGACCCTGCGCGAACTCGACACCGCAGGCACCCCGGTGACCTTCGAAATCGTCGCCGGCCATGCGGGCGTCTCCCGTTCCTGGCTCTACACCCAGCGCGATATCCGAGCCGAGATCGAACGACTCCGGTCGCTCAACCGCCGAGCCCTGCCACCGACAACACCCGCACGCCAACGAGGAACGGAAGCCTCCCTCACTCGACGCCTCGAAATCGCCCTCGCCCGCAACCGCGATCTCACCAACGACAACCAACGACTCTGCCGTCAATTCGCCCGGGCACTCGGCCAACTCCGCGCGGCCGGCCTACCTGTCGCAGACGAAGGCGCCGCCGTCCCACGACACTCTTCGATCACGATCGGACCCTGCTGACACGGTTCCACAACCGCCTCGTCGTCTCGTCGACGACACTGTCCCCGACGAGACGACGCAGGTCACAGCCCTACTCAAATGATCAACTCAAGATAAGCAAGGGCAGAGCGAAGTCGTCTACACCGATCACACGGGGCACCCGCCCGGTGGGCAACGGGATCCGCCGCAGGGCGCGCAGGGCCGTGTGACCGACAGGCTCGCCGCCGATATCGCCAGCAACCGCGTCCCCGCCCGCCCCGCTACCTCCTTGACCACTGCCACGTGAACGCTTCCCGCGTAGCGGGTCCAGCCTGACCCGCGCCCTGCCGTTCACCCCCCTGCACTTCGCCGACCCTGCCGGGCCATGACCGGTCCGGCGGCTTGTCGCACCGCGGCGAGTCAGGGGCAACGGATCAGGGGATGATGTGGAAGGGCTCGTCCGTGGCGGATCCGTTGACGCCGGTCAGGACCTGGATGGTGCTGTCCACATCGGCGGTGTGAGGGCTTCAACTACCGTCGGCCGACTGGCCAGCGAGGTCATCCGCTCCTCGGTCGCACCGTTGTGCCCCTGAACTTCCTGCTGTGCGGTTTAAAGGGCACAAGCCCCCCTGATCGCATGAAAGTAGATACCAAAAAATCGATGAATCGTTACGGCTACGCTACTTTGCCCAGGCACGAGGCACTCCCAACTCATAAGCCGAGCACCACACGTTCACTGCACAAAGCAATTGTGTTGTTTCACGTTTCACCTTGCGTAGCGGGTTCCAAGCGGCCGGCCGGTCCGTTCCTGAGGCTCCTTCACCCCGTGGGCGCACTGACGGAGAGGATGAGCGATGACGGCCACAGCAGCCCCGCAGCTTCCTGAACAGCCCGCGCAGACGGGTGGACAGAAGCAGTCGGGTCTGCGTCACACCGGCGTCCCCGACCAGCACGAGCCCGGCCTGAACGTACGGGTTCATGGGCATCAATGACCAGGCGGTCATCTCCTACCTGGTCAGCACCTACTACTCGGCGGCCGTTCTCGTCCCCGACGCGCCGGGTGTCCTGAAGCTGGACAACGTCGAGGTCTACCGCAGGTCGTCCTGACACCGGCTGTATCCAGCGCTGGTCACGACACTCAGCATCACCCAGAGAACGGAGACGAGGACCGGTGTCACTGCTTTCCCGGATGACCGCGCGCACAGCAGACCCCGATGTGGCCAGGCTCGTGGCCACGCTGCTCTCCCACCGCCATGGCGTCCGCGCCGCTGCCCCAGGTGCGCTGCCCGGCACCGGCAGACTCTTCGCAGCCCACCCAGCGCTGAGCGGACCGACCGGGCTGGGCACCTCCGCCGCTCGCATCGCACCCGCCCGAGCAGCCCATGGCACCTCCCCGACGGAGCCGTCCGGCTCGCCCGATAGCGACCTCCCCGAGCTGTACTGTCCGCCACCGGTCCGCGACGACCCGGAACTCGGCGAACACGTTAACGACCGCCTCGTCCAGTGGGCCGAGGAAATCGGGCTCTACGCGGGACAGACCGACCGCATCCGCGCGGTGAACATCGGGCGCATGATGATGCTGGCCCACCCCGACAGCGACGACCCGGACCGGCTACTGGTGGCCGCGAAGTGCGCCTTGGCAGAGTGGGCCACGGACGATTACTACTGCGACGACGGGGCCGCGCCGGAACCCCTCGGTGCGCACCTCGGGATCGCCTACACAACCTTCGACCCCGCTCACCCCCCGCTCCGCTACCTGCCCGAACAGGAGAAGGTCCTGCGCAACGACCCCGTCCGGGTCGCGCTCCGCTCCGCCTTCGAGCACCTGGCCGAGATCGCGGACCATCCCCGGGTGGCGAGGCTGCGCCAGGAGGTCGCCGCCTTGTTCGTGGCCTACACCCACGAGGGCACCTGGCGCGTCCAGGAACGCATGCCAGCCGTCTGGGAGTACCTGGCGCACCGGCAGTTCAACAGCTTCCTGCCCTGCCTCGCGCTGATCGACGTCGTGGGAAGATATCGGCTCACCGAAGCCGAGTACGCCGACCCGCGAGTGCGACGCGCCGTGACGATGGCGGCCAACGCCAGCACGCTCGTCAACGACCTGTACTCGATGGGCAAGGAAGACCACGACCAGGGCGTGGAGTTCAACCTGCCTGTCGTGATCGCCGCGCACGAGCAGTGTTCCCCACCCGAAGCAGTCAAACGGAGCGTGGAGATCCACAACGAACTGGTACACACCTTCGAAGCGGAAGCCACCGCCCTGGCCCTCACCGGCTCCCCCGAGCTGCGCCGCTTCCTCACGGGAGTGTGGTCATGGCTCGGCGGCAACCGCGAGTGGCACAGGGGCACTGCCCGCTACAACAACACGTGACCCCTTCCGCCCCTGCCGAACCCGGCTCCGCGACACATGCGCCGCGCACCCGCAAGGACGTCGTCCAGGACCAGCAGTGCCGCGCCCTCTCCGGCACGTGGATCCGCCCCTACGACGGCAAGGTCTTCACCTCCGCCCGCCAGATCGACGTCGTCCCATTGGCCAACGCATGGCGTTCTGGCGCGGACGAGTGGGACACCGCGGCGCGGCTACTCCCGGGCGAACCGGTTGGCTTCAGCGGCTGTGCAGCAGCGACAGGAGAATGTCGTCGACGAGGGGCTCGAGGAAGCGTGGGCCGCATGTCTCGCCGGTGACGACGATCCGGTGCGCGATGATGGCCGGGGCGACCTCGGCGAACAGTTCGGCGGCGTGCGGCGTCAGGTGTTCGCCGTGCTCGACCGCCTTGCGCAGCGCTGGTCGGTCATCTCCGCCTCATCGCGCCGCAGAATGCGCCGTATTGTCGCGGCGAGCTTCGGGGCGCTGCGCATGCCGGCGAACAGTGCGCCGAGCAGCCCGACTTCCTGCTCGGCGATCTCCTGCGCCAGCCACTGCACGGTTGCCAGCAGATTCTCTCGGAGATCGCATGACCGGATGGTTGGCAAAGTACCGCTCGCTCGAGGGTCGATCGCCGCGGCCACCAGCGCGGCCTTGTCACGGTAGCGGCGGCGGACCGTCGTCTTGCCCACCCTGGCGCGGGCCGCGATCGCCTCGATGGGCAGCTGGCCGTAGCCGACCCCGGTCAGCAGACGCAGCGTCGCATCGAGGATGGCAACGGCACGCTTCGCGTCACGCGACCCGTCCATGACAGGTGCCTCGCCCGGAGCGGTGGCTCGCGACCGCCCTGTTGCTTCCGCCTGCACCTGCCCTCCTCACTCTCGCGATACGGCTTGCCGCCAAACACGACGGGACCGCAGCAGCTCAGCACACGCCTACGCCCAGCCCTGCCGGCAACCTGACCGGCCGGGCAAGGTGCTCAGAACCCATCTTTGAACCTCGGTGTGACTGAGCGTTGCGGTTGGCGGATGAGCGCTTGAGTTGGCGGGGCTGTGCGTCGGAGGTGGCGACTGGGGTCCCTCGCGCTCCTGAGCGGGGAAACCTTCCAGCAGCTGCCGGACGTCTCCCCGTGGGCCTGCTCCTGGGCGTCAGCGGGGTCTCGACACAACGACGAGCTTCGCCCGACGTAGTGGTGCCGGGTCGGCAATGGTTCTGTTCACCACCCAACAGCCGTCTCGCGCTCGGCG
>NZ_CM002285.1:9609902-9612579 GCF_000497445.1 Streptomyces roseochromogenus subsp. oscitans DS 12.976 | reverse complement strand
AATGGGACACCCCTGGGGTGTCGGTGAGTCAGCTGGTCGGGGGCTTGGGGGTGCCGTTGGGGCCCTTCGGTCGCTTGTTGGGACGGTAGCTTGGGCCGTTCATGATGACTTGGTGGCTGGCGTTGATCAGCCGGTCGAGGAGTGACTCGGCGACGACGGGGTTCGGGAAGAGCGGATACCAGTCGCTGGGCGCCCTGTTGCTCGTGATGATCAGAGAACGTCCCTGCCGCTCGGAGACCAACTCGTAGAGATCGTCGGCCTGCGAGGCGTTCATCTGCCGCATGGCGAAGTCATCGAGGATGAGCAGGTCGGGGCGGATGAGGTCGCGCATGCGCTTGTCCCAGGTGCGATCCGCGTGGCCGCCGGCGAGCTCGGCCAGGACCCGGCTGGTCTTGGAGAAACGGACGTTGGCGCCCTGTCGGACGGCCTGGTGACCGAGGGCCTGGGCGACGTGTGTCTTTCCGACCCCGACGGGCCCGAACAAAATGACGGACTCACCGGAGTGGAGCCATCGCAGGGCCGCCAGGTCGCGGATCTGGGCCGCGGGTAGCTTCGGGGAGGCGTTGAAGTCGAAGCCCTCCAAGGTGGCCTGCTGCTCGAACTTCGCCCGCCGCAGGCGCCGTTCGAGCGCAACGGATTCACGGCGGGTGATCTCGTCCTGGCAGAGAACCTGCAGGAAATCGAGGTGCCCGAGCTCGCCGCCCTGGGCCTGGGTGAGGCGGGCGTCGAGTGTCTCGAGCATCCCGGACAGCCGCAGGATCTTGAGCGAGTCACGCAGAGCGGTGGTCATCACGCTCACCGGGCGACCTCCTCGACGTCGTCGTTCCCCTGGTCGTCGCGGACGTCATCGGGAATCTGCAGGGGGATGTCGGTGGCGAACAGGCCCTCGGGGCCGTGTAGGAAGGCCGAGGCGCCACCGTCTCCGGTCTCGGGTTCCGGGTCGGTCTCGGTGCCGGCGACAAGGATGCCCTTGACGGTGCGATAGGACGGGTCGCCGACCGTGATCGCCTTGCGGCAGGCGGCTTCGAGCCTGATGTCGCCGTACTTCTTGCGCAGCCCGAGCACCCCCTGGGCCGCCCGGAGCCGGTAGAGGGCATTGACCTCCAGGAGCTGGTCGATCACCTCCCGGCAGGCATCCCCGACCTGGGATGCCTGACCGCGACACCAGATCGGCGTGCGCATCTGAAAGGCGATCTTCTCCGGCGGGTAGTCCGTCTTGTCGGTGCGTTTGCCCTGCTCAAGTGCCGCGTGCGTCTTGACCAGTTCACCCTCGTGGAAGACCTGCACCATGGTGGCGGTGGAGCGGACATCGACGCGGCGGCCGATCAGCTTCCAGGGCACCGAGTAGAGGGTCCGGCCGACCTTGATGTGGATGTCCGGGCCGACCGTCGCCTTCGACCACCGCGCCAGCACGAACGGCGCCTCGGGCAACGGCAGCAGCACCGGCGCCTCGATGGACTCGAACACCGCCAAGGGAGCCGCCCCGCCCAGCGGACGGCACTGCCGCTGACCTGCGACATTACGGGACCAGAGCAGGGCCTCGGCCTGCATGTGCTCCAGCGAGGTGAACGTCCGCCCGCGCCAGTAGGAGTCGCGGACGTAGGGCATGGGCCGCTCCACTCTGGGCTTGTCCTTCGGCTTCAAAGCCCGGGCCGGATCCACCAACGCCCCATAGTAGGAGGCGAGTTCGGCATACGACTTGTTGATCTTCGGGTCGTAGAGGTCCGGCTTGTCGACCCCGGTCTTGAGGTTGTCCGGCACCAGCCGGCGCGGGACGCCGCCGAAGTAGCGAAACGCCTCCACGTGGGCTTGTGTCCAGGCGTGCTGGTCCATGTGGGCCACCGGGCGGACGAACATGTGCCGGGAGGCAGGCAGCACCATCACGAACGCCCAAATCCGGTGCCGCCGACCGGTGTTGGCGTTGATCCACTGCCCCAGGAAGCCGTAGTCGATCTGGGCCTCCGAGCCCGGCTCGACGTTCTCCCTCAGCACGGTGACCTTGGCGCGGGCGGCCTCGTCGGGCAGGTTCTCGTGTACCCACCGGCGAAACGAGGTCAGCCCCGCCTGCAGCTTGCGCTCGTCGCGCAGCCGCTGGTGGATCGTGGTCACCGTGCAGGTGTTCAGCAGTTCCACCACGTAGTCGCGGTGCTTCTCGATCTCCGGCCAAGTCAGTTGATTCAAGCGCCTGTTGGCCTGCTCGGGGAACCAGCTCTTGATCAGTTTCGCCCAGTCGGGCTCGCTCATCGGCGGGCCGCCCGGCGTGATCCCGGCCGCCTCGGCCGGCGCCAGGTACTTCCTGATCGTCTTGCGGTCCAGCCCCAGCGACGCCGCCAGCTGCGTCTTCGAGCGGCCCGCGTACCAGTGGACGTAGATCTCCACGATGTCCGTCACGGTGAATGTTCTCCTTGCCATCCGGATCGTCCGTCGACCTCCCGGCTCGCTGGTCAAGGGACACCAGCGACTCCGAGACGGCCCGGACCCTCAACCCGGCACCGGCATGCCCCAGGGGATCTCCACCAATTCGCAAGAAGGATCTATCGGTCGAACAAACCACCCGACACGGGGAAAGATCTTCAACCCGAGACCGTGACCGGCATCCCCATCCACGACCGGCGTCCCCCTGGGGAACCGCCGACACCAGGGCGGGGAATTACGGCGACAACATCACGCAGAACAT
>NZ_CM002285.1:9591280-9609877 GCF_000497445.1 Streptomyces roseochromogenus subsp. oscitans DS 12.976 | reverse complement strand
GCGTTGGGGCCGATCTTCGCGCGCATGGTGGCTGCCCCAGGCGCACCTGGGGGGCGCATCGACCATGCCCTGCCGCCACGGGCTGACCTGGCGAAAGGACGGATCTAGGACGGCCGCAGGACGCAGGTCGGTAGCTTCACCCACACCGCGAGCGCCTGCGAGCCAGACGGTGCCGCACAGCGCCCCGCTGCCAGGACTACGGCTCCGGGGCCGGCCCCAAGGGGGGACATGCCAGACATAACCGGAGGACAAGGGGTGCGACAGGGATGAAGCGGACCAGAAATCTCGCCACGGTCCTGGCCGTAGGCGTAACAGCCCTTGCCCTCAGCACGCAAACGGCTAGCGCAACCCTCAACATCCCGAGCACAACCGTGCAGAACAACGCCAGCGGCAACTGCGTCATTGCACGCAGCACTTCGTCGGCCGGCATAGGCAACTCCTGCGGCTGGGCCGGCACATACTTCCGCATCATCAGCGCCGCCCCCGACGCCGGAGGCCACGCCTACGTGCAGATCCAGACCACCCAAGACGACCAGACCGGCCCCGGCTACTGCCTGTACGCCGTTGGACAGGGCACCGGCCCCTCTGGCGCCTCTGCCGGTTCCTCCGACGTGGAATTGATCCCCTGCTCCTACAACGACCCCCGTGCCATATGGGCTGTGGCCAGGGCCGGAGCCACCACCAACGGCTACACTCCCGAGACGTTCTTCGCCTTCGACGGACGCGTCTGCCTGGACGGCGGTTTCGGGACCCTATACGCCTATCGCGAGGAGGGCTGCAACCCCGGCAACGCCTGGCAGGTGTGGAGCGTGTACACCGGCTGAACCACGACGAAGCCCGATGCCGCGAGGCATCTCGGAGTCCCGCCCGGTACGTACGCCGAAACAGGCTCCGCAATCCGGAGCCGGCTCAAGGTAGCCGGCAGTGCTGCCACCTACGAGCGCGCGCTGCGACAGATCACGGCGGATGAGAGAGCCTGCTCCTTAGCGTTTTTGGTCGACCGGCTCGACCGGCTCGGCATCGAGGTGAGCACTTCAGCTGGCGAACGCCGCCAACTGAAGTGCTCAGTGTGCGACACGAGGTCGCACCAGGTAAGCAAGGACAGCCACGTGAAGGAGGTATCGAGCGGCTGAACTTCGGGCCAGTGTCCAAGTCCACTTCACGTGGATCGCGTCCACGAAGACCACCGGGCAGACGCGATCCAGCGGACGTGACTGCCATTCGGCCATGCCCTCCGTCACCGCGTCGGTGATCGTGGTGATGGTCTGTTTGGAGACGTTCGCTCCGTACACCTCGGCCAGATGGGCCGATATCTCCCCGTGCGTGAGCCCCTTCGCGGACAGGGACAGCACCATCTCGTCAACGCCGGTCAGGCGGCGCTGCCGCTTCTTGACGATCTGCGGCTCGAACGTGTCGGCCACATCGCGGGGCACCTTCACCTCGACCGGGCCGACGTCGGTCAGCACGGTCTTCGACCGGGTGCCGTTACGGCTGTTGCCGCTGTTCCGGCCTGCCGCGTCGTGCTTGTCGTAGCCGACGTGATCGGTGATCTCGCCCTCCAGGGCGGACTCCAGTGCCCGCTTGGTCAGCTGCTGCAGCAGCCCGCCCTCCCCGGTCAGCTGCAGCCCGTCATTGCGGGCACGGTCGACCAGCATCGCGACCAACTGCTCGTCCGACACCGCCTCCGCAGCCGACTGGACCACCGGCGCCTCGACGGCCTCGGTGTCCACGATGGTCTCGCTCATCAGGCGTCTCCTTGATCATCGGATCCGCCGTCTATTGGACACTCCTGGTGCGGATTCCGTTGCGGCGGCGGGCGGTTCAGCTGCGTGTTGCTACCGGAGTTCGATGGAGTACGAGGTGCCGGGGAACTCCCATCCGTCGGTGCCTTCACCGATGTCCGCCACGATGATGTCGTCGATGAAGTGGTCCTCGAAGTCGTCGTCGGTGAGCTCGCCGGCCAGCCAGAGTTCCTCGATTGCGTGCCAGTCGCCGCGGCTGCCGTCGATGCGCAGCGGGGCGGCTCGTCGGTTGCCGCGCTCACGTTCGTCATCGCCTGTCTTGACGATGCCACTGATCTCGAACTGGCCCCTCTTGACGTGGTCGGGGATCGGTTCGGCGGGGACGATGGCGGCGTTCTCGTATGCGGTGTGGATGAGGTCGCGGTAACTGCGGCGGATGTTGTACTCGGGATCGGACAGCCAGTTGATCAGGGTCTGGGTCGTCACGTGGAGGCCGGCGTCCTCCAGGGCCTGGTAGCCGCGGCGGGTTCCGGTCAGCTGGGAGAGCTGGGCGTGCCAGTGCTTGGCGTTGTACGTGGACAGCCGGTGGCGGGGGGTGGCCTGGGAGCGCAGCAGGGCATTGAGGGCGGCTCCCAGGGAGTTTCCGTGGCCGGTGGGCCCGGCCATCAGTCATCACCTTCGGGGATGATCTCGCCGCGCTGGACGAACTTGGCTTTTACTTCGCCGAAGCCGGTTCCGATCCGGTACGTGGCGGGCGGTGTGCCGGGGGGTGTCCAGAAGACGGCCGCGTCGACGTTGCGCAGGGCGATGAGTTTGTGGCCGTCCTGGACGGCCCGGAAGGCTACCGACCAGTGGCGCACGGAGGCTTCGGCGACCATGCTCATGCGCCAGTCGGGCCGCCAGAACGGGGACTTCTGGTCCGGGCGCTTGGGCCACAGCAGGCGCAGCGCGATGGACAGCCGGGTCTTGTACGCCTTGTACGACTCACCGCCGATCTGGACGAGCTCGGTCCGTGCCTTCCGGGTGGCTTCGTAGAAGGGCTTGAACAGGGACTCGTTGGCCTTCCCGGTCCAGGAGTCGTGAATGGTCGGCGCGGCGCCGAGGTGTCCCTCCCGGACGAGTTTCTCCAGCTGCTTGAGGTGCGGGGTGGTGACCCACACGCGACCGTCCTCGTCGGGCCGCTCGATCATGCGCCCCAGTGGGTGCGGCATGTCGGTGCGGTGCCACTGTGGGATGTCGATGAGGTAGATGCCGGCCTTCGTCTTGTCGAACGCGTCGAGCGGGCCGGTATGAAGGAGCTTGTTCGGAGCGAGGGGAACGGCCGAACAGGCGGAGGGGAAGCTGCCATTGCGGTCGATCAGGCACAGCACGCCCTCGCCGAAGGAGCCCGGCACGTCGAGCTTGTCGCGCCTGACGCGCTTTCCGTTCGCCTTGATGTAGGGAACGCGGGTAAGGGTGACGTCGGGGTGGACCCAGCGCGGTTCGCCGTCCATGTCCTCGCTGATCAGGGTCCACGGGGCACTGTCGCGTTCCTCGGTGCGGATGACGGGGATCGGGTGCATCTTCGAGCGGGCGACCGCGTCCTTGAGGATCTTCAGGGCGGGGAAGACGTGGCCCTCGGGCTCGTCCTCCTCATCCCCCGCTACCAGGCCGTCCCCGTCGTCTCCTTCGTCTACGGCGTCGGGGACTTGCGCACTGTCAGCGGCGGTTTGGACAGCGGCAACGGCGGGCTGCTCGGTGGTGCCGGCGGACGCGGCGCTGCTGTACGCCTGCAGCGCAGCGGCGAGGCGGCGTCCTTCAGCAGTGTCCGGCAGCTGCGGCGGTACCGCGGCCGCCTCGGCGAGCGACGGCCCGAGATCCGTAAGGGATTCCGGGTCGCCGTTGGCCAGTGCGGTGCGCAGTGCCGCCAACACGTGGGTGACGGAGGCGGGCAGCCCCTGTTGGGCGCCGGACGTGTACGGGAGCGCGGCTTCGGCCAGCTCCCGCTCCACCGCATAGCCCAGAGACGGTGCGGGTCCTTCGCCGCCCGTCCGGCCGACCGGGGCCACTCCGGCGTCGAGGAAGCGGGCGTGCAGCAGGTCGGGCCGCAGGTACGCCGAGTCGATCGCACCGAAGTCCCGCTCCGCGACCGTCACCTGGACCTTGGCAGGGTCCCCGGTCGGGGCGAGCGTCACCAGGACATCGGCGTCCATCAGGCGCAGGAGGGTGGGATCGTCGCTGTCCACGATGGCGAGCACCGGGACGTCCAGGGCGCGCGCGAGGCCGGCCAGGACCTGGGAGGCGCTCGGAAGGCGGTCGCCGGACAGGGGGAGCCGGGCGTTGTGGGCGGTCTGGAGCCGGTCCACGACCACGAGAGCCAGGTCCTGAACGTACGGGGCGGTCTCCGCGATCGCCTCGGCGGTCAGATCACTGCCGTCGTCGATCAGCAGCGGCGCCTGGACCAACTGCTGGGCGACCTGCTGCTCGTGTTCGGTGAGGCGGCCCTGCTTCAGACGCGGGTAATCGCCCCCGGTCTCCGCAGAGATGATCCGGCGCATGATGTCGGCCTGGTTCGGCCCCGACGCCGCGTACAGAACCTTGTGATTGTCGACGAGTGCGGTCTGCCGTGCAGCGGCCAGTCCCAGCAGGCTTCCACCGACGTTCGGAGCGGCCGCCACGAGCGTTAGCCGGCCTGCGTGCAGACCGCCTGTCGCCCCGTCCAGCCCAGGCAGCCCGAACGTGGTGCTGCCGGATGGGCAGCACGGGCTTCGCCTCGGCATGGCCGACCACAGACAGCCGGGGGCCCGCGCAGCCTTGTCATGCTGCTGCGCGGGCCCCTGGAACCGTGTGGGTCAGCCGCCGTGTGCGGCGCTCACCAGGTCAGGCAGGAGCTTTGCCGCGTTCGGGGTGCCGAGGCCGGTGACCGGGTCCCAGCCCTTGGTCGCCGGGTAGCCGGGCACGGTCGGGTCGGCGGTGTTGTTGCCGGTCGTCGTGTCGTTGAAGTCGACGGTGTACTGGGGTGGATTGGCCCCGATCCGGTACAGCGCGGGGTTGATCAGACCGAGGCCGCCGCCGTTGATCTGGTCGGCGATGGATACCAGGCCCGCCCACTGCGGGCACGACAGCGAAGTGCCCCCGATGTCGTACCAGCCGGTGCTGCACGGGGAACTTCCGCATTTCAGGCCGCTGTTGCCGTCGGGCGGCAGCGATACGTAGACCAGTGCGCCGGTGCTGGGGGCGGCCTGCAGACTCACGTCCGGAACACCGCGTTTGGCCCCGATTGCGGTGCTGCCGTCGGGAAGAGCGCCCGCCTGGTAGTCCGGCCGGTCGAATATTTGACTGTAACCGCCGCCGGAGAAGGTCCAGCCCACCTCCGACTGACCGGAGTCGGTACCGCATACGGCTGGTTTGTCGGCGCTGTCGGTGACGCGTGCGCCCGTCGCGCCGGGGTCGGTGCACAGATACGTGCCGCCGACACCGGTGACCAGCGGGTCGGAGGCGGGCCATTCGACAGACGGGTACGGGATCGGGGTGCCGCCCGACTTGACCGGGGTCTTGGTGGAGTCCGCGGTCCCGTTGTCACCCGAGGAACCCAAGACCGTGACGCCGTTCTGCGTAGCCGACTTGAAGGCGTACCGCAAGCCCTCCAGCGACTGGCTGTTGCCAAAGGCTCCCTCGGCGGAGGCGAAGGACTGCGATATCACCGTGGCCATGTGGTGGTCGATCACGTACTGTTCGGCGGCCATCATCTGCGGGAAACCCTGAACGCCGAGGGTCTCGGCGGTCGGTGTGGTGACGAGCAGGATGTTCGCGCCTGGGGCCATCGCGTGCGCCGTCTCGACGTCGAGGGCGACTTCGAGCGCCCAGGCACTCTTGTCCTCCTGACCTGTGCCCTTGCTGGTGGGCGGCGGTGCCACGGTGGCCGGGGAACCCTGAAGGTGCAGTTCGCCGAACTTCGGCATGCCGGCCTGGCAGGGCACGCCCTCTTCACCGCACATCGCAGCCACCCCGAAGGCCTGGTCGAAAACGTGCAGGTCGTGGGCCATGGTGTCACTGCCATACGAGTCGACGATCGCGATCGTCTGACCTCGGCCGTCATAACCGGCCGCGTGGAGCGGTGTGACGTTGTAAGCCGCGCGTATCGCCTGGGGGCTGAAGCACCGCCGCCCAGCAGAGGCGCACTGCGCCTGCGTGGGCGGCATCTGACTGGACGTCAACTGGAGATAGTCGGCGACAGTCGGATGTACACGCGGGTAGGCGGCTGCCGAAGCTCCACTGGGAGCGGACAAGGTGCCTGTCACCGCGAGCGCGAGGCTGCTCACTGCGGTGAGCAGCCATGTTCTTGCGGGTACTGCCATCGAGAGTCCTCCTGGGGGTACCGAAGGGGACTTGCGCTGACCAGGACCGGGCGTGGTTCAGCACGGAGCGGTCCATTGGTACGTCCACCCAGACAGGAGGGGGGTATGTGAAACAGCTGTGCGGACGGGCAGAGTGTACGGTCCTGTGGTTGCCCCAACAACGGGCTTGGGATCAAAAGTCTTCCGGGATGTGTTCCGCCTCATGGCAGCAGCACGTCCACCACCGAAAACGTCCCGAACACCACTCACCCGCTGCTCCGTCAGCTCGACCAACCGGGGATGGATGCTCGCCGGCAAACCGGCTCCAACCGGACCCGCCCGCCGGGCAGCGAAGCCGCCCGTTCGCCGTCGACGCGATCGACGACCCGGCGCTGCCGGAACTGCTGGCCGAGTTGGCGGCAGCGCGGGCGGACGAGATGGACGCCGACACCGTCAACCGGGAGCTGTCCATCGCGCGCAAGGCGATCGGCTGGTGGCAGCGCCACGGCTGGATCGAAGGCGATCCGACCATCGGCATCGAGCGGCGTCCGGCACCGCCCGACCGCACCAAGGCCCTGGCCGAGAACCAGATCACCGCTCTGTGGCGCCTGGACGTCGCCCTGCGGGAGAAGACGTTCCGCGACGCCTGCCTGGAGGACAGCCTGGACCTCGCCGAACTGGCCTGTTCGGGCACGGTGGCCCGCCCGGCTCACTGGAGCCGCTGTCGGCGACGGCTGCTGCGCGGCCTCATGCGCTGACCACCGGGCACGCGCGCTCACGTCCAGACCGTCCAGAACAGCCCGGCCAGCGTCCGCGACACCGCGTCCAGGCTGGTGTAGTCCAACGACGGCTGCCGTTCTCGCAGGTAGTCCACGATCAGGTCGCGGACTGGGCGACACCAGATCGGATGCGATCCACGAGTTCTTCGATGCTCAGCCGGCCGGCGGCAAGCCCGAATGCCCAGATCGTGGCCGGGGCGTCCTCAGGGAAGACTCCCAAGGCCCGTAGACGAAGGTAGAGCCACTACCGCGACACCGGCCTCGACACGCTGCTCGCCTCGGCCCATGACCGCCGCAGCGTTCCACTCGACCGCTTCAAGTCTTTCCTCCAGGCCGAGTTCGCCTGTTCAACCGGGCCGGACTCCCGTTGCTCCGCAAGCGTGTCCTCCTCGTGGCTTCGTTCACTTCAAGCAATGACGTCAGCGCCGTGTCCACATGATGTCGGGAGGCTGCAGCGTGGTTCCGCGCGCTATGAGAGCGGGGATGGCTGCTCGTGGCCATCGGCGGCTGCGGCCAGGAGGCCGGCCAGGCTCTGAAGGTGGGTGGCCGGACCACGGTAGGCGTACGTGGGTTTACCGAGACCCAGAAGGTCGTCCCTAGGCCGGTCGTCGTTGCACGGCATCGGCGATAACCGCTGTCACGAGCTTGTTGACGGCGGCCGTGGTCGGCGGTCCGGGGTCGCGGTCTGCGAACAGGAGATGCCCGCCACCGACCAGGGAGAGGGTGAGTGAGTCGATATCGGCGTCGGCCGCGATGCGGCCCAGGCCACGCTCGTCGGCCAGATAGATCGAGATCGCAGTCGTTGCCTGGGCGAGGATCGCGATACCGCCTCCTGGCCTGGCTTGCCGCAGCCGTGCGCGCAGCTCATCCCGGAAGGTGATGAGCGGGATGAGTGCCACCGGAATCGGTCCGAACAGGCTGGCCAGCGCGCTGGTGAGGTTGTCGGCCACCGTGCCAGTTCCGGCGGACTCACGCAGCACCCTCGCCTGCGTCTCAAGCTGTGCGGCCCGGTCGAGCACGAGGTCGGTGAGGAAGGCGTCGAAGTCGGCGAAGTGCCGATGCAAGACGCCTTTGGCACAGCCCGCCTCGTCGGTGACGGCCCGGCTGGTCAGCCCGTTCGGCCCGTCCCGCAGAAGCACGCGTTCAGCAGCGTCGAACAGTTGCTGCCGCGCGTCGCGGAGGTGCACCCCAGTTGGCACTCGCAGATCCTCTCGTGCGGTCAGCCCGATGGCATCCGTTGCCTAGTGGGCATTCGCCCACTAAGGTGGGCGCATGCCCACCTTACCGCGAGAACAACCAGAACCATCCCCAGCAGAGCCGCATAAGGCCCGACGGACGGCCGAGTCGTTCGGCGTGGATGCCCAACGCTACGACCAAGCCCGGCCCGCCTACCCCGATGCACTGGTGGCGCGGATCGTCGCAGGGAGCCCCGGGCCCGACGTGCTCGACATCGGCTGCGGCACCGGCATCGCAGCCCGTCAGTTCCAAGCCGCTGGGTGCACCGTGCTCGGCGTCGAGCCCGATGCGCGGATGGCCGATTTCGCACGAGCCCGTGGCCTGGAGGTCGAGGTGGCGGCCTTCGAAGCCTGGCAGCCCGCCGGCCGGACGTTCGACTCGGTCGTCGCCGCCCAGTCGTGGCACTGGGTGGATCCGGTCGCCGGCACCGTGAAGGCGGCACGTGTACTGCGTCCAGAGGGACGGCTGGCGATCTTCGGGCACGTGTACGAGCCGCCTGCCGAGGTGGCTGAACCGTTTGCCGCTGCCTTCCGGCGGGTGGCGCCCGACTCCCCGCTCAGCAGTCAACCTGCCCGACGCCCGCTCGACCTCTACCAGGCAGGATACGCGAAGTTCGCCGACAAGATCCGGGAGACCGAACAGTTCAACGACCCCGAACAGTGGCGATTCGACTGGCAGCAGTCCTACACGCGCGACCAATGGCTGGACCTGCTGCCCACCACCGGCGGCCTCACCCAACTCCGTCCCGATCAGCTGGCCGAAATACTGGACGCGGTCGGGGACGCCATCGACTCCATGGGCGGGCGCTTCACGATGAACTACACGACTCTGGCCGCGACCGCCGTGCGCGTCGACACCCCCTGAGTCCATCCGCCAAGTCGCAGCCGACTTAGGAATCCGCGCAGCCGTTCGATGCTCTGCCGGGCGCAGGCAGAGTGCGGCCAGCGGCGCGGGCGGGCCATACCGGCGGGGGTTGTCGGCCGGGCGGGTGCCGGTGACGACGGGAATGCAGGCGGGGCCGGGGGGCTTCATCGGCGCGGTGTGCGTAAGCAGGGCACCCTGGGTAGCAGTCATCCCCGCGTGATCCGGATGAGCAATTGTCAATAGCTGTGGATCAGTTCACCCTTCTTCATCTCTGCTCGGGAGGCCGGCTTCCGGCTGCCTGCGTAGACGCCTGATCTCCGCGATGTGCCGGGGTACAGCTTCCCGGGCGGCGGCGTTGAAGTGCACGTTCTCGTCCCAGCACTCGTCAGCGGTGTCGACGTAGCGGGGGTGCTGGATCAGAGTCGCGGCGGCGGTCTCGCGATGGCCGAGCTTCCGGAGGGGCCGTGTCCGTCATGCCCCGCAGCGGGCCATCAGCACGTCGAGTGCCTCGTTGAGATATGCGCGGAACTCCCCGCCCTCCAAGGGGCCTTACACCGTGTCCTACATGGTGTAAGCGCGCGCTGATCCTGATTCGGGGGGCGCAAGGGGCCGCCCCACCGCGCTGGTGCGGTGGGGCGGCTTCGGTCAGGGCTCCCCGGCAGGGATTAGACACTCATCACGCGGCATCTGCCAGACCTGCGCACCATGAGTCAGCACCCGTAGTCGAAGTGCGGGCTGTCGCCGATGTGCATCGTGGATCCCACGTAGTAGAAGGCGTGGGCATGCAGGCCCCGATAGCAGCGGATGATCTTCAGTCGAGCCGGTTGGCCTTGCACCGTGTACACGTAGGAGGAGCTGCGGGCGGCGCAGGGATGCCCGTCGTCACGGGGAGCCTCGAGACCTGCGTCACTCCAGATCTCGATGTACATCCTGCAGTTGGAGGGCTGCGGGCCGGGGACGACGTTGAGATACACATCCGCAGTCACGGCGGAGGTGTTGCGGTCGCTGATGCACACGCCGACATCCCAGCCGTTGACCTTGATGTGCGGATTGCAGCCGCCGGTCGCAGCTGATGCGGAAGTGGCAGGGAGGAACACTGCCATGAACAACAGCAGCAGAGTTCCCGCGGTCGCGGCGATGGGGTGGCGCGTGAACCTCGGCCCACCGACTGCTCGTTGCCGTATCACTTCGTGTACCCGGTGCAGGCGCCGTTGTCGCTGTTGACGTCGTTGGCGCATGCCTGCGCCGGCCCTGGCGCGTACACCATGTCCGTGTAGTGCTGGCCCCCCGCGGCGATCTCGACGGCCTCGCCCACCTGGAGATGCGGGCTCTGACGCTCCACGTTGACGGCCCACGTGCTCTCGTAAGCGGCAGTGAAGCGAGTCCAGTTGGGCTTGCAGTGGTTCGACCAGCGCAGTTCGATCTTCCCCCACGGCCTCGTGACGGTGAACCCCGCCACGGTGACCGCGTCCGCGTTGCAGCCCTGCTTGATCGGGTCCTGCCTGTCGCAGTTCTTCTGGCTCGGGCTGGTGTAACAGGGGCCGGTCGACGCGGGCTGGGCGGTTGCCGCGTGGGCACTCGTGGCGGGAAGAAGGAGCAGCCCCGCAGTGGCTACGGACGCGGCCAGAACGCGCAACGTCGTTGCGCGTATCCGGGAATGTGGCAGCACAGAACGCATGGTGAACCTCCGGGAGAGCAGCGGCCCGCTACGACTGCGCGGGATCCTGCCCCACAGGACAGCCACCCGTACGGTGTTCGGCAAGGGGAAAACAACAGAAGTTGTTCGCTTCTGTTCGGACACCGCTGAACAGGGAAAACACTGGCCGTCAGCAACTGTTCAACGGTCGTGCTGGGACCGGACGAAGGACGACCGACAACGGCGTCCGGGTGCTCTGATTCCTGCGGGACAGCATCCGATACCTCACCCGGCATTCGCCGCCCGGTCAGTTCTTGTGGGGGCGGACCCAGACAACAGCGTCGAAGGTCACCTGGTCCGGAGTGCCGACCGCATCGTGCTGTACGTCGGTCACGCGTAGCAGGGCGACCCTGTTGTCGCTGGTGATATCGCACAGCAACCGTCCGGGCCGGATGTCGTGGGCGGCAAGAGCGACTCCGTAATTCTGCTCGAGCGCGCATTCGCTGAAGGTGCCCGTGCTACCGGGAGGGAGGACGGCCATGTCGGCGTTGCGGAGTCCGGTCAGCGCGTGATCAGAGAAGTCGAACTCGACGTCGGTGCTGGTGGGGCCGGGAGCGGCTTGCTCGGCCCAGTCCGGGGCAAGCGAGTCCAGGTCCACGGCACGACCCGGGATCATGATCAGCGGGCCGTGCCTCCGCTCGGGCTCAGGGGTTGGCGCGGTTGCGGTGGTCGGGCTCGCTGACGACACGGTAATCCGCGGTGAACCGTGGGAAGCGATGTGCGCGCGGGGACTGTGATCGCCGTTCGCGCCGACGAGCCCTGTTGCTGTGATGACCGAGGCAGCCGCAGCGCATACGATCAGCACGCCCATCCTTCTGCCGTATCGCCTTTCGGACTTGATCAGCCCGGAGGCGACGCCACCGCTCGCAATGTTCTCCTGCGCGGTTGGCTTGTCCGGAAGGGTGTGGTCTCCGGCCATACCGCGGTCCGCGCTCAGCCCGGCCATCTCACCGCTGGGTTGCCGATTCAGTTCGGTGCGGACATGCTCCCAACGCCGAGTCCACTCGGCCTGCGCTTCCAGGCCTCCCCCACACGCACACACGAAGGCCAGCGTGGTCTCCAAAGTGGGAAGCCGCTTCCCGGCCGCGGCGGTGGACAACGTACTGGGCGCGCAGCCGACTCGACGTGCCATCGACCGGTAGTCCAATGCCCCTGATTTTTCTCGCAGTACCTGCAGGTCGTAGGCGAAACGCTCTAACGGTCCGGCGTCCGGGTCCGGCCGGTTCCGTGCACGTGCCATCGCGCACCCCAAGATCGTCCGAAAAGGCCCCCGATATCGGAGACAGTCAATCATCGATACGCCGAAGCACGGAGGCAAGGATGCCAGCACAACCGCCGACAAGGACGTAGATGACCGCAGCGAACAGCGCCTCATCAGGCGTTTCCTGCGTCGCCCGCCCTGCGGCCCAACCCTCGACTGCGGGATCAGCTGCTCCGAAATCTCCCACAGCCCGTCCGGAACAATCCCACTCCAGGTATCCCACCCCATGGCCAGACCAGCGAGCCCACACGACAAAGGACACGGTGTTGGTCCGAGGGAACTTGAGCGCTCACCCGCACACGCCGTGAATGTGACCGTCACCCGATCGTGCTCCAACTGCGCATGCCACGCCAAGCCGCCCACCGGCCGCAGGGTCTGGTGCCTGCTGGGGTCAAGCCCACCGCACGGGCAGGGTCGAGACGGTGTAGACCAGCACCGCTTCGCGGTCGCTCACGGTCAGGGGCCGGTGGCCTTGAAGGTGGACGTCACGGCTGACTCCTCCACCACCTGCGCGCGGGTCAACGACCTGCCAGGGCGCCGAGCCGTCCGGGGCGACGCCGGGTACCTGGCCGAGGCCCTCTCTAGGCGCCTGGGCCGCCGGATCACCCATGAAGGCCTCGGGCTTGGTTCCCGGCCCGAGGGTGAAGATGAAAGCATCTGGCTGACGCTGGGCTTCGATCCGATCGAGAGAACCGCCCATCGAGCGCAGGTAGAAGGCGTAGGCCACCGACTCGAATGATGGTCTGCTTAATACCGGCCCGGGCTTTCGTCACTGGTGACACGCATCGCCAGCAGAGAGCGCCACCCCCCTACCTGCTCACCCCGGTCTTTCCGCTGACTCCACGACGACGATCAGTCACTGACAGCCACATGCAAACCACCAACAGGACGGGGTGGGTGAGGTTCCCTGAAGCCGAACAGAGCGAGCGGCTGGGGCTACTGGCCGGTGCTGAGGTGTGTTGCCGGACGCGAGCGCCCGTGCGCCCTGCACGCCCTCTGCCGACTGCCGCTCGCACGCCGCACGGTCAACCGCATGGGGGACAACTGGGAACAACAATGCGCGGGACGCGGCGACGACAGCGGCTGTCCGCACGGAGCCGTACTGGCCACCAACGCGGGCATCCTGGAGCACCGGTGCGACGAGTGCCGGGACTACTGGGAGCTGGACGAGACGGAACCGGGACGCCGGGCGGCCGAGGATGACGAGCTGACCCGGCCGCTGGGAGATCCGAGAGAGGCGGGACCGGGAACAGCGGCGTAGGCGGCTCCCCCGTCGGCCAGGTCGATGCCCCAGGCCACCTCGTCGCCCAGGGACAGGACGTCGGCGATGAGTTCGAGAAGCTCGGGCTCGTCGTTGGCGACGCGTTGCGACAGCAGCCGACGGCCGCTTTCGTCGATCGCGGCGCAGTGGTGATGGGTCTTACCTGCGTCGATGCCGGCCCAGATCGCGGCCCTGTGGTGCCTCCGTGCGGTGTGCTGCTGGTGCCTCCCGACGGACGATCTCGCTGTCGATTCCCTACGAATCGATCATTCGCAATTCGTAATTGGCAGCCGAGTCGTCGTGGGGTGCCGAGCGGCCAATCGTCGTAAGCCACTGATGGCAGAAGTTGGTTAGTCGCCGAGTAGCCGAGGGGAATCTCACCCCTCGGCTCTCACAGAACCGTGCGGAACGATCTCTCGTTACACGGCTCCTGCCGTCCTGGTCACCAGGCCGAGGCGGTAGTCCAAGGCCAGTGCGCGAACATGCGGGGATACCGCTTGGCGATCTCCCCCATCTTCGCAATGGCCTTCCGCTTCGCCTTGAGCCGCTCGTACTTCTTGCGGATCCATCGCACCAAGTAGGCGTTGATGCGCGTCAGAAGGGGATCCAGCCCCGACCGCCGGAAGCGGCCGTAGTACTGCATCCACCCCGCCACCCGTGGGTTGACCCACCGGGCGAGATCAACGAAGGAAAGGTCGGCCCGAGTATGAAGGTGCCAGGAACGGACCTCCGCACTGAGCCGCTTCAGGGCCTCTTTACTGATCTCCGGGTCGAAGGAGAGGAAGCTCTCTCCCTTCTTGTCCCGGCTCCTGCGGGCGCGGAAGGTGTATCCAAGGAAGGTGAATGCCGTGTGCTCGTACGAGTTTCGGCGCTTGCCATCCCTGCAGTACACGATCCGGGTCTTGTCGGGATGCAGTCGCAGCCCGACCCGTTCCATCCTGTCCATCAGCGCGGCCAGGACCTCCGTGGCCTGCCGCTCGGTGACGCAGTGGATCACCGCGTCGTCCGCGTAACGCTCGAACCAGACGCCGGGGTACTCCCGGGCCAGCCAGGTGTCGAACGCGTAGTGCATGAACAGGTTCGCCAGCACGGGCGAGACCGGAGATCCTTGAGGGGTCCCGCGGTCCCGGACCAGCAGGCTGCCGTCGGGCTGCTGCATCGGCGCTTGAAGCCACCTCCGCACATACAAAATCACCCATACGGCGTCGGTGTGGGCTTCCACCGCCTTGACCAGGAGGTCCCACCGGACGCTGTCGAAGAACTTGGCGACATCGAGGTCGATGACCCAGTTCCTCTTCCAGCAGCGGTCCCGGCAGCGTGCGACCGCGTCCAGCGCCGACCGTCCGGGCCGGTATCCATACGAATCCGGATGGAATACAGGCTCCACCCGGCGCATGAGATGCCTGGCCACCACAGTCTGCGCCACCCGGTCAGCCACACAAGGAATCCCGAGGATTCTCGTGCCTCCACCATGCGGCTTAGGAATCTCCACCGCGCGCACCGGTTGCGGAAAGTAAGACCCCGACGACATCCGGTTCCAGACCTTGTAGAGGTTCCCCTTCAGATCCTTCTCGAACTCGTCCAGAGATTGCCCATCCACCCCGGGAGCGCCTTTGTTCGCCCTGACTTCCTCCCACGCCTCCTTGACTTCCCACTTTGAAATCTCAAACGGCTTGGCCTGTGACTTCAACTGGTCCACCGAATTCCTCCCGGGCACCGCCCGGTTGACGCGATCAACTCAGCCACGAACGACCCGGCCCCTTCGCTCCACCCCCGTTACAGGGGCTTCGCCACTACTACGAGCCGGTCCGCCGGCGCGCCTGACCTCGGTACTCGATCCCTTGCAGTTTCGGCTGCTTGGGACACTCCCTCTCACTCGCCATTACGACGAGCAGCGGCAAGGAACGCCTTCTCCTGTTCCATACGGAAGCCGCAGACCGGGCTCACGTCGCCTGCATGCCGGACACCGACTGGCCAGTAAACGGGCACCCGCCAGACTCGTCCCGGGATTGGGTATACACCCCGGTTTTGATGTCACCTTTGACTCTTACGACACGTCAGCAGCGATTCACTTGCGTTCGTCTTCCCGATCCCCACCTGACGCCTCTTACGACGCCTTTTCCTCGTCGCTCACCACGACGGTCTTCAGCCAACGCAGCACGAGGTGGTTTGAAGCCTCCCCCCGCAGGGCGACTCCGAAGGGCCAACAACCTTCATCTTCCGCACAGCATCACTTCAAGAGCTGCTCCTACAACCAGCTCCATCCACGTTCAGGACACAAACACCCGGCATCCCTGGGGCGCCAACCATACGAAGGGCTCGCCCAGTCCCGAAGAAGAACGTGGGGAAGTCAGTCGGGGGCAGCGCCTCCGACCTGGGCCGACTGGGTTGGCCGTCAGACAGTGCCTCTCGGTAAGTGCACGGTGAGGCAGCCCGGTGATCGTCTGACGCCAGTTACGAGGTAGTGAGAATCGGGGGACAACTACTGGGCAAGCCAACCACTCTTCTCCGATGGAAGTGCGTCAATCAAGCAGCTATGAAGCCTAGTTGACGCAAAGGGGACGGAGATATCCAAGGAGATCCGAGTATGAAGCTTGGCATGAAGCGGCTCGCGATGGTCACCGCGCTGGGTGTGACCTCGGCAGGACTGGCGGCATCCCCGGCGTTCGCGAAGGGCGACATCTCGATTCAGGCCACCCCCCACACCGCGCATGCCAGCCACGTGGTGAAGGTACGCGGCTACGGAGATAACGACGCCGAACAGTACACCATACAGGAGCGGTCCGGCAAACCCGGCCACTGGGGCCACTGGCACGCCGTCACGCGGAGCTTCTCCGGTGATGCGCGCGCAAACGTCAAGGCCACGCACACAGGCGAGCTGCAGTTCCGTTCAGTGCTGTATTCGACCGACAAGCACCACCAGCACGCGAAGACGGACCGCACCTCCACGCCGGTGACCGTCCACGTCGTCCGCTAACCGACGCAAGAGCACCGCACGCCGATCGACCGCCTTCACCGCAACGGCGCGGCCGTTCCGGTGAAGGCGGCACCGCTCCCCGCCCGCGCCGTCCTCACTGGCTCGATGCAGAGCATCCGCGTACGACACCTCGACGTACTGCCCAGCGCCTTCCACCCCAGCCAGTACAGCCATGCAACACCCTCAGAGCGCTCACCCCGCACGACGTAACGGCTGAGTTCGCTGTCAAACGTCCGATGGGATGACAGGGGACAATCACTTTGCCAGGCGCCCCGCGGTCGGCGTTTTCGATGTTCACGAGAATCGACAGCGCCTGGGCCAGGCACGGGCCGGCGCTTGGGGAAGCTCGGTGAGGTCGGCAGCAGCAGGTGACCTGGCGTCCGAACATCCCGATCATTGAGAGCGACCTGGTGGGCGGCAGGACCGCCGGCCGCGTCGTAGCCACCAAGCCACGGCCCCGGTGATCAGCAGCGCGGCGGCGGTGACGGACCAGTTGCTGAGCCAGGCGGCGAGCGCGCCCGAGGCCGCGGCGATGATCAGGGCGGGTCCCGCGCAGCAGACGATGGCTGCCGTGGCGGCCGCGAGCAGGGCCGCTGTTCCTCTCCGGGTGGCCGGGTCGTGGCGTTGGGGCGGGTTCATGGCGGTCCGGCTCACGGTGCGGGTGCGGCCAGCAGGGGGCCAAAGATGTCTGCGCCCAAGCGCTCGGCCTCGGCTTGGTCCAGGACGGCGCCGCTCATGCCGGCGTGCTGTCCGGTCCACTGCTCCGCGGTGCCGCGCGCGGTGAAAAAGCGCAGGTAGCCACAGCAGACTGTGGCGGCCGGGCCGTCGCCGGGGCGGGTGCCGCAGTAGACCACCGAGGTGGCTGGCTGCCAGGTGGCCCTTCCGCCGGTGAACTCCACGCGGACAGGGTCGCCGGTGACTGGGTCGTTGGAGGTGATGATGGCGTCGGTGCCCAGCATGGCGGGGATGCCGAGCGCGTCGATCGCGCACATCGACCACACCGTCGCGCCGCCGGCGATCTGCACGGCGTGCTCGGTGGGGGTAGCGGAGAACGGGTACGCGGCCTGGATGCGACCGGTGCCGTCCAGGGTGAGGAAGTCCTCGGCGGCCAGCTGGGCGAGCACCTGGGCGGCGCGGACGCCGAAGGGCTCGGCCGCCGACTCCAACTCGGCGGCCGCGGGCGGGGCGCCGGTGGTGGCGAAGGAACGCAGGACGGCCTGCTGCACCGCCCGCAGGCCCCGTTCGACCGGCGCGAGACGACCCCGCCCGGCCCGGCCGACAGCCTGGTCCGCCCCCGTGGTGGCCGTGGTGCCGAGGACCTGCCGCAGCGCCTCGACGGACGGCGCCCCGTCGACCCGGCCGTCCGCTCCACGGTAGAGCCGGCAGGACAGGCCGGCCGCGGTGCCCGGAGCGGCGAACGGATCGCGCCCGTCGACCAGCAGCGTCGGCGAGCCGTGCATGCCCCTGCGCTCGGCCTCGGCCTGGCCGTCGACCACGTGCCCGGTCAGCTCCACGTCCGCACGGCCGGCGAGGGCGAGCGCCAGCCGCTCCTTGAGTACCGGGCCGTTCGGGCAGTCCGGGACGGTCAGCATCTCCACACGCATCGGCGGCACCTCCAGGTCACGCGGCCCACGCTAGACCTTCCATTACGCTGGAAGGTCAAGGGCTACCGTGGAGGTATGCGCATCGGAGCCCTCGCCGCCGCCACCGGCACCACCACCAAGACCCTTCGTTACTACGAGCAGGCCGGGCTGCTGGCGGACCCGCCCCGCACCTCGGGCGGCTACCGCGACTACCCGGCCCATGCGCGGGCCCGGGTCGGCTTCATCCGCTCCGCCCAGGCGGCCGGCCTCAGCCTCGCCGAGATCCGTGACATCCTGGCCATCCGCGACGGCGGTCACCCGCCCTGCGGCCACGTCACCGAGCTCCTCGGCCGGCACCTCGCCGACGTGGAGCACCGGATCGCCGAACTGGAGGCGACCCGCGCCACGCTGCGCGAGCTGACCCGCACCGCCTCCACAACCGACCCTGCCACCTGCACCGAGGGCGACATCTGCCGCATCCTCACCGCCGGCTGAGCCGGCACGAGTGGCCCCTGGGGACCATCGCCCAGCCGACTGCGGTCAGACTCCAACAGCTAGGACTACACCTGCACCCGCCTGAGCAGAACCGCTGTCCGCCAGTGCTCTCAGAACCCGTGAATATGTCGAACCCCGGCCCACCCCCCGGCTCCCCCCAACTCATGGACAAGCGCTGCCCGCTCTCGTGAACAGTGCCACCCGGCCTGTTCTGAGATGTCGGTCTGCTGCTCACCGCCGTACGAGGGCCTCGCCCCCGCCTGCCTCACAGCCATTACCCGTTGATCTGGCCGGGGTTGGGAAAGGAAGAAGGGCATGGGAGGAGCCTTCCGGTCGAGTCGCCATTGAAGGCGAAGTACGCCCCGCCGGCCAGGGTGGAGGGAGGCT
>NZ_CM002285.1:9589047-9591255 GCF_000497445.1 Streptomyces roseochromogenus subsp. oscitans DS 12.976 | reverse complement strand
GTCGGCGACGGCTGAATTGTGAGCCACTGCCGACGGACGAAAAGTGACCCCCTACGTCTGTTGATGTTGGTCATTCCCCGGTGTTGGCTGCGGGAACCCGTCCGAGGTCGCGGCCGCGCATGCGGTAGCTGTCGCCCTTGAGTGAGATGACTTCGGCGTGGTGAACGAGGCGGTCGATCATGGCGGCGGCGACAGTGTCGTCGCTGAAGACCTCGCCCCAGCGGCCGAAGGGTTTGTTGCTGGTCACGATCACCGATGCCCGTTCGTAGCGGCCCGAGATGAACTGGAAGAAGAGGTTCGCCGCCTCGGGTTCGAAGGGGATGTAGCCGACCTCGTCCACGATGATCAGCGGGATCCGGCCCAACCGGGTCAACTCGTCACTGAGCCTGCCCACTTGGTGTGCTTCGGCCAGGCGGGCCACCCACTGGGCGGCGGTGGCGAAGGCCACCCGGTGGCCGGCCTGGCAGGCCCGGATGCCGAGCCCGGTGGCCAGGTGGGTCTTGCCGGTGCCGGGCGGCCCGAGGAAGATGACGTTCTCCTTGCCGACGACGAAATCCAGCGTCCCCAGGTGAGCGATGACCTCGCGTTTCACAGACCGCTGGTGATCGAAGTCGAAGTCCTCCAGTGACTTGCGGGAGGGGAAGCGGGCCGCCCGGACGCGTCCCTCGGCGCCATGCGAATCGCGGGCGGCGACCTCCCGCTGCAGGCAGGCCGCCAGATACTCCTCGTGGCTCCAGCCCTCGTCACGGGCCCGTTCGGCGAGCCGGGTGGCCGCATCCCGCAGGGCCGGGGCCTTCAACGCCTTGGTCAGATAGACGAGTTCGGAGGAGACGTCACGGCTGTTCGCCGTCTGCTTGGCGGCCATCACGCGACTCCCTCGCCGGTGCTGAGGCCGCCGTCGATGACACCGAAGATCCGGTCATAGGTATCCAGCGACCGCTCTTCGACTTCCGTGGTCATCGTCGGTGCCGCCTTCTTGTCGACGGCCGCCTTGCGGGCGGCAGCGGCAGCCGCCGCGTGATCGGGGTCGGTGATGGTCTGATGGCGGGCCCAGCTGCGGGCATGACGGGCGACCTCGACGCCGTCGCAGGTCACCAGGACCTGGTCCAGGTCCGCGGCGACCTCGATGCGGCGGCCGACGGCCAGCGGATGGACCGAGTAGTCGCAGGTGTCCAGGCGGACATAGTGATCCCGCGGCAGCCGCAGCGATGCCTTCCACCAGCCCGGAGGGGCGATCGGCGGCAGGGCGAGCATGCGAGAGCGGTCGGCCTCCAGCCGGTCCGACGGACGGGCCTGCAAGGTGCGGTGGATGCGCCGGTTGGCCCTGGTCAGCCAGTCGGCGAGCTGGATGTTGAAGTCCGCCGGCGAGGTGAACACCCGCCCGGGCAGAAACGACGTCTCCAGATAGCCGTTGGCCCGCTCGACCAGACCCTTGGCCTCTGGATCGCGTGGCTTGCAGAGCAGGAACTTGATGCCCAGCAGACCGGCGAACGCGGCGAATTCGTCGGTGAGTTGGGGGCCGCCGGACCGCCATGAGCCGACGGCTCCCTCGTTGTCCCAGACCAGCACCCGCGGGACGGCTCCCAGCTCGGTCAGCAGCCGCCAGTGCCCGGCGATCAGGTCGGCGGCCGACCTGGAGGGCAGCATCCGTGCGGTGATCCACCGCGAGTAGCCCGCGACCATCACCAGCACCGGCGGCCGCCCCACCTGGCCGAAGCCGAGTGGGATGTCGGCGGGCGGGAACCACAGGTCGCACTGGCCGATCTCGCCCGGCTCATAGACCGTCCGCGAGGCCGGATCCGCAGGCCGGTAGGCCGGCCGCAGGTCCCGAATGCGGTCTTTGAGCACGGTCAGGCCCCGGTCCCAGCCGATCCGCTCGGCGATCACCGTCGCCGGCATCTCGGGCCACTGCTCGAGCAGCTCGCGGATCTGCGGTTCGACCGCGTCCACGATCGAGCCCTTCGGCGCCCGCTGGTACTTCGGCGGTGCGTCGTCCGCGATGGCCCTGCGAACGGTGTTCCTCGAGATCCCCAGCTTCCTCGCGATCGCCCTCACCGGCATCTGCTCGGCCCGGTGAAGCCGACGGATCTCCGCCCAGTCCTCCACGCTGATCACCACTCCTCCCGGTCTGACTCAACGAGCCAGACCCCTTGGAGGGGGTCAACTTTCAAGCGTCGCTACTGGTCCACTTTTCAGCCGTCGCCGACA
>NZ_CM002285.1:9485693-9589022 GCF_000497445.1 Streptomyces roseochromogenus subsp. oscitans DS 12.976 | reverse complement strand
GGAGGCTACTTGGCGCGCTGGCCGCGCTCATGCTCGGTGTCGCCAGGTGGTGCGGAGGGTCTCTGCGCCATCATCGCGGCGGGCAACTCGGCCGCGAGTTCCTTGTCCTTGACAGCGCTCCGTGCGGAGTTGACGACGATCCGCATGCCGTCGGGCGACGGCCGCGCGGATGCCGGACGACGGTCCGCTGGCGAGTGCCACGCGACTGGCGCTCATCGAAGAATCGTGATGCGGGGCCCCGGACCTCGGCGGCCGGTTCGCGCCGTTTCAGGGTGTTCGCCGGACGTGCCTCCGGGGCCGCGGTTAGCGTGTGGCGCGCCGTCCGCGAAGGTGCGGGCGGTGCCTCACGACGTCATGAGGGGGTTTCTCCATGGAGTTACTGCGCAGATCGCGGGCGCGGCTGGTCATCGCGCTGCTGATGGCGGCCGGGCTGGTGCTGGCCGGTTCGGGAGCGGCGAGCGCTACGGCGCGTGCCGAGATTCCGGCGCCCGGCGGGAGCGGGATCTCGGCCACTGTGCTGTTCCACGGCCAGGTCGTCCCGCAGCCGTACCACCCGGATCCCGACGCCGCCTTCGGCGACCGCAAGTGTCGGCAGATCTACCACGACTACGACCCGACGCCCGGCTGCGGAGGGTTTAAGCTCGACTTCACCCTGCATAACGTCCGCAGCCGACCCGGCTACCAGGCGGGTCTCTACAGCACCGACTACTACTTCAACTCCTACGCCGACACCGCCCGCACCTTCGGCTGCCTGCGCCCCGACGGCACCTTCGACCACCGCACCGCCTTCGTCGTCCGAAGCGAGCATGAGCAACTGATGCGGACCTACTACTTCACCGAGGCCAACTGGGTGATATCTGACCTGCGTTCGAACCCGACTCAGGACTCGGGGCCGCAGTTCTACGTGAACTTCCCCGCGGTGCAGGTCAACTGCCCCGACGGGATGACCCCCACCCAGTTCGGGCTGAAGGTCACCAACGTCAGCCTCACCATCGCCGACGACAACGTCTTCGGCCACACCACCTGGACCACCCCCGGCCCGTTCTACGCATAGCCCGCGAGACGGTCGGCCCATGGTGCCGACGACGGCGTAATTCGCCGTCGTCGGTACCACTTCACCATCCTCCCGAACGCGCTGCTGCGGGACGACCGGCCGACGTAACTGGCGCCGGGCCTGCTGGCCGAGCCGCTGAGCCGGACGTCCGGCTGGGAGACGCACGCTGACGCGCCATCGGACCCACGCCCGCCGCCACAGCGGCAATGTATTCGGCGAAGGACGTCGCGGTATCCGCGCAGCGCTCGCGGAACTGGAACCAACGGGCAACACGATCCGGCGGAAAGAAGAGGCGGAGCGGGGCTGCTTCGTCACGGTTGGTGTTCGTCGTCGCGGTCACTCAGGTGGCCAGCCTCCTGCATGCCGACCACCGCCGGCCTGGGGGCGGGCGGGCCGCGGTGGTGCTCATCCCGATCATCTGGACATGGGGCGGCACCACGATGCACGCCAACACGCATGACCTGGAGCGGGCCTTCGAACGTCTGGGCGCGTTCGCGGTCGGGCTGTGCGGCCTGTTCATGGCGCTGGCCCTACCGTAGGCATACGGCTCTCGCGGGCTGCTGTTCGGCGCCAGCTACCGGGCGGCACACCTGGCGCTGCTCTTCCTTGCACAGCGCAGCTACCGCGCCGTCGTGTTCACCCCCTACACCGCCGGCGCCCTCATCACCGGACCCCTGCTTCTGGCCGGCTGGCTGGTCCACGGCACCGCGCGGGTCGCGTCTGTTCCGGGCTCCACCGTAGGTCCAGGTGGTCCTGGATGAAGGCGCGCAGCTGCGGGTTCTGGCCGATCCACCCGGCCTTGGGGCGGGCCGGGACGGCGTACGGACCATAGGCCCAGCGGGATGCATCTGCGCGCATCGGCAGGCCGTTGCGGCGAATCTCGCGGCAGATCGCAGAGGGGCTGCGTCACAGCTCAACGGCAATCTGCCGGATCGTGGGCTTCTCCCCCAGCGGTCGGCGATGTCGGTCCGGCGGTCTTGGCGCAGGTAACCGGGACGAACCCAACGGGGACGCCGGCCGCTGAGCCGGGCGGCGCCCCCTTGGTCCTTCGGGTGGCGACGATTCCGCCATCGCTTTCCAGTGCGGTAGTTGATCCCGACGCGTCTACACGCTTCCCGGCTGCTCAGGCCCTGATTGCCCCGGTCTTCCCGGATCCCGAAGTCCACCCCACCCCTTGAGCTGGGATGTTGCAACGGCGCCTAGAACCTGAGGGGGTGCCAGGGGCGCGCAGCCCGTGTGACGAAACCCAGACATCGTGGGTGGTGAAGTCAGCGGAGGGCGACCGTGAACACGGGGGACACCGCACCACCGCCTACCACGCGGAATTGCTTCTTGCCCTTGACGCCCAGATCATCCCGCATTGTGTATGACGTTGCGTATGAACCGTCCTGGGCGACGGCGGCAGCGGCGGGCAAGCTGACCCACTTGGCACCCTGCTTGTTCTGGAGCATCACCTTGGTGGCGGGCTTGAGGCCGGTCGACGTGCCAGTGATCCTGAACGCCTCCCTTGCCTGGACGCTGCTGACGCTGGCCTTGGCGGTCAGTGTCGCCCTTTGCGCTACGGCACTGGCCGTCTGCGTGGTGGTCAGGGGGGCTCCCACTGCGGCGGTGGCACCGTCCGTCAGGAGAATGACGCCGAGAGCGCTTGCAGCGGCAAGACGGAACGCGTGGTTCATCGTGATTTCCTATCCATTGCTTGGCGTTGAGGCTTTCCTCGATGACAACAACGCCGGGCACGGCCGGTCAGTAGCTGCGCCGTACGAATGGTTCCCACACAATGCCGTCGACGGGGCGAACGCTGCCTATCGGTGGTTTGTTGACGGCGGGTTTGTCCGGGAGTAGGCCGTGTGATGGAGGCGTCAACTACGGTCTGGGGAGCCCGAGATGACGAAGAGGCTGCCGTGCCCGCCGGCACCTGGTCTACTGGAAGCGTACGCTGTCCGGTTCGATGACCTCTTCTCCACGCTGGCTCAGCGCCGGGGGTTTCGCGAGTACCTGGCCGGGCTGCTGCTGCCGCGGGACCGGAACAAGACCCTGACCTGCCTGGCAGGTACGGAACCCGTGGTCGGCGCCCAGCATGCGGCAGTCCAGCGGCTGCAGTTCTTCCTCTCCGAGTCGACCTGGGACCAGGACGCGGTCAACGCTCGACGGCTGGAACTACTACTGGCCGACCCGGCCACTGCCCCGCACCCGGGCGGGGTGCTGGTCGTCGACGACTCCGGAGACCGCAAGGACGGCAGCGCGACCGCGCACGTGGGCAAGCAGTACCTCGGCTCGGTCGGCAAGATCGACCGCGGCGTGGTCACCGTGACCACGTGCTGGGCGGACGAGCGCGTCTACTACCCACTGCACGCCGTCCCCTACACCCCCGCCCACCACTTCCCGCACGGCAAGAGTGATCCCCAGTTCCGTACGAAGCTGCAGATCGGGGCAGTCCTGGCCCGTCAGGCTGCAGAGGCAGGGGTGTCTTTCAGGGCGGTGGCAGCCGACTGTGCCTACGGCGACCACGACAGCTTCCGCCGCGACCTGTCCGCCGCCCACCTGCCGTTCGTGATGGCTCTCAAACGAGGCCACGGCAGCTGGCAGTACCAAGACGCCTTCCGGCCGGTGGATGCGGCCCGCGAACTGGCCTGGCAGGGTCCTGAGCAGCAGTACAGGACGGTCACCTGATACCGGTCCAGGAAGTCGGCGAGCTCGGACCCGAGCCGTCCCGGTCCCGTGGGTCCTGCGACCAGGGTGGCGCCGGCCGCCCAGGTAGGCCAGATCTCCTCGATCGAGAAGTCGAAGGAGATGGTCATGCCCTGGTACACGCGGTCCGAGGGCCGGATTCCGTAGACCGGGGAGACGACGCGCACGAAGTTGCCGATGCTCGACCGGGCGACCTCCACTCCTTTGGGTCTGCCGCTGGACCCCGAGGTGTACATCACGTAGGCCAACGGGTCCGCCACTTTCCTCGGCCCTTCGTACGGACGTGTGGTGGGCAGCGTCGCGAGGTCCCGGGCCCGGAGTCCGCCTCGATGACCGCGCATGTCCTGGGCGGCATCGCCCGGACCGCGTCGGCCGTGCGGGCGGAGGCGGTGAGCAGGGCATCGGCACCGGCATCCTGAAGGATGAAGGTCACCCGGTCCGCGGGCGCAGCGGGATCGACCGGCACGAACGCCGCGCCCGCCTTGCACACGCCGAGCAGGCTCGCGTACATCTCCGCGGACCTCGGCAGGAGCAACCCGACACGGCTGTCCGGTCCGATGCCGAGACGCCGCAGCCGATGGGCGACCTGGTTGGCCCGGGCGTCCAGTTCGGCGTAGCTCAACCGCTGAGCGCCGATTTCGAGCGCCACGGCGTGCGGGGTGCTGTCACAGGCGTCCTCGAAGAACCGGTTCAGTCCGGTGACGCTCCCGACGGCCGGGGCCGTGCGGTGCCGGGCCGGGGCGACGGGCGGAGTGACGGTATCGGAAGTCATGGCGGTTCCCGTGGGATCCGACGGCGAATCGGTACGGTGGAGCCGACTGCGGCACGGGGATGCGCAGCCTCCCAGGCACCCTCCAGCCTGCACGCCATGAGCTGAGAGGACGCTGAAAGGACGCCCATGGGGCGGCTGTCGCGGGCGGTCGGCCAACGTCGGGAGGGTGGATGCCGCGGGACGGGCCCGGCGAGGGGGCTGATAGGGACTGCGGGGCAATTGCTGGCCGGCCTGTGATGCGGCGGTGTTCCTGCGGCGTCGGGCGGCCGTTGCTCGGCGCAGCGGCCCGGGTCGCCGATAGAGGCCAGCTGGAATTCGGTGGGTGGTCATGGCTCGCCTAAGGACCCCGTTGCTCTTGTTGCGTCGATATGCAAATTGAGCGTGTCGGCCTAGTGGCGGCCTGTGTCTGAGCAGCACCTAGAGCGCTTCTGACGGCTCTTGAAGCGGTCTCTTGCCCGAAACGGATGCGCCTGGCGAGGCAACCGCTGCCTCATGAGGCGCCCCACGCCAAGGCAATCGATCAGCCGGCAGCAGACCAAGAGCCGTCAGAAACGACCTAGTGGTCACGCCCAGGGCGATGGCCAGTCGTACCGCGCGGGTCTTCGCACCGCGCCTGGATCGGAAGAGGGCGGACCTGGGCAGCAGTTGCAGTCCCGGTCATAGCCCGGCTCACGCCGGGATTCTGTCCTGCTTGCCTGACCGCCGTACCCATTCCGTCGCCCGGCGCTCGGTTTACCGCGGGGGCGAGGGAGATCGCTTCCCGAGACGCCGGGCGGGCACCTTACTGTCTGACGATCTGCCTCGACTCGAAGCGTCGATCTGTGGTCATACCCGCCGCGGGTTCGCTTGCGGGTGCCGATCAGGCGGAGGTGCGCCATGACGATCACCATCACGCTGCTGTGTTGATGGCGGCGTCTCCCGAGGCTGCCGAGGCCGGGGGGCCGACGCGTGCGGAGGAACTGCGACGGGTCGTACTCGTCGCATGGCATGAGCTGCTTCAGCCGTTCCTGGGTGTCGGTGCCCGGACGGGGGTTGTGCAGGATCAGGTGGTGGCCGGGCAGCTCGGGCAGCGACAGCAAGGTGGCGTCGAAGATCAGCATACCGGCGTCGGGGTGGTCCACCGCCTTGACCGTCTGCGGGCCAGCCGGCCATACGAGTGACACAGCTGGCCATCACGTGCCGCGATCCGCCAGCGTCGCATGCCGCCTCAGGGTCTCAACCCTCTGGTCACGCTGGGGAATTTGGCATCCGCCGATGTCGAATCGCACACCGTCACGAGTTCGCATCCGATGCAATTGGCGGTGGCTGGACCATCGATACAGCCATTAACGCCAAGCACTTGATCTTGGTCTCGGAGCGGTGAGCTCTGGGGGCGGTGTCGTGTCGCTGACCAGCCGCAGAGTGGGGCGCGGTGGAGCGAGCTCGCGGAGTTCGAGTGCCGCCTCACGCCAGTTGCCGGTCAGCTGGAGCAGGCGCTCGCTGTCGTGGCGGCAGCCGGGCGGTGGGGTGTTCGGGACGGTCGGCCACAGGATGGTGACGGTGAACCGTGGTTCGGCGGCATCATGGAGTGCTGAGCCGATAGGTCCACATCTCGGCCATCTGACCGTCGAGGAGTCGAATCAGCCAGATGAGACGGCTGTCTATGGTGTCTGGGCGACTTTCGTGGCCGACACCACCGACCACAAACAGCGAGTCGTTGTTGCCGAGAATCGTGTCGATGTAGAAGCGGAGTCCTGGCCGGGTGGCATAGGTCTGTGCGACCGCGCGTTGAACGTCAGCGGGGTCATTGACCTCGGGATGTGCGTGGTCGGCCGCCGCATGCGCCGCCTGGCGTCGGAAGGCCCCGGACGGCATGCCGACCAGCTCGGTGAAGCGGGTGGTGAACGTGCCCAGCGACGCGCAGCCGACCGCGAAGCAGACCTCGGTGACGCTGAGGTCGCCCCGCCGCAGCAGCGCCGTCGCGCGCTCGATGCGACGCGTCATCAGGTACGCGTACGCGATTCACCATAGGCGGCCCGGAACCGCCGGCTGAGGTGCCCGGCGGATATGTTCACGTCGCGGGCGAGCGCCTCCACGTTCAGCGGCTGCGCGTATTCCCTGTCGATCCGGTCGCGGACGCCGCGCAGCCGTGCGAGGTCAGTCAGGCGCTGCGCCTGGGGTGCCTTGCCGAGGCAGTCACCCCAGGCGCTCGGTGGTGATGACCAGCCCCGCCGGATTCGACCAGCCGGTCCAACAACTGTCGGACAGCAGCGGGGCGGCCCGGGCCCGTGGCCGGTTCAACGAGGATCTGGACGCGACCCTGGCGGGCGGCCGGCACGGCGGGTACGTCTGCGCCGGGGCGCCGCCGCGTTCCTTGCAGGTGGTCGCGATGTCGGCCCGCGCGGCCGCATCGATACCCGCACGGCTCAGCGGACGAGTCGGGGCCCTCGGAGTGGACCTTGGACACGCTGGTCGCCGCGGCCCGGGGCCTGGGCATCGAAGTCAGCCGCTCCCAGGTGCGCCGGATTCTGCTCGCGGAAGGGTCCGCTGGCGGCGCACGCGATCCTGGACGCGCTCGAAGGATCCGGACTTCGAGGGAAGAAGGACGCGGATCGTCGAGCTCTACACCAGCCCGCCCGCCGGCGCGACGGTGGTCTGCGCCGGCGAACTCGGCCCGGTGATCCCCCGCGCTTTCCCACTGGCACCTGGCTGGTCGCCGGACAGGCACCGCATCAAGAATGCGTTCGCCTATTCCCGCGGGCCGGAGGAGACCTAGGGCTACGGCGCCTTACGCATCCGCGACGGTCAAGCAATCACGATGACCGCCGCTTCCCGCAACAGCGCCTTCTATCAGCGGTTGCTCCAGTCGGTCGAAGAAGCCAACCCCGCTGCGGACATCACGTGATCACGGACAATCTGTCCCCGCACAACAGCGTGTCCACCCGCACCTGGCTGGAGGACCACCCACGCATCAAGCACGTTTTTATCCCGGTCGGTGCCTGTTGGCTCAACCTCCAAGGAGGCTGGTGGCGCATCTTCCGCAAGACCGCCCTGGCCGTACGCTCCTTCGGCGACCCAGGCCGCATCACCCACGCCACGAGCCGCCACCGACCAGCTCAGCTCCCGCGCCCGACCCTGGATCTGGGGCAGACCCGCACCACCAACCCGCGTCCTACGGCGTCGATATGTGTACCTCGTTTGAGGAATCCAGCACTAGCCAACAGCATCTGTCACGCAGATAGGGAGGTTGAGGATGTACCCCGGAACACAGGGATCGCTGTCTGCCGGAGGTGTCGGCCTGGTCGCGACGGAAGCGCGTGCTGCGGGGGTTGCGGCGGCGACACCTCCTGCGAGAACCCCGGCGGTGATCAGCCCTGTGAGGATGATGGCGATGGGCTTGAGCATGTGCGTCCTCCATCTGTGGTCGGCAGTGATGTCGACCGTAGGCACGACGCCGCCACATCGGTGGCATTTGCTGGTGGACTGTCCGGGTGGTGATGGAAGATCTGTGTGTTGCCATTCAGCCGTCCGACCATCGACGCCCCCCAAAGGGCAGCGTCGGTCTCCAAGACCTCGGTGTGGTCTTGGAGACCGATGTCACGCTGCAACCGGGGCGATTCCTGGTGATCCGCGACCTGCTGCGTGCCGGGCCGCGGCACATACACGACCGCGAGCCTGGTCAGATGCCGGTCGCTCACCTTGCTCCCCGACCGTTCCCACGGCATCGGCGCCGTCATGACCGGTCCGCCTCACCGGTCGCCGACCGTGCAGCTGCTGCCCCCCGGCAGCGCCCTGCCCGCCAGCACCGCCGGCCATCGCACCGCCAGCAGCCGGTTCACCTCCGGCAGCCCTACTCACACTTCCTCGCCCAGGCCCTGAGCGGTCAGGCTCTGGGGCAGCCGCCCCTTGCGTCGTCCACGACGACTCGCTCTCTTCTGCACCCTGCCGAGCCCGCAGCACCTGGCGGCCACCCAGTTCGGTGACGGCGCTGGCAAGGGCCGTGCGCTGCACCGCGGTCGGGTAGCCGAGACACGTGGTGGCCTCCTCGGGGTTCAGGTCCGGTTCGTCCTGCAGCAGGTCGGCGATCCGCTCCCCGCGCAGCCGGGGCAGGGCGCGCTCGGCCGCGGCGTAGGACAGACCGACGCGCTCCTGGACAGTTGCGAGGGTCACTGCCGGGTTCTCGTCGAGCAGGCCACCGACCCAGCCAAGATCTCATCGCGAGGCACCCTGCCGTCACTGCCCTTCCGGCGCCTGGGCCGTGACATCGTGACGGTTTTCACCGGTCAGCGTGGTGGCGAGCGGGATGCCGTGCGCCTCCCCGATCACCTGGTGCTTGCTGCCGGTCCTGCCCCGGCCTTCGCGCCACCCTTCATCGCCCGCAGATGTGAGCCGTCGGCTGCGGCCTGAGAGAAGGCCAGCAGGTCAGCCGGGCATAACTCGGCAAGCAGCAGCTCGTGCAGAACCTGCCACACCCCGGCCTAATGCCAGTCCCGCAGCCTGCGCCGGCTCGTGCTCCGCGAACCGTAGCCCAGCTCTTGCGGCAGGAACTCCCGGGAGAGGTAGACGTCCACGACGCGACTGCGCTCTTCGGTGCAGGGCCGCAGCTTGTCGATGCCGTTCATCCACGCGTGCCCGCGTTCGGCGCCCAGCACTTGCCTACCTGGGTCCTTGCGGCGGTCTCGCCGGTGAAGCCGAGTTCTGCCAGGGCGGCACGGATTTTTGTCGCTGTCGTAGCCGCGGTCCAGGTCCACGTTGACTGCTCGACACCCTTGCCACGAAGAACTCTACCTATATAGAGTTTGCCCATGCCCACTCGACGTGACTCCGCGCAGACGCGGCTGGTTTTCCGGGCGCTGCGGGCTGGCGGCCAGACCTGGCGGTACGGCTACGACATCGCCCTCGAGACCGGTCTGGCGCCCGGAACCCTGTACCCGATCCTCGGCCGGTTGACAGACCGGGGGTTGTTGGAGAGCCAGTGGGAGCAGGACCCGCCCACCGGCCGACCGCGCCGACACCTGTACCGGCTCAGCACCGAAGGCGCGGTCCACGCGGCGAACCTGGCCGCCGAGCCGGTGGCGCCGCCCAAGGCGTCCGGCTACCGGAGTCGACTCGCGGACGGCCGGTCATGACTGGGGGCCGGGTGGGGCGGGCCGCCGAGGCCGGCCTGCGGTTCCTGCCGACCAGGCGGCAGGAGTTGGGGCGGGCCATGCTCGCCGAGGCCGCCGTCGCGGAGGCCGGGCCGAGGCGGCGAAAGTGGCTGCGCGCCGCGTGCTGGTTCATCGTCAAGGGCGCCGCGCCGGTGTGGCTCCGCTGGACCGCCATCGCCGTCAGCGCGCTGTTCATCTGCTGGATCGGCTACAACGGCATCGACTCCGGCTTCCATGGCACGCCGGTGGAGGTCGCGAGCTACCTGGGGCTGGTCGCGCTGCTCACCCTCAACATCGTCCTGCTCGCCCGGCGGGACAGATGAGTCGGCGCCCCTGGGCACGGCGGATCCTCAAGACCGTCGCGTTACTCGCTGCCCTGGCCGTCCTGGCGGTGGCTACTATGGTCGGCCTGCTCTGGGGGGAGCACCGCACGGCGATCACCCTGCCCGCGCCCACCGGGTCGTACCCGGTCGGGCGGACTGCGTACGACTGGGTGGACCACTCCCGCACCGATCCCCTCGCGCCCGACGGCCGGCCGCGTGAACTCCCGGTCTGGATCTGGTACCCGGCCGCGTCCACCGGCACCTCCCGCCCGGCGGACTACCTGCCCCCACCCTGGCGGGCTGCACTCGCCCGGTACCAAGGCCCGGTGATGCGCACCCTGTTCACCCGCGACCTGACGCTGGTCCATGCGCACAGCATCCAGAACGCGCCGGTCGCACCCGGCCGGTCCGCTTACCCGGTCGTGCTCATGCGGTCCGGCATCGGCGCCCTGGCCACCGACTACACCACCCCGGCCGAGGACCTGGCCAGCCATGGCCACGTCGTGGTGGGGATGGATGCGCCGTACAGCACCACCGTGGTCGTGCTCTCGGACGGCCAGGTGGTGACCAAGACGGCCGCGGGGAACCCCGGCGAGGCCCGCCTGTCGACCGCTGAACAGGACCGCCGCGCCGATAAGCTGATCGCCCTGTGGTCCGCCGACACCGCCTTCGTCCTCGACCAGCTGGCCCGGCTCGACAACGCCGTTCCCGCCGGGCTGTTCACCCACCGGCTCGACCCGAACGCGGTAGGAGTCTTCGGGCACTCCTTCGGCGGAGCGACCGCGGCGCAGTTCTGCCATGACGACACCCGCTGCCGGGCGGGCATCGACATGGACGGCACGCTCCACGGCACCGTCGTCCACGACGGCCTCGACCGGCCGTTCCTGTTCCTCACCGCCAGCGACCACGGCGATCCCGCCGACCCCGCGAACCGAGCCGCGCCGGCCGGCATCCGGTCCGTCTACCGCAGCCTTCCGCCGAACCAACGCTTCTGGCTGACCATCCGGGGCACCGGCCACTTCAACTTCAGCGACCAGTCCCTGCTCAAAGACCCCACCTTGTCCCGGCTGGCCGGAATGATCGGCCCGCTCGACCAACGCCACGCCCTCGCGGTGACGACCGACATCATCCGGCAGTTCTTCGACACCTACCTGCGCCACCAGCCCGGCCGCTTCCCCGGTGACGTGACCGCGCGCCAACCCGAAATACAGCTCCTACAGCCCTGAAAAGCCAGCAGCCCGCGAACCGCCCGTCTGGCCGCCCCGAGGGGACCCCGGTGATCCCTCCTCACATCGGGAGGAGGGACCACCCCAGGGGCGTCACCGCCACCCTCACCGCCATCCCAGCCGGACACGATCCACCGACGGCGAGCTCAACGACGAAGGCCTCGTCAACAGTGATCATCTCTCTTGAGCGCAGACCCCCTGCTTTAGCTGGGGGTTAGCTCATCTTCGTTCCGGAGCCGCGCAGCGGCGGTGCCGAGGCTGGCCGCGCGGCCCATGCTTGCCGGACGGCGCGGATTTCCTGATCGGTGGGCTGGTCTGGGCGGTTGGGTAGAGATCGGGAGGCGATGATGACCCGGCGGAGCTTGGCGATCACGCCCGCCACGGACGGGTCGGTCTAGGTGGTGTACCAGGAGGCGCGCTCGCGGCAGTCGGCGGCGTCTTGGGGTGGCCGTGCAGCGTGTACCAGATGACGGTGATGGTGTAGCAGTACACGCGGTGCGTTCGACCGCCCGGCGGGTGCGACTGTGAGCCTGCCCGGCCCGGGCAGGTGGCTGGGCCCGCGCCTCCCGGCGAGGTGCGGGCCCGGTTGATGGTCGCGCCGGGTCAGGCGTGCTTGGCCGGAGCGATGATCTGGAACTTGTAGGTGGCGGCGGTGATCGCCGTGCACTTGTTCTTGGCGTCCTGGTAGAACCCGGCGCCGAGGTCCATGGCCTTGCCGGCCGGGGCCTTCTTCGTGACGTTGATGCGCATGGGGATGTTGATGTGGTGGTGCGCGCTGATCGAGGCCCAGCCGAAGTAGCCGTCCGTGTGACCGGCGGTGTCGGTGACGTTCTCCCACCGCTTGGTTTTCGGGAAGTAGGCCTGCAGAGAGACCTGGCTGGTCGGGAAGGCCTTGAACCCTTCGGTGGTCGAGCTGACGCCGGCGAACAGGTGGATGTTGGTGACCTTGGCCTGCGACGGGTTGTCCAGGGTGAGGGTGAAGTTGCGCCAGCCGCTGCCCGCCTTGATCTCGACGGGCAGCCCGCTGATGGTGGTGCGCAGGACAGGCTTGTAGTGCGGGTTACCGGTCGTGCACAGGCCGGATGGTGCCGACGGGGTCGACGGCGCGGCGTTGGCCGAGGTGGCGGCCAGCAGCGTGGTGGAGGCGATGGCTGCGGTCGTGGCGACCGCCACCAGGGCACGGCGAAGCTTCATAGAGACCCTTTCTGGGCCAGAGTAAGGATGAGAGGCCGTCGCGGTGGTGGAGGGAAGGCTCGCGGTGCGGCAAGCGTGATCGTAAAGGTGTGTGAAGGCTGTGTAACGGGGGTTTTCGCGCCGACGGTTGTCACGGTGTGCCCACGCCGGTCCCGCGGCCCGTACGGAAATGATCAAACCCGGGCAGTTGCCCACGCCCGTCGTGTTCTTTCCGTGATCAACGTCACGGGATGCGGTGTCGGTGGATGGTGAGCAATCGGCAGCTCCTCGCGATCGACTGTCACGAACTCCCGCCACCTGACGGCAGATCAGCCACGTACGCTCATGAACACGCCTCTGAGCAGCACGAATAGCGAAGTGCAAGTGGGGTACCGGCTGTAGATCGTGATCTTCGAACCGACCTGGGGAGCAAGGTCATGACAACTGCGGGGTTGTTCAAGTTGCTTGCGCCCACAAGACCGCCCGGTGGGAACTCACACCCACCCCCGTCCCGCAGCACGAACGGTACCGGCCGATATCCCCCGAATCAGACCGCCAACGGCAGACCGACTTGCGGCTCACACCCCCGCGTCGGCGGGGAAGACGGGTGCGGACAGTGGGCGGCGCCGCTGTGGCTCTGAAGAAGTCTGGAGATCGCCGCCTGGCTCCGGGTAGCGGCCTCCTCGCAATGACGGCGGTCAGGCGATCGTGGTCTGGCCGAGCCGCTGAGCGATCCACATGGTCGTTCTGGCCCATATAGCAAGGAATGCCACGCAGACCAAGGCAGCAAGCAGGGCCGGCCACCATCCGCCTGTCAGCTGGATCGGCTCATGGAGGTGGTCGGCGCTGAACCTGACGGCCAGTTGCAGTGCGTAGGAGGACCCTGCCAGCGGGAGCAGGAGGAACAGCGGCCCCAGCAGGGAGGCCAGCAAGCCGTACCAGTCGAATCTGTCCCACCAGTCGTCACGGTCATGGCGGCGCTTCGCATCCGGAAGAGGAGGAGGTTGGTCACGTTGAAGGGCACGGTGGCAACGGCGTTGAGGATGGCGAAGGCGAGGGTGCACGAGCCGCGACGCCTGGCGGGGTCGTCGACCCGAGACACGCACGGAACTCGTAGTGGGAGCCCCCGCCCCGTGAGAGTTCCCCCGGAATGGGATCGGGCTCGCCCGCTGACCAGAGGGACTCCCACCACAAGCATCGTGCCAAAAGAATCAGCACGTTCCTCCAGGATGAGGGGCCCACGCCAGAAAATGGCGGCAACACCACAGCGTGGTCACCCCGTCGGTCGAAGCTGGCTTTCGGCGAGGCCGTCCACAACCAGCTCGCGGCCGGTGGCATCCACCGCCGGGAGCGACCACGCTTTCCATGTCCAGCGATCCGACGGAGATCAGGGCGTCTGCGAGATCGCGGGCCACTCGCTGGGCCTGCCGAGGAGTACGGGGCGGACGGGTCACTCCGGTCCCGTGGGGTTGATGGTGTAGTCGTTGCTGCTGGTGTCGGGCGAGACCGTGGTGTCGGCGATGTTGGGGACGTTGTCCAGTCCCCTGAGGACCGATGAGTGGACGTGGAAGTTGTAGTCGTAGTAGGGCCAAGGCAGTCCCACGGGAGTTGTCCTCATGTGGGCGTTGCCATCCCATACTCTGATGTCCACGCCGGATTCAGTCGCAACGGGTTGGTCGAAGGTCATGGTTGCGTCGATAAGGCCGCCTACTCCGTCGCCGGCGATCGTCGCCTTCGAATCGGCAGTGAAATGCCCCAAGTTGTCGGTGTCCCAGCAGGTGGTCACGTAGACGCGGAGGTGAGCTTGGGTGTTCCCGGTGGCGGTGTTGTCGACGTGCCAGTAGCTGGTGTCGGTACGGCAGTTGATGTCGTTGGTTGTGGCTTGAGCCGACACCGGGACGGCTAACATGGCGGCCACAGTTAGGGCTGTGGCAGCCAGGACCGGTGCCAAGCGTGAGCGAGTGTTCATTTTCCCCCATCTTCGCGGTGACCACCGGTCTCAATGTGGTCACGCCCGTGCCGGAAGGCGCTTTTTTTGCGGCTCTGCAACGCTGCCGGCCTGTCATCTCTATTGACTGCACGGTCACACGGAGGAGTTCCATCCAGCTGTGCCCGTTCAGTGACTATCCCAGCCGGAAAGGCCGACGTGGTGATGTCGATCTTCGCGGCCAGCGCACTGGCAGCCCTAGTGACCTGAGTCGGTGATGCGTCGGCAATAGCCAGCGAGGCTATCGAGGATCTGGTCGGCGGTCTTGTGCCACACGTACGGGCGGGGCTCGGCGTTCCAGTCCTTGATCCAGATGCGGATGTCGCGTTCGAGGGCGGGGACGGAGCGGTGGACGCTGCGCTGGAGTTTCTTGCAGGTGAGCTCGGCGAACCACCGCTCGACTAGGTTCAGCCAGGATGAGCCGGTCGGGGTGAAATGCAGGTGGAAGCGAGGGTGAGCCAGCAGCCACTTGCGGACCGGCTCGGTCTTGTGGGTGCCGTAGTTGTCCACGATGAGGTGGACGTCCAGGCCGGCCGGGACTTCCCGGTCGAGCTTGGCGAGGAACTTCTTGAACTCCGCGGTGCGGTGCCGGCGGTGGAGGGAGCCGATGACCTTCCCGCTTGCCGCGTCCAGCGCCGCGAACAGGGTGGTGGTGCCCGCGCGGAGGTAGTCATGGCTCTGGCGTTCGGGGACTCCGGGCATCATCGGCAGCACCGGCTGGGACCGGTCCAGCGCCTGGATCTGCGACTTCTCATCCACACACAGGACCAGGGCCCGCTCCGGTGGGTCGAGGTACAGACCCACCACATCGTGGACCTTGTCCACGAAGAGCGGGTCGGTGGACAGCTTGAACGACTCGGTGCGGTGCGGCTTGAGGCCGAAGGCCCGCCAGATCCGTGACACCGTCGACTGCGACATGCCGGCCCGCCGGGCCATCGACCGCGTCGACCAGTGGGTGGCGTTCTTCGGCTTCGTCTCCAGGGTGAGCCGCACCAGTTCGGCGACCTGCTCGTCGGTGACCGTGCACACCCGGCCGGGCCGGGGCGCATCGCCCAGCCCGTCCAGCCGGTGGGTGACGAACCGGGCCCGCCACTTGCAGACCGTCTCGGTGGTCACCCCGACCTGCCGGGCCACCGAACTGGCCGACCGCGGCAATAACCCGTCCGGCTCGAGCTAGGCACACGCCAGCACGATCCTTGCTCTCAACGCCAGGGCCTGCGGGGTGGATGGGGCTCGCACCCACCCACCGAGCACCGCGCGTTCATGCTCGGACAACACCAGCTCGGCCAACCGCGGCCCCGGACGCCCCATGCATATCAAACGACGCATCACCGACTCAGGCCACTAGCCCTCGACCGCCGCGTCGATCCCCGGGGCGCGCATAGGATCTTGGTCATCAGGGACTCCGGTTCCAGCTGTGGGGGTTGGGGGGATTTCCCCGGTTGGCCGTCTGGCTTTCCTGCATCAGCTCGAGACTTGAACCGGGTGCCGCCCGCACTCGAGTCGCAGTCTCCTGTACCTGCGGCGTAGCAGGTCGGCACCGGGCGTGGGGTGAGGGCGTGCCCTGCCCCGGACGCGCCGCCTGGGTGGGGCGGTTACGGCCAGGTGCAGGTGCCCGTGTCGGTTGGGCCGCCTTTGCCTGCGGTGGTTGCCGAGGCCGCCAAGTCGTCGCTTTTGGCGGGGAGTTGACTCTTGGGGACCTGCAGGACGTTGCCGTGCGCGGTCCAGTGGTCGCCGGTGGCCGGGTCGACGAGGCGGGTGGTGCCGGCGGCAGTCGGGCCGACGACGACGATGCCAGTAGCGGTCTTGAGGCAGCCGACGCTGGTCGCGGTCTCGGGCGTGTTGCTGTTCTCGTAGTTCGAGACGAGCGTGTTGAACACGGATGCCTTGTGGACGCCGACCTCGATCATGCCGTCACGGGTGTGGTTCAGATAGCCCTGTCCTTGGGGGTATGACACCTCCTGGTCAAGCACGGCCACCTCGTCCCCGCCTCCATCGGGGGTGCCGCGCCACAGCGGACGCCAGATGACCTCCGAGGCGGGCCTGAACCTGTCGATGCCCGGCCCGTCGCACAGCAACGCCCCGGCCATCCGGCGGATGTACTCCTGGTCCAGGGGCGCGGCGCCGTGGTACTGGTTGTGGTCGGCCAGGTAGGTCAGGCGCACGGCGTAGGGCCAGCCCGGGCGGTAGGCGAACGTTTCCGTCTCGTCGCTGCCCTCTTCGAGGGTGTTGTCGGCCCTGATCAGTGCCCCGTAGCCGCAGTCGCCCTGTGCGTCCACCAGGTCCGAGCTGCCAATGGCGGCCTTGAACTGCGGTATCGGTGCGGTGAGTCCGTCGGTGACCTTCAGTGGCCGCCAGGTGGCGTCCTTGCCGCTGATGCCCTCCACTTGCAGGTGGGTCAGCCACGGCGGTACCGCCAGCGGGAAGGGCTCGCCGGAGTCGGTGTTCCAGTTCAGCGCCAGCGGAGGAGTCTCCATGGCGACGCCATCCGCCCGGGGGGCGGGCGCGGTGTAGACGGTCTTGTCCGGCATGTTCCCCGTGGCGTAGCGCAGCAGTTGGCCCCCGCTGTCGACGAGGGTGACGCGTGGCATGCCCGGAACCGTGCCGGAGAACAGGACCTGACCCGAGGGCTCGTACACGCCATAGTACGGCGCGCTGCGGCTGTCCTGGCCGGTCGCGATGAGCCTGGAGTGCGGGCCGTAGCCGCCGGAAAGCCATATCTCCATCGCCTCATGGCCCGGTCCGCGGTCACCGGCCCGGTTGCCCAGCGTCGGCCAGACGTTGCTGTTCTTCCAGTCCCGGGCATGCGTCCCGGTGACCACGACCGGCTGCGAGGCCGGCACAGCCGGCGTGTACGTGAGGTCGGGCGGCGCGGCGAACCAACCCCCGGCAAACGCCCCGCCCAGCGCGGTCACCGCCACAGCGGCGCTCCACCGCGGATGCCGCCGCCACCACGAACCCACCACGGACAACCCGGCTCCCTTGGAGCCAGCGTCCACCGAACCGGAATTGCCGGAATCGGCTCCTTCACCCGGCTGTTCAGGCTCAGCCCCTTCACCCGACGCCGACGCTGCATCGATCCCGTTCGACGAGTGATCCATCCGCTTACCTCTCCCCGTTGCGCACACACTGCTGAAACGATGGAAGATCGTACTGATGCCCACACAGGCCTCTTTCACCCCCGGCGACAATCCGAAGAGCATTCGTTGATAGCCCGTGGAAGGGGCCGAGAGCCGTGGCGGTCAGTCAGACTCTGGGCCTGGCCGTCGACGAACTGCGCGGCGTGGGCCGTGAGGTGGATGCCGAGGTGCTCTCCCACATCTCCCCGGCCCGCAGCTCGGCGGTGAACTACTACGGCTCGATCACCGTCGACTACGAACGCGAGCTCGCCCAGCTCGACGACAAGGGCCGCCGCCCGCTGCGGACCGTGGCCATCGACGACCCGGCGGCTGGGCTGTAAACGGCCAGACCTGGCCTCGCTGAACCACCGCGAGCGGGGAAGACTGCCGATACATGCCTGGCAGAGGGGAAGGGGGCGGTGTCCGTGGTCGCGGCCGGAGTTGCGGATTCGGCACTCAAGCGGGCCAGGGTGGCGCGGAACATGACGCTGGAGGAAGCCGCCGACGCCCTGAACACGATCACCGGAGGCGCGACGGACGCCAGCCTAATGAGCGCGTGGGAGTCCGGGCGGCGCCGGACCGGCAAGCGGAACCGGGCCGGGCTGTGCCAGCTCTACCGCGAGCGCCCGGAGGTGCTGTTCGCCCATCAGGACGGCGCGGAGGCCGCCAGCGTGCTGGAGTCCTCCGGCACCGCGGTGGTGGTCAAGGTGCTCACCCGCTGGACCGACCTGGTCGAGGCGATGGTGGACGTCGCCGCCGGGGCGCGCGAGCACCTCCCGCCGCTCACGTTCACCACGCCACCGGCCCGCACGGCACGGCGGTTCTCGATGTCCGGCGAGGCGCGTGGCTGATGCTCGATCCGGACGCCTCGAAGATCTGGCACGCCATCACCATCCGCGGCGGCACCGTCGGGCTCGCCGACGAGATCGCCATCCCCACAGGCCAGAACCCGCAGGCCGTCCACGGGCAGATCGTCGCGTTCGTCGACGCCCTGGTGGCCACCGGCGTGCTCTTCAGCGCCCGGCTCCCCCACCGGGGAGAGCCATACAAGCCTCTTCCCGCTCCGGCTTGCACCGTCACAGAGCACGACTGCGCCGAGGAGGGCTGCCTTCTGTGAGCGGCGAAGGAGGCAATCACCCAGGGACGCGACGTCTACGCCGATCTTGAGAAGAGACTGATGGACGTGCGTGAACTGCTGGAGATCGCCGCTCTCATCGGACCTGCCACATACGACGTACTCGTGCCCTACCTGGACTCCCTCATGACCAAGCAGGAGCCCGAACCCGCCTCCGGGGCGCTCGCCGACGCCGCGTACCGAGCTGTGGAAGCGGCTCAGATGCTCCTGTGGGCCGCCCGTGGCCATGACATTCGCTACCTCATACGAGCCAGCAGCTACCTCAACACCTCTGCCTACGGCACCGCCCGAGTGATCGACCGTCACGTCGTCCTGGCAGGTATCGACGATCACCAGGGCCAGGAACTTTGAGAACCTGTCTCTGCTGAACTCATAAACCGCAGCGCTGCACGTAGACGCCTGCGGCACGGCCGATCCGTACCACGCCCGTTGACGGCTGCAAGGGGGACGGCTTCCAGCCTGTCACTTCCTGGATGAAGCCGCCCTTGTCGCCGGCGGTTTCGTTCCATCCGCGGCCCATGACGCAGACGCGGCCAGTTCAATGGGTCGCCGTTCTTCCTCAACCGTGCGGTCGCCGACACCTGCTTGGTCAAGTCGCCCACTCACCGGGACCGCTCCATCGCGCCCTACTCAAACTGCTTGCGGCCTTGGCGGATCCGCGGGGACGGCGCGGGGGAACTGAGGGCAGCCCCGGGCAGGCGGCCGGGGCTGCGCAACGGGCGTCAGGCTGCTGGCGCCAGACGAGTGGCAGGTGGAGCGAGGGCGGGAGCGCCGTCCGGGACGGGTACTGCGGCGAAGATCGCGTCCTGCTGGTCCTGCAGCTGCCTCTTGCGCTCGGGGCTGGTCGACGGCAGCCGCTGTTCCTCGTACAGCTTGTGCGTCACCTCCTGGGCGAACTTGCTCGCCGGGGTGTGGAACTGCACCTCGAACAGCTGCCGCGACCCGGGCGCGCGCCAGCCCGTGTTGAGTCCCTTGTAGCCCTTCTCCCGCCCCCAGGTGTTGGACCATTTCGTGGTGTCGCTGCCCCAGGCGGACAGCGAATCCGAGGCGATGGTGACACCGGTGACGTAGCGGCCGTCGGGCCATTGGAGGGTGTAGCGCACCGCGTCACTCAGGCGCGCCAGGACGTCGTCGGTGTTGCGTTCCGGATGCTCCTTGAGGTCGGTGGCGACCTTCCGCTTGAGGGAGTCGGGGGACTTCAGGCGGTAGTCGAAGCCGACGAGCTCGGCATGACTGAGGTCGGCGGCAGCCCGTACATCGCGGCTGATCGACGGCTCCGCCGCACGGGCACGGGCAAGGTACGCGTCGACCTTGCGGTTATCCGCGGCGTTCAGGCACAGTCCGTCGCGCGCCCAGCCGTCCGGGTCGTTGTCGCACTGCCCCGCACCGCCGCCGCTGCGCATGGCGGTGGTGTGCTTGCCCGTCGTGTCGGAGGGGTCGGCGGCGTACGCGGTGAGCCCGGTAGCGGCAGTGGTCAGGGCGAGAGCAGCGGCCAGTACGGCGGCCGCCCGGCCCAGGTGGTGCGTGCACATGCGGCGGGAGTGTCCCTTCTTGGCGCGTGGCACCGCCTGCACCGGATGAACGGGGCGGGCAGTGATCGTCGCCGGGGACAACGCGAGGAAGGACGGAGAAGTACCGCGAAGCAGCCCCAGATACGGGGTATTGGCGTGATGGCGCCGTCCGGCGGCGGAATCGTGCGGCGGAGCGGTGCGTTGGGTCCATGGGACGGCGAGGCGTACCGAGACGTGTCTGCGACTCTCACCCGCTCAAAAGGTGACCGGGAGTCGCTGACATGGCCAGTTCTGCTGTTCCAGCACAGCCAGTCGGGTGATGGCCCACCCATGGCCGCAACGGCGCCCTTCCACCCCGTGTCTGGTACGGAAGGCTGGACGGCATGACCGAAGACACGACAGCATTCCCGCCGCTGCACGAATACGCCCTCGCCCACCGCTGCCCCACCTGCGGTGCAGAGCCCGGCGCCCATTGCGAGGCACCCCGCAAGCAGGCCGGCATCGAGAGCCGCAACAGGATCCGAGAACGGATCGGCCAACCTCCGGTTCAAGCGAATCCACTGCACCTGATGCACGTAACCCGGGGTGACGCCGGCAACCGACACTACGGGCGCGACCTGGCCGCGGCACCGTGGCCGGAGGACCGCGAACCTGGGCGCCGTTACGACACCCTGGGGCGCGCCTGACCTCGCAGCCCGGCCCAGGACGGTGGCGCACGAGCGCCATACCCGCCTCGACTGGTCACGCAAGACTCAGGCCCTCGAGGCGGGTAGCGCCCTGCTGCGGGCGCTGAACTAAGTGGACGTTAAGTCCGTTTCTGGTAGCGGCCTCGTCCGGGTTGGGTGAGGAAGCCTTGTCGGACGAGGCGTCCGAGGCGGCTGCGGGTGACGTTGACGGTCGCCTCGTCGGTGGGCATGCCGAGGAGTTCGTGCAGCTCGCGGGCTCGGAATGCCCGGCCGGGGTGCTGGTTGAAGGCGTTCACGATGGCCTGGTAGGCGGTGTTCGTCTCGGGTGGATCGGGCTCGGTCCCGCGCGGGACGCGTTCGACGATGATCTTCCGGGTGGTCGCCAGGTCTGCGAGTCGCGCTTCGGTCTCGGCCAGGGCGGCAGTCAAGTGGTCGATCTGGTCGCGTAGTTCACCGGCCCGGGCCGTGGTTTCGTCGTGCTGGACCTGGAGGTCTGCCAGGAGCTCGCTGATGTTCACGCGGCCAGCCTGAGGGTGTCGCGCCAGGTGGGGGCGGGTGTGGTGAGGCGGCGGGCCATGTTCGCGATGGAAGCCCAGTAGACGCGCGAGGCGGAGGTGTCGGGGCGGTGGTCGTACTCGCGGGTCAGGCGGCGGTGCAGCATCAACGTGCCGTTGACCTGCTCCACGATCCACCTCTTCGGTTGCGGGACGAAGCCTTTGCCCTGGTCTTCGGGGTTGCGGCGGACGACCTCGACCTCGATGTCCAGCAGGGCGCCGTGGATGAGAACCTCGTCCTTGAGGCCCTGGTCCACCAGGGCCTTCTCCAGACGCATCCCGCACCGCTCGGCCGCCTGGTCGAGCAGGGCGGTGCCGGCAGCGTTGTCGTGGGCGGAGGCGGCCAGCACCACGACGCCGATGATCAGCCCCAGAACGTCGACGGCCAGTCCCCGCTTGCGCCCCGACACCTTCTTGTTGGCGTCCAGTCCCGTCGTGGTCTTCGGGACACCCGCGGCCGCGCGGACGGACTGGGTGTCGATGATCACCAGGGACGGGTCCTCTAATCGCCGGGCTCTCTCCCGTACCTGGCAGCGCAGGAGTTCCTGGATCCGCTGGTCGAGCCCGTCCTCGCGCCACAGGCCGAAGCAGTAGAACACCGCCGACCAGGCCGGGAAGTCATGGGGCAGATAGCGCCACTGGCAGCCCGTCCGGTTCTGATAGAAGATCGCGTTCACTACCTCCCGCAGATCGCAGGACCCGGGATCTCCGGTCGCTGACCGCGCCACCCTCTCCTGCTTCCAGGCCGTGATCATCGGCTCGATCAACGCCCGCTGTTCGTCCGCTAAGTCGCTCGGGTACGGCTCTCGCTTCACGTCCCGCATCTCGGCATGGACATGCCCAGCAGTCGGCCTGCGCGACGGTATACCACGATCGAGCGATCACAAACCGAGGAAGACCGGACTTAACGTCCACTGAGAGCTTCGTCTCCGGCTGGCCACACGGTTCTTACCGCCCTGCTGATTGCGTGGCTTCTGCGGCCCGCCGCTGAGAGATGATCTCCAGGCCCGCTCGGAGACCATGGCTCCGCTCAGAAGCCGTAGCAGACGTAGGCGCCCTCGGGCCCGCGGGCGATCCGGTCCGAGCCCCAGCAGTGGAGCATCGGCCCCACGCGGTACAGGGCGGCGCCACCGGCGAGCAGGACAAGGACGGCGAGCACGGCGGTCACGATCCGCATGACGGTCATGCGCCGTACGAGCCACCAGGCTCCGGCGATCGCAAGCGTCCCCAGCCCCAGCATGACGGCCGACATCGGGGCGGTGTTGTTCTGGATCCCAGGAAAGCGGTCCGGGTGCGCGACGTGTTGGACGGCGGCGAAGGCGAAGAAGAACAGCAGCAGCCCCAGCAGCAACAGTCCGACGGAGCCGGCTCCGCGGCCGACGGCTCGGCCACGGCTCCGAGGGTTTCCGGGCGCCTCGGCGGCGTCCGCGCGTACGAGCCGCCGGTCGAGGACCGCCCGGAGCCGGTCCACCTCCTCCGGGGCCGCCACGGCCCGCTTGGGCAGGACGGCGAAGCCGACAGAGGCCCTGTCGGCGCTGAGAAGCACGAACAGTTCCGGCGTCTCGGCATAGCGCGAGTAGAGGTGCCAGTCGTGGCTGGCCGAGCTGTGCGCGGTGGTGAGCCGGACCCCGGTGTCGTCGAACGTCCCGCGGATGTCCCCCTGTCGTTCGGCGAGCCGGTGGAGGCGGCGTGCCTGCAACCACGGCACCGCAGTCATGAAGGCGGCGGCGACCACCACCCCTGCATACAGCGGCCACGGTGTGTCCCGGTGGCCGGAGCCGACCGCCGACAGCAGGGCGCTGATAGCCGTGACCGCTACCGTCCAGATCAGCGCCCCGCGCTGAAAGCGTCCCGCGCCGGTGCTCTTCGCGCGTGCCCGCAGCGCGGACGCCAATTCGCCAGCGGTCGGCCGGTAGGCCAGCTCCACCGGTCTCTCGGCGACCGCGTCCGTTTCCCGGCCCTCGGCCATGTCCCCTCCCCGGTTCGGTGATCAACCGGATCGTAGAGGCTTTCTCAACCGCTCCGGCGACCTGGCGGTGGTCGGCGCCGTACGTCACCGATATCGGGCGGCCCCTCCCTTGTAGCCGTACGCAGGTCAGCGCGGGTCCGCCTGGGGAACCGAGCCGAGCAACTGCGAGGACACCCCGAGCACGGGGTGGGGAGGTTCAAGTTCACATAGCCCCATCAGGCCTGGGCGGAATGATCGCGGCCGGCCGTGCGCGGGAGACCTGATCCACATCAGGGGGTCGGTCATCGGGGTGTCCGCACTGCTGGCGTCGGCCGCCGGGGTGGGCCGCGCCGGCGGCGGTTCCGGCGGTTCGGGTGCGGGGCCCACCGCACTCACGCTGACGGGCGGCGGGATGATCGCCGCGGTGGGTGTGGGCGAAGCCGATGGGGCGGGCGGTCCGGCTGGACCGCGGGCCGCCCCTGCATTCCCGGACCTCGAGCGGCTACGGTCCCGCAGCCGGGGAGGCATCCACTCCGTCCTCGACATCGAGACCGCCCTGGCGGCGGCTGACACCGCGGCGAAACTCCGTGACCGGGCCGCGGCCGGCGAGAAGATCTCTGGCCCGGCTGCCCGCCGGGCACTGACCGCTGCCCCCGAGACCCCCGGTTCGAGGGCCGGATTGTCCCCAAAACGTTCGCCAAGAAGGCCGCTGCGTTTCCGGCACGGGACGGCGTCGTGCTCTATGACAACCCGGACGCGATGCTGATCTGCCCGTTCAAGCGCGACACGGCGCTCTGCGAGCCCGACCCCGGGGCGACGGCGCCGAGGCAGTACGACTGCCGGCCCGGCTGCGGCAACGCTGTCCGCACCGACACCCACGCCCGACACCTGCGCGAACGGGCAGACGAACTCGACCGGCCCGCCACCGCCGCCCCTGGTCCCGTCGGCCGGCGACTCAGCGCCAATGCAGACCGGCTCCGCGAGACGGCCGCCGCCCACGACGCCACCGCTCAACCCGCAAAGGCCATAGCATGACCGCATCGCCCCAGCCCGACGACGCACGGATGCGCATCCGCGAGGCCATGGACCGGCTCCTTGCCGGCCAGGCCACCGCCTCCAACGGGAGCCTTACCATCGTCGCGCTCGCCGCTGAGGCAGGCGTCCACCGCATGGCCCTCATGAAGCGCCATGCGCATCCAATAGCCTCAGACGGCGACATCAAGCGCGGCCGCCCGCCGCGGTTCGGCTTCCCCGACCAGGTTCTGGCGACAGTCCTCCAATCTACGGGTTTCCCTGGCCGCGGAACCCCTCGCCGTGCTGTGCGAGAGCAGCCGGACCGCCATGCTCCGCACCCTCCTGAAGGTCAGGAGACTGCTCAAGACGCACGGCATCGTCATCCCGCCGGCGATCACCCCCTGCCCTCGCAGTCCTCCAAGCTCGGGTTCTCACCCAGCGCGGCGAACCCAACAGCAAGATGAAGACGACGTGTTAATCACCGGCAAGCCCTTAGGTGAGATCACTGCCGATGCCACGCCTGAGAGACACGGGACATCGAAGGGGCCCACACCGGCCGGACGCCAAGACCGTGGCTGCAGGGATGTGGGGGCCACACAGGTCATGTCCTTGGCGAAGGTGTCGACACCAAGAACTGCGACAGCGTGTACTTCGCCGACGTTGAGCGCCACAGCTGGCGAGGTCGCCCACTCTGGCGCTCAGGAGTCGGGCCGACTGGCCAGGCTGTGGCCCCCGGTGAGGAGGCCCTGAAGACGTGGCAGCCGCCGTTATGCGACGCGGTCGGTGGCCGTGCGCCGGGCGAAGTCCATGTGCCAGTTGGTGATCCAGGTCCGCCCGTTGTCGAGGGAGAACGCCTGCTCCCAGTGGGCGCGGTCGGTGGTGATGCCGGACCAGATGAAGCGCGCCCGGACCTTGCGTCCGTCGTGTTCGTCGTCGCCGTGGAAGACGCCGGTGCCGTCCGCGCCGAAGCTGCCGGTGACGGGCGGGAAGAGGGTGCCGGTGCGCTTGCTGGCCCAGTACAGCGACCACTGTGCGGTCGCTGGGTTGAACAGCCTCAGGGTCAGCCCGGAGAAGCCCTTGGTCGGAAATTCGATCTCGTCGAAGCTGGCGGCGCCGTCGAAATGAACAAAGGCGCGGGTGATGCCGGGGAACTCCTCCCAACGGTCGTCACCCTCCGTCGGGTCGAGGAAGTCCTTGCGCCAGCGGTTGGCGACGTCGTAGGTGCCGGTGAAGAACGCAAAGTCGTTGTTCGTCATGCCGCAGACGCTAGGACCGGTCCCCTGACATCCTGTGTCAGGGGACCGGTCGTAGATTTGCGACCATGCGCGCCAGTCGACTCCTCTTGCTTCTGCTCCTGCTGCAAAACCGCGGCCGGATGACCGCCGATGAGTTGGCGGCGGCGCTGGAGGTGTCGGTGCGTACGGTGTACCGGGATGTGCAGGCGCTGATCGCGGCGGGCGTGCCGGTCTACGGCGAGGCGGGGCACGCGGGCGGCTACGCCCTGCTCGACGGCTACCGCACGCGGCTGACCGGGCTGACCGCGGCCGAGGCGCAGACCCTGTTCCTGGCCGGTCTCCCCGGGCCGGCGGCCGAACTGGGGTTGGGCTCGGTCCTGGCAGCGGCCGAGCTCAAGCTCGAGGCGGCCCTGCCGGTCGCGTTGCAGGACCAGGTCCGGCGGATCCGTGAGTGCTTCCACCTCGACGCCCCGGGCTGGTACCGGCAGGCGGATGAGGTGCCGCATCTTCCGGCGGTGGCGGCCGCGGTGTGGGAGCGGCGGGCCATCCGCGTGCGCTACCGCCGGTGGCATACCCCGCAGGTGGTTGAGCGGCGTCTGGAGCCCTACGGGATCGTGCTCAAGGCCGGACGCTGGTACACCGTCGCCCGTGCCGGCGATGACCTGCGCACCTACCGGATCGGGCAGATCCTTGGCCTGGAACTGCTGGAAGAGGTGTTCGACCCACCGGCCCGTTTCGACCTGGCTCGTCACTGGCAGGCCCATACGGCGCGGCTGCAGGAGCGGCTGTGGCAGGGCGAAGCGGAGATACGCATCTCACCGGTCGGCATCACCCGCCTCCAGGACGTCGCGGCGCAGGCGGTGCTCGATGGCGTGAACCAGGGAAAGCCGGAGCCCGGCGGCTGGCGCCGGGCTGTCATCCCCATCGAGAGCCTCGCCCATGCGGAGGCAGAGCTGCTGCGGCTGGGCCCGGAGGTGGAGGTGCTCGCACCTCCGGAGCTTCGGGAGCGCATCGCCGCATCGGCACGGACCGTGGCGACGCTCTACGACTGAAGGAGGTCTCGCCCGTACGTGCCGTCCCGACGGCCGGCGTCGGGAAACACCGGTGCCCTCCCCGAACCCGGATGAGGCGCACCGTCCTGCGCGGGTTCAGTACGTCACGCCTTCTTTCGCGTCCCCGCCGGAGCGCGTGGCCGGCGTCGGAAGGGCGGTACCCGCTCAAGCAGACCGAGAGTGGTATTCGGGGCGGTGCTGCTGCTCAGGCCGCTGCCCTTACCCGCTGCCTCTCGCTCAGTCTCGACAACTCAGGCGCTCATCCGCCAAGTGGAGTACTCAGCCCCCGGGCGCACCGTCAGCATGGGGAATCGCTCGTCCAGCAGCCAGGAGGTCAACGCGCGCTGCCGGCCGCCGCACTGGAGGTGACGGCGGCGATGAGGGCGTCGCCGGTGTAGGCGTTGCCGCCGATGCCCCAGCCTCCGTCGGGTGCGTTGAGGATGTTGACCCAGGTGTTCTCCCGGTTGTGTCCGGCGACCGTCAGTGAGTCGACGACGTCGGTGGCGGCGGTGATGAACGCCGCGCGGGCTTCCGTCGTGTTCAGGCCGATATTGGGCAGCTTCAGTTCGACCATGACGACGGGGCGGTTCACCCCGCCGGCGTAGACGTCCTGGGGCGCCAGGACGTGGACGGTGCCACCGACGATCGAGGCGAAGAAGCTGCTGCCGGTAAGTCCGCTGGCTTCGATCAGCGCTGTGGTCAACTGCGGCAGGATCTCGCGCTCTCCAGCGGCGGTGAGCACGCCACGCGGGGCGGTGACAGTGATCGGCATGGGGGAAATCCTTCCTGATCCGTAGCTAGTACGTACGTACTAGCCGTGAACTCAGCCTGCAGTAGGATGCCCGTACTAGTCAAGGTGGGAGATGCCGGTGTCGAGCGACACACGTACCCGGATGATCGAGGCGACAGTAGAGGCGTTGCGGTGCCGCGGCGTCGCCGGGATGTCGTTCACCGAGGTCCTGCGCGACAGCGGCGCCGCGCGCGGTGCCATCTACCATCACTTCCCTGGCGGCAAGGCCCAACTCGTCGCCGAAGCCGCCACACGCTACGGACACGACGTTTGTGCCCACCTCGCCGAACTGCCGGCCGAGAGCCCTCAGCACACCGTCGAAGCCTTCCTCGCGGCCGTGCGGTCCGTCGTGCAGGAGTCGGCCTGCGGCGGCGGCTGCGCCGTCGCAGCCGTCACCGTTGGCACGGACGCAGACGACGACACGCTGAGGCAGGTCGCGGCGACCGCTTTCGCCTCCTGGGCCGACCAGCTCGCCGAGCGACTCACCACCAGCGGCCTGCCACCCGGCGACGCCGCCGACCTGGCCACGACCCTGATCACCCTGCTCCAAGGTGCCCACGTACTGTGCCGAGCCGCCGGCACGATCGAGCCCTTCGACCAGGTCGCTCGCACGGCGATTGAACTCGTCCGCAGTCGGTGCCACGACTGATCAGCCGGTGCAACAGCACGTCCACACCACCGCATCGGCGCAGGCGAACAGGCCCTCCAGCGTGTGCAGCCGCACCCCAGGCCGATCGGGCACCGCAAAGCCGCGGGCCGCGAGCAGCGGCGGACCTCCCGGATCGCTCCGGACACGGTGGAGCGGTCCACTCCGTACAACTCGGCCAGCGCGGCGCGCGGCAGCCCCAACCACAGGTGCACCAGCGTGATCAGGAGCCGACCCCTGACGTGCTCCCCGGCCTAAAGTCCAGGATTTCCGGTCTGGGTCCTCTGACCCTTCCGGGGGCTTCCTGCTTCAACGCGCTGTGCGGGCACGTGTGCGACTCCATGCCGTGCGTCACCACGATCGGCCCCATCACCGCGGCCCGGCACGGCATCCGCACGGCAGACATCGGCGTCGCGGACCGCCTGGGCGACCCGGCGCTGGAGACGGCCGTACGCGAGGAAGAGGAACTCGCCGAAGAGCTGGGGCTGCGCGGCGTACCGCTGTTCATCCTGGGCGACCGGGCCATCAACGGCGCGGTCAAGGTCGAGCAACTCGTCGAAGCCCTGGAACAACAGGCCACCGCGCCCCCGGCCGGGGCCACGTGCGAAGAAGGAGTGTGCTCACTGTGACCGCACCACCCGACATCTCGACGGTCGGCATCGTTGGCGGGTCGCTCGGCGGCCTGTTCCACGCGGTCGCGCTCACCGAACTCGGACTGAACGTCCACGTCTGGGAACGCTCCACAGGCCGCCCCGACGACCGCGGCGCCGGCATCGTGCTGCAACCGAGCGTTGCCTGGTTCCTCAGCGAGTTCACCGCGTCGACCCCAACCAGGTCAGCGTTCCCGTCACCCACCGGCAGTTCTTCACCAAGGACGGGAACATCCGCGTCATGCCGATGCGGCAGCAGATGATCTCTTGGGGAACGATCTACAAGGCCCTGCGGGATGCGCTGCCCGCCGAGCGCTACCACGACGGGCAGCCGGTGACCGCGCTCACGCCCGTACCTGCCGGAGCCACCATCCACGTCGGCGATGCCGCGCACGCGGTGGGCCTGGCGGTTACGTCGCCTACCGCGGAGTCATCGACGAAGCCGACCTCCCACAGGAGTTGGCCGCGCGCTTCCGCGACCGGTTCAGCTTCTACGACGGAAACCGCACCCAGTTCCTGTGCTCCTTCATCCCAGGCGACTTCGGCACGACCACACCGGGCCGCCGCCGGATGAACTGGGTCTGGTACGTCCGGGCCGACGCACCCGAACTCGAGCGCATCACCACAGACCGAAACGGCATCGGCCACGGACTCTCGCTGCCACCAGGGCTGATCGCGCCCCAGGTCCGCACCGACCTCCTGGCTCGCGCGCACTGACCGCTGCCGCAGCCCCTGCGCGAGCTGGTCGAACACACCCGCGAGCCCTTCCTGCAAGCCATCCTCGACGGCCGCGTCATCAGGATGCGCAACGACCAGACGCTGCTGACCGGGGACGCAGCCTTCGTGGTCCGGCCCCACACCGCCGCCAGCACGGAAAAGGCGGCCGCCGACGCCATCACCCTCTTCCACGCCCTGCAGCAAGCACCGTCCGCGGACGCCGCCCTGCAAGCGTGGGAGCAACTCCGGCTCGCCGAGGGCGCCGCCATCTACAGCCAAGGAGTCAGCCTCGGGCGCAGGCTGGGCCTCAACGGAATGGAGACGAGCGTCGGAACCATCGGCCGAACCAGCTGGCGATTGGGGGCAATACCTCCCCAAGGGCGCCGACCTCCGCAGGTTCAGCCAGGCCGACCTGGACGCCATCGCTCACGAACTCAACCACCGTCCGCGCAAGACCCACGACTACCGCACTCCGGCAGAGGTCTACGCTGACCTCCTGAACAGCAGTGATGCGCTGACCGCTTGAGCTCGCCATCGTTTGTCGACACCAGCGACCCTGTCGTGACGGCGGTGCGGTGATGATCGGTCAGCCGGTCGCGGTACCGACCAGTTTGGTCGGGCTGATGCGGACGACAACGCGTAGAACCTCTGCCGGCAGGTCGAGGTACGCCTGGCCGGCGCCGGGACCTTCGTACTGTTCGGCGAGGACGACGGCGAGAGACCGGCCGGTGTCCTCGGTGATCGTGGCGAGGCCGCGTATCTCGGCGTAGCGCAGCGGGTCGGCCGGATCGTAGAGGGTCAGGCTGGCGCGGGGGTCGCGGCGCAGGTTGCGTTCCTTGCGGCGGCCGGCGGCGGTGGAGATGAGCAGGTCGTCTCCGTCGCGGCCGACCCAGACCACCGACGTCTGCGGGCTTCCGTCCGGGTTGACCGTGGCGAGGACGGCGGGGATCGGCGCGTCGAGCAGCGCCCGGATGGAATCGTTCAGGATGGCTGTCATTGGGGTGAAGCTATCTGTTGCCCGGCTTGTTTCACACGTGGATTTGGACGACTGAGCGCCGTCGGCGGCGGGCCTGGTGGGCTTTCGGGAGGCTTCGGGCCTGGTGTGCGTGCTCATCTGACGGCAGTTCCGAACCATTGGGGCAGGCGGCTGAGCAGGTCCTGCTGGTCTTCGCCGATCCATGCCGTGTGGCCGTCCGGTCGCAGCAGCACGGCGGGCACGTCGAGTTCCTCGCTGACGTCGGCGACGTGGTCGACCCGGTCTGCCCAGCCCGCTACCGAGAGGCGGCCGGTCTGGTCGAGCAGCAGCCCGCGGCCACTGTGCATCAGCTCGTAAAGGCGGCCCTGCTTCAACTGCACGTCGCGCAGCCGGCGGCCGAGCATTGGGTGGCCGTCGCCGAAGTCGTAGCGAACCCCGATCGCGGTGATCTTCTCGATCAGGTACCGGTTCACGTCCTCGAAGTCCATCAGTTCCGACACCAGGCGGCGCACGGCCTGGGGGCCGGGCTCGGGCGAGAGCAGTTCGCTGTGGGCGCGGGTGTTGTCGAGCACGTCTGCGGCTACCGGGTTCCGTTCGGCGTCGTAGCTGTCCAACAGCCCTTCGGGCGCCCAGCCGTCCACCTCGGCGGCCAGTTTCCATCCCAGGTTGAACGCGTCCTGGATGCCGAGGTTGAGGCCCTGCCCGCCCAGCGGTGGGTGGATGTGCGCCGCGTCGCCGGCCAGCAGGACCCGGCCGACCCGGTAACGCTCGGCCAGCCGGGTGGCGTCGCCGAAGCGGGACAGGAAGCGCGGCGAGTGCACCCCGAAGTCGGTTCCGGCGATCTCCCTTAGCCGCCCGGTCAACTCCTCAAGGGTCGGCGGGACGCGGCGGTCCTCAGCCAACTGCTCGGCGCGCACGACGAAGCGGTACACCCCTTCCTCGTGGGGTGCTGGGCCGAACCGCAGGTGCGCCGTGCGGAGTTCGGCCGCAACGGCATTGAGCGTCTCCTGCGGGGCGGCCACCTCCATTTCGCCCAGCAACCACTCGGTCTTGGCGGGCTCACCGGGGAAGCCGACGCCGAGCAGCTTGCGCACGGTGCTGCGGCCGCCGTCGCAGCCGACGAGGTAACGCGAGCGCAGCCGGGTGCCGTCGGCGAGCTGGGCGGTCACCCCGTGGTCGTCCTGGCTCAGCCCGACCAGTTCGCAGCCGCGCCGGATCTCGGTGCCGAGCTCGGTGGCGTGCTCGGTCAGCAGGCGCTCGGTGGCGGTCTGCGGGATGCCGAGGATGTAGGGGTGCGCGGTATCCAACTGCCGCGGCGGTGGCTTTCGGATGCCGGCGAACAGACCACCGATCGGGTACTGCTTGCCGAGTGCGAGGAACCGGTCCAGCAGACCGCGCTGGTCCATCACCTCGATGCTGCGCACGTGGAGACCGAGCGCACGGACCTGCCTGGTCGGCTCCGCGTCCCTCTCCAGCACGAGCACATGCACGCCGTGCAGCCGCAACTCGGCGGCCAGCATCAAGCCGGTCGGCCCGCCGCCGACCACGATCACGTCGATCATCAGATCCCTCATTCACCAAGACGGAAATTCGGCCCGTGAGGCTTCCCGCTCCGCGAGGCAGGGGGCTAGCGGCGCAGGGCGGTCTCCTGTTCGAGGCGCGACAGCTTCTCGGGGTTGCGGACGAAGTACAGCCCGGTGATCTGGCCGTCCTCGGTCCGCACCGCCAGGAGGCCTTCGATCTGCCCGCCGATCCGGACGATCAGTGCCGGGTGGCCGTTGACGTGCGCCAGCTGCACGGATGCGGAGCCTGCGATCCTGCCCAGTCCCGCCGTCAGCAGGCCGGCAACAAGGTCGGCGCCGACGACAGGCGAGAGCGCGGCCTGGACGAGGCCGCCGCCGTCGCTCAGGAAGACGACGTCCGGGGCGAGCAGGTCGAGCAGACTCTGCAGGTCGCCGGTTTCGACTGCCCGTCGGAACGCCAGCAGGGCCGCGCGGTTCTCGGCCTGGGAGACGGCCCCGCGTGGTCGGCGCGCGGCGACATGGTTCCGCGCTCGGTGTGCGATCTGCCGGACCGTCACCGGGTTCTTGCCGACGGCCTCGGCGATCTCGTCGTATTCGAGGCCGAACACCTCCCGCAGCACGAACACCGCGCGCTCGGTCGGCGTGAGCGTCTCCAGCACCAGCAGCATCGCCATCGAGACGCCCTCGGCCAGCTCGACGTCCTCGGCGACGTCGGGCGCGGTCAGCAGCGGCTCGGGCAGCCAAGGGCCGACGTAGGTCTCCTTGCGCCGGCGAAGCGAACGCAGCCGCATCAGCGCCTGGCGGGTGGTGATGCGGACCAGATACGCACGCGAGTCTTGCACGGCGTCCTGGCCGACCTTCACCCATCGCATCCAGGTCTCCTGCAGCACGTCCTCGGCGTCGGCGGCCGAGCCGAGCATCTCGTAGGCGACGGTGAACAACAGGTTCCGGTGGGCGACGAACGTCTCGGTGGCGCGATCCGCACTGCCGCGGTCCGTGGGCGGCTCGACGGCTTCCGCGGTTCGGTCACTGCGCTCGCTCACTCGCCGGCTCCCATCGGTTCTGGATCTTCCTAGCACCGCACACAAGATGCCGACCCCGCCAGCTTCGTGACATCCACCCTCAGTGACATGGGTCACACCGTCGCGCTGTCACGCAGCTTCAGCCACCGGCATCTCCTGTTCGACTTCGACCAACGACGACGAGCAAGGAGTACACCGTGACCGCTCGCTTGAATCTGTTCAGCAACCCGACTGCTCCCGCAGCCAAGGCCGCTACCCACTTCGGAACGGCGAGTAAGACGATCCTCCAGGAGTCCAGCCTGCCCGCTGTGATCCAGAAGCTGGTACTGCTCCGGGCCAGCCAGATCAACGGCGACGGCTACGCCACCGACGTATGGAGCAAGAACGCCGCGGCTGCCGGAGAGAGCGCCACCCGCCTCCACCTGGTCGCCGCCTGGCACGAGTCCACGGTGTTCACCGACGCCGAACGCGCGGCACTCGCGCTCACCGAGGAAGGCACCCGCATCGCCGACGCGGCCGGCGGCGTCAGCGACGAGGCATGGACGGACGCCGCCAAGCACTACGACGACGACCAACTGTCCGAGCTGGTGATGCTCATCGCCCTGATCAACGCGACCAACCGCATGAGCGTCATCGTCCGGCAGCGCGGCGGCGACTACGAGCCCGGCCGCCTCGGCTAGCCGTCAACCGTCGCCGGCGATCCGCAAGATGCCGCGCGAAGGACCCGCGCGGCACCCACACCCACGAGTTGAGGACAAACACCATGGAACCCCGATTCAACCTGCTGGCCAACGACCTCGGCGCCAAGATCGCCAAGAGGATCTACAACGTCGCCCTCGCGATCGTCGACTCGCCGCTGCCCCAGGCCACCCAGAACCTGGTGATGCTGCGCGCCAGCCAGATCAACGGCTGCGGCTTCTGCGTCGACTACCACACCAAGGACGCCACGGCCGCCGGGGAAGACCAGACCCGGCTCCACCTGGTCGCCGCCTGGCACGAGTCCACGGTGTTCACCGACGCCGAACGCGCGGCACTCGCGCTCACCGAGGAAGGCACCCGGATCGCCGACACCCGCCAGCCGGTGTCGGAGCAGACCTGGAACCGGGTGCGCGAGCACTACGACGACGCCCAGATCGCCGCGCTGGTCTCCCTGATCGCCATGATCAACGCCAACAACCGGCTCAACGTGATCGTGCGCAACCCCGGAGGCGCCTACCAGCCCGGCCAGTTCGCCGACATGGCCAACTGACTTCCAGCACGCCCACCATCGCCGGGCCCGGGATCGCCCACACCGGGCCCGGCATCAATGACCGCACCCAAGGAGACAGTCATGAACCTGTGGCTGGCGCAGGAGCCGTATTGGGCCCATCCGGCCAGTCGGAGCGTTTGACGGTCTCCCGTGAGCATCCGCACTCGACCGGGGCGGAGTCCACGACCCATACGTCGTCGCTCCATATCGAGGTGCTGATGGCCAGGATGCGGGTGATCCGGCGCATGAGGTCGGCGGCTTTGCGTAGCCGCTTGTTGTAGCCGGGCTGCTGCGGCAGGTAGGGAAAGAGGTGTCGCAGGTGGGCTCAGGCGTGGCGGAGCCACTTGGCCTCGGAGGTGAAGCCGAGCACGGCCTGCATCATCGCGAGGGTGACCAGTTCGCATGGCTCAGACGGGGAGCGATCCCGACCTGCGGACGCCGAGGCGCCAGGCCGGGATGCTCCTTCAGCAGGTCATCCGTCGTCGCGTAGAGCGCGGTCGCGAGGGTGTCTAGGTTGTTCGTCACAAAACGATCTTCGACACCCTCGCTCTCGTCTCCGAAGGCAGCCCTTGGGATAGATCATCCAGCTCGCACGACGCGTACTGGTCTGCCGTTGACCGAGCGTGCGCGGGACTCCCCCAACCATGCATGCTCGCCGGCTATCTGATCTTGATGATCACCTTTCCGAACGGGCTGGCCGATTCGTAGTACCGGTACGCTGCCATGGCTTCTTCGAACGGGAACACCTGGTCGAGGACTGGTCGGAGCTGATGCGCGGTGATGAAGTTGTTCATTGAGGTGAACTGAGCGCGACTGCCGACGGCCAACGCCCGGACCGTAGCGGCGACGCCGAACAGCAGACGAGGGTCGACCGGTGGCCAGTTGCCGGAGACGGACCCCACGAGGGCAATATGTCCGTCGACGGCGACTGACTTCAGCGACTGCTCCAGCGTTCCGGCGGTATCGACGACGCGGTCGACCCCTCGTCCGGCGGTGAGTTCGCGGGTTGCCGTGTGCCAGTTCGGGATGTTGCGGTGGTTGATGACCTCGTCGGCTCCCAGATCGCGAAGGCGCTGTTCCTTGTCCGCGCGGCTTGTCGTAGCGATTACTCTCGCGCCCAGGAGTTTGGCGAACTGCACCGTGAACAGCGACACGCCGCCGGATCCGGTGGCCAGCACGGTCTGTCCGCGCTGGATTCCGCGGCCGTCGCCGGTCAGGGCGTTCCATGCCGTGACGGCGGCGCAGGGAAGAGTTGCCGCCTCGGCGTAGGAGAGATGGTCGGGGATGGGCACGAGGGCTTCCTCGGGGAGGATGGCCAGCTCGGTCAGCATTCCGTCGAGCGAGCCACCCAGTTGCGGCAGGTATGCCGGTTCCAGCGGGCCGTCCAGCCACCGCGGGAACAGTGCGGCGGTGACGCGGTCGCCTGGGCACACCCGCCGAACATCCGGCCCGACGGCGACGACCTCGCCGGCACCGTCCGAGACCGGTATGACGCCCGGTTTGACGGGCAGCACGTACTGTCCCCGTAGTACCAGAAGCTCGCGGAAGCTGAGCGAGGTGGCGTGGACCGCGACCGCGACCTCCCCATTTCTGGGTGTGCGTGGTTCGTGCGTGCGCAGCGACAGGCCATCGATACCGCCGCCGGTGCTGACGTGGTAACTGCGCACCATCGATGGGAGCATTGCCATCATTGCCGTCATCCCTCGATGAACTGGTAGTCGCTGACGATGCGGCCGTCCGGGCCGAGCATGAGGATCTCCAGCCCGCCGCCGGCGACCTCACCACCGTCCCGGGGCGCCATCTCCCAGTTGAACTTGACGACATCGTGGAGCCGGTCGGTGTTGCCGCGCGACCGGAAGACGAAGGTGCCCGGCGCGACGAACTCCTCGTAGGCGCGCGTCACCCGGAACTCCAACGCGTGGTGCCCGCGCGCCTCCAAAACGAGACGGTCAAAGCCCAGCCCTTCAGCGGTCTGCAGGATCTCCTGGGGAGGCTGCAGCACATGGACCGCATCGACGGACCACAGCCCGCGAATCGCGGCGCGACGTCGCTCCGCATCGGGTTCGTTCCACACGGCAACGTAGCGGTCGGTGAGGTTGTGGATGTCAATGTCAGCCATGGCTGTTCCCCTCGGTTGCGAATGGTCGGCGTGCGGCAACAACCGTGCTGCGCCGGCCGTCACGCGGCAATTCCTCGCAGGGAATCGCGGATCGGCAGCCGATCGGGTTACACAAGAGAGGTGATCAGCGAATCGACCAGGGGCGGGCTCGCCGGAGCGTTGCGTGAGTGGCGCACTCGGCGGCGCGTCAGTCAACTGGAACTGGCCATGCGCGCCGGAACCACGCAGCGGCACCTCAGCTTCATCGAGAGCGGACGGTCGACCCCCGGCCGATCAATGATCATCCGGCTCGCCGAATCCCTGGAGGTGCCGATCCGCGAACGCAATGAACTCCTCCTTCAGGCCGGATTCGCACCGGTCTACCCGCAGACCCGCCTGGACGACCCCCAGCTCGAACCGATTCGCACCGCCCTCGAACAGATCCTGCACGGACACCTGCCGTACCCGGCGGTGGTCGTCGACCGGCACGGTGACCTCGTCTCGGCCAACGCCGCCTTCCACGCGCTCACCGCCGGTGTGGCTCCGCATCTGCTCGTACCGCCGGTGAGCGTTCCCCGGGTGTTGCTGCATCCGCAGGGCCTTGCGCCACGCATCGTCAACCTCGACGAGTGGGCGTGGCACATCATCGACCGCATCCAGGCCGAGAGCGTGCGCAACCCAGACGACCAACTCCAACGCCTGGCCTCCGAACTCACCGACCTGGCACCACCACGTCCGCGCGAGTCACCGCACCACCTCGGCTTCGCCGTACCGCTGCGCCTCCGGGCACATGGTCCGGCCGACGGCAGGGAACTAACGCTCATCACCACGCTCACCCATTTCGGCACCGCTATCGACGTCACCATCGCCGAACTACGACTCGAGGCATTCCTTCCGGCTGACCAAGCGACCAGTGCCATGCTGGCCGAACTCCTCAAGCCGTAACCGATCCGCCCGGCACAGCCCTGCGCAGCAACCAAAGCGCCACCCCGTCATGCGCTCGCTCACCGCAGACGACCACTGACCTCTTGGAATTGATCATCTAGTGGCGGCCCTAGTCCGTGGCATCCGGCAGGCGCTCTCCGTTGGTAGTCACGTCGGGACGGCCAAACCCTTGTCGGTCCCAGCGCCGAACGCAGTGGTCGCTGAACCCTGCGCGGCGACGCCGGCTGACGGAGCGATGGCAGGAAGCGAGACGGCGGAGGAGACCCGGTGAAGCGGCGCAAAGTCTACGGGCCCGACCGGGACCCGGTGTCCCGGCACGTCGGCGAGCCCCTGCTGGACGGCGCGCTGCGCGCACTCCTCAAGCCCGGCGAACTCGGCTGCTCTCGGCGTTTGTCCATGGACTTCACGCCGACCAGATCGCCCGGATGCACGGCCTGACGGCCTCCGTTGTGGAAGGCGCCGTGGCGGAGATCCTCCAGCGGATTAAGGAGTCCCCAGACGGCCTGGCGCTACTTGAAGATCTGCGCTCGCGCGGTGGTCCCCGCTTTTCTGCTCTGTTGTGGGAAGTCCGTTCCCAGGTACCGGCTTTGCACCGCTGCGCGAGGGAGACGTGCGGCAAGCGGTTCGAGCTGGCGAAGACCGGCCGCGCCCGCGAATTCTGCTCCACGGCCGCCAGGCCGCCTACCGAGCCCGCCTCGCGCGACCACGCCCTGTATCACCCGGAAATCGTGCCGCCCAGCCGACCGATTCGCCCCGAGGCTTCAGGCAGCGTCAGACCTCACCCGACTCCCCCGGTCCCCGCCGCGCGAAGGGTGGGTTCCGCCGGTACCTGGAGTCGTGCCTGGCCCATATCGAACAGCCACCGGCCCGCCTGATCAATCCTCCGGCCGAGGTACAGGACGCAACGACCCCATCGTGGATCGAGCCCGTATGCCGGCCCTGAGGGTGAGCCTCTTCCTGATCGACGGCGCGCACCGCGTCGCCTCCATGAACAGCCTTCTTCTCAACGCGCCTGCGAGATCTCCGCCGCGGGCCTCGGGCTACCCAGTTCGTGCTCCGGTCCGATGTGACGGTCACAAGCCCACTGCACGCCTCGCTCCCCACGCCAACGGGACGGGACGTGCCATACGACGGGGTGCCCTTCCCGGACACGGCCGCCCGGCTCAACGCGATCCTGGCCGCAAGGCCGGGAACAGGACCCGCCCGCGATCGGCTCGACGTGCGTGGCAGCTCATCCCGGCGCGATCAGCATCCCCCATACCGGAGAAGCCGACGCCGGTGCCGATCGCGGGGATGAGCTGAGTCCGCGTCCGGGGGATCCGAGGTGGCTGGGCCCCGGTCCCCTCGCGGTGCGCAGTGGCGCTTTCGCGGGTCAACTCCGACCAGGGGCCCCGTCAGTCGGCAGGAAGCTTGTCGGTATTCATGTTCCAGGTCGTGTTCATGAGCCCAGCCAGCGAGCTCCCGTGATTGGCTTTGTTCACGAGAACGGGCTCTGGTCCACTTCTTGTGGTCGCGTACGCAGTGTGACTGTTGATCTTCGTGCGATGGCGGTTGCGTTCGCCCGAAAATCGCCCGGCTGGATGGTGGTGTGGTCGACAGTCCTGCGCCGTGAACGAAGTGTTGCCGGAGCTGGACGAGCTGCTGTTCTCCTCGGTCGAGGGCGTGTTGGTGGAGTCGGTCGAGGTGACCGACGCGGTCGTCCGGGTCGGGGCCCGTACGACTGCAGGACGGGCGGCCTGTCCGGGGTGTGGATGCTGGTCGGGGCGGATACACGGCTCCTACCTGCGGTTCCCTCGTGATCTGCCGACTCGGGGAAGTTCGTCGTTGTGTGGTTGCGGGTGCGGCGCTTCGTCTGCGAGGAAGAATCCTGCGAGCGCAAGACCTTCGCCGAGCAAGTACCCGGCCTTACCCGCAGGTTCGGGCGACGGACCGAGCGGCTGCGGTCGACGCTGGTGTCGGTCGGTCTCGCGCTCGCGGGCCGGGCCGGCGCCCGGATGACGGACGCCTTCAAGGTTCCGGTCAGCCGGAACACCCTGCTGAGGCTGATTGCCTCGCTTCCGGATCCCGTCGCCACCGCGCCCCGGGTGGTCGGTGTGGACGAGTACGCCCAGCGCAAGGGCCGTGTCTACGGAGCCGTGCTCGTCGACGTCGAGACACGTCGCCCGGTCGACCTTCTTCCCGACCGGGAGGCGGACACACTCGCGGCCTGGCTCGCCGAGCGGCCCGGCATCGAGATCGTCTGCCGTGACCGGGCTCCCTTCTTCGCCGAGGGCGCCACCCGCGGAGCCCCGCAGGCTCTCCAGGTCGCTGATCGGTGGCAGTGCGCCATGAGGCGCCTTGTCGTATCCCCGATTCAGTCGGGAAGAATTTGGAGGGAGGTTCTTGGGTCTGATGGCTTACCTAATCCGGAAACGGTGACGGGGACCGCAGCATGCCAGAAAATCGACAGCCGGGCTCAGGCATTAGAGACGGGGCGTCGAGGGACCCGCGTGACACGGTGAAAGCTGGATTGTCTGAACCTCAATCTCCAGAAGACTGAAGGTCAAGTCCGTCGGAAAGATGCCTAACACCGACGCCGCATCCTGCGACGGCTTGATGCCAGTGGCCGACGCAACCTCCGGAGTGTGGAGCGATGCCCAGCGAGGGCATTCAAGGAGATGAATGAGGCACCTAAATCACGCTAGGACGTACGACAAGGACGAACATGGGATCGCCTAAGGGAGGAGATCTTCCTAAGGCGACGGAGGCTCCGTAGTAGTCGCCGGAGTCACGACTGGCCAAGGAAGACGGGAAAGCCGTCTGCATCGGGCGAAGGGGGCCAGGTGATCGGACACCACAGAGCCGGGAGGTATGCGTAATGCAGAGCGCCGAAACGGTGCTGGGTGTCCTCCGTGAACGCGGCAGGCGCGGCCTGCCGTGCAGTGAACTGTATCGACAGCTCTTCAATCCGCAGTTGTATCTGCTGGCTTACGGACGTTTGTACTCCAACAAGGGAGCGATGACGCCCGGGGTCAACGGGGAGACCGTGGACGGCATGTCGCTGGGCAAGATCGAGCACGTCATCGACGCGCTGCGCCACGAGCGTTACCGGTGGAGCCCGGCTCGCAGGGTCTACATCCCGAAGGGGCGGGGCAGTACGAAGCTGCGACCGCTGGGCCTGCCGCCCTGGAGTGACAAGCTCGTCGGTGAGGTGATTCGCCTGCTTCTTGAGGCGTATTACGAGCCGACGTTCTCCGACTCCTCGCACGGTTTCCGTCCTCGCCTGGGCTGCCACACCGCTTTGCGCGATGTGGTCAACACCTGGACCGGGACAGTCTGGTTCATCGAGGGTGACATCGCTCAGTGTTTCGACCAGCTTGACCATGAGGTCATGCTGCGGATCCTGGGCGAAAAGATCCACGACAACCGGTTCCTACGGCTGATGCGGAACATGCTCAGGGCCGGATACATGGAGGACTGGGTCTGGAACGCCACGCACAGCGGAAGTCCGCAAGGCGGAGTTTTTTCACCGATCTTGTCCAACATCTACCTGCACAAGATGGACGAGTACATCGAGAAGGTTCTTATCCCGGAGTACACCCGGGGGAAAGTCAGGAAGCCGAACCGCGCCTTTCACCGGGTGTGGGCGGCAATGGCAAGCGCCCGCAAGCGCGGCGACCACACCAAAGTGCGGGAACTGCGCAAGCAACTCCACAGCATGCCCAGCATGGATACTCAGGATCCCGGCTACCGGCGGCTGAGGTATGCGCGCTACGCCGATGACACCCTCCTCGGGTTTGCCGGACCAAAGGCGGAAGCCGAAGAAATCAAAGAGCGCCTGGCACGGTTCCTTCGGGATGATCTCAAGCTGGGACTGTCGCCGGAGAAGACCCTCATCACGCACGCCCGGACCAGGGCGGCGAGGTTTCTCGGCTACGACATCACCGTGCTTCACAACGACCGCAAGGTTTCCGGCAGACGACGCTCTGTCAATGGGACTATCGGTCTGCGTGTCCCTCGTTCGGTGGTATCCGCCAAGCAGGCCCAGTACAAGGAGCGCGGGAAACCCGCGCGTCGGCCCGAGCTGCTGAACCAGGACGACCACGTCATCATCAGCACCTACGGGTCGGAGTACCGCGGCGTCGTCCAATACTACCTGATGGCCGGCGACGTCTTCCGACTCGCCCGGCTGCAATGGGTCATGGAGACCTCGATGCTCATGACGCTTGCCAACAAGCACCGCTCGTCGGTGTCGAAGATGGCCCGCAAGTACGCGGCCACCATCGACACACCGCACGGGCCGCGCAAATGCTTCGAGGCCCGCGTCGAACGCACCGGCAGGAAACCACTGGTCGGACGGTTCGGCGGGATCCCGCTGCGACAGAACAAGAAGACGGTCATCACCGACCGTCGGCTGGCCCCGGTCAACACCAAACGCAAGGAGCTGGTTACCCGGCTCCTGGCCGGACGGTGCGAGGCATGCGGACGCGTTGACGAGGTGGAAGTCCACCACGTCGCCAAGCTCGCCGACCTCGGATGATCCGGGAACCGGCCGCCGTGGGCAGATCTCATGGCCGCACGACACCGCAAAACCCTCGTGGTCTGCGGAAGTTGTCATGCGGACATCCACGGCGCAAGACCTGTGCCAGCACTCACGGAGTAGTCACCGGAGAGCGACGTGCGGTGAAAGTCGCACGCGTCGTTCGGGCTGGGGGCCGTGGGAAAAGGGCCTGCTCAGCAGGCATCTCGCCGACGGCCCACCAGTACTCTCTGGCACAACCTGGGCGAAGCCGCCGAGAAGTGCGTCTACCGGCACCGCGGCTGCTTACGGCCCACGCCGGAGCAGCCGGAGGAACCCCAGAAGGAGCCGGAGCCGACCGCGTCATCGCCCTGGCCGACAGGGCACCGGTTCGCCGAGCGCACCCGCGCCAAGCACGCCACCATCCACGCTCTCGTCGCCGCCGGTCACAGCAAGCGGTCCGTCGTCCGGCAACTCGGGATGACCCTCAACACGATCCTGCGCTTCTCCCGCGCCACCACCCCGGAGGAGATGTTCACCAGTCAGTGGCAAAACCGTGCGACCAGCCTCGACGCCTACAAGCCCTACCTCGATCAGCGCTGGCAGGAAGGCTGCACCAACGCCTGGAAACTATGGGGGGAGATCAAGGAACAGGGCTATCCCCGCGGCTACGCCGGCGTCCGCGACTACGTCAGCAGGAATCTTCGCGGCAAGCCCCAACCGGTCGGCCCCCGCCCGCCGTCGGCCCGCGCCGTCACGCGCTGGCTGCTCACCCACCCCGATGCCCTGCCCGAAGCCGACCGGCTCCAGCTCAAAGCCGTCCTAGCCAAATGCTCCGAACTGGCGGCACTCTCCGAGCACGTGCGCTCCTTCGGCCACATGGTCGCCCACCTCCGAGGCGACCAGCTGCCGACCTGGATCGAAGCCGCCACCTCCACTACCAACCTGCCCAGCCTCCGGCACTTCGCGCAGCACCTCGAACGCGACCTCGACGCTGTCACCGCCGGCCTCACACTGCCCTGGAACTCCGGCGTCGTCGAAGGCCACGTCAACCGGATCAAGATGCTCAAGCGCCAAATGTTCGGCCGCGCCGGCTTTGCTCTCCTGCGGAAACGGGTCCTCCTCGCTCCGTGACGGCAGCGCACGATCAGACAGTGGCTTTGGCCGTAACCCGAGTGAGCAGCTTGTCACGCAAAGAGGGCCACTCGTCCGCGAGCACGCTGTAGTACAGCGAATCACGGCGCGTGCCGTCCTGGCGCACCATGTGGCTGCGCAGCGTCCCTTCATAGGCGAGACCCAACCGTGTCAGGGCCTGCTGGGACCGCACGTTGAGGTTGTCGGTGCGCAAGGCAATTCGGGCAAGGCCCAGATCGTCAAAGGCGTACCCGAAAAGCAGCAGCTTCGACTCGGCGTTATAAGGGCCGCCCCAGCAAGAACGATCGAACCAGGTCGCACCAATCTCCGCTCGGCCCTCAGCCAGGTCGAGCTCATACAGACTGGTCGAACCGATCACCGCCTCGTCCGTCAGACGCTGGACCGCGAAGCACCGCCGGGCTCGGCCCGTCAGCATCTGGCTGATCATCGCCTGCATCTCTTCCAGAGAGCCGGGCCGAGGTCGGGGCATCCACTGCCAGACCTCGGGATCCGACGCAGAGGGAAAGAGCGCTTCGGCGTGGTCGACGGACAGTGGGACGAGACGGACGGCGCGGCCGAGGAGGGAGTCATTGCTCATCACTGCACCGTAGCTTCGAGCCCACTTCCTCACGACCGACATGGAGATCATATTGCCGCCGTCACGCACAGCGACCGCGCCACACGAAGTGGGCCAGAGCCAGAACGGACAGCAGATGTTCACCACTTCGGGAGGCACCGCGGTCAGCGGCTGTTCGAGTTCTGTGACGCGACTGATAGTTGGCCATCTCGATCCGTAGTTGGCCATCGCCCCGTTTCGACTGCCCAAGACAGGCCCAAGCGCCTGTCGGAGGCTCAGCCACTCGTCTGAGTTCGGTGACCCACGTCACACCCGGCCTCTGTCAGTAATCGGGGCGCCGTCTCGTTCAAGGGGCACGTGAACGAGACAGGAGCAACGCCATGAAGCACCGCATCGTGGTACTCGGCGCTGGATACGCCGGGGCCTTCGCCGCCGGAAACCTGGCCCGCCGGCTCTCCCGCGCCGACACTGAGATCACCGTCGTCAATGCCGTGCCCGACTTCGTTGAGCGGATGCGGCTCCACCAGCTCGCGATCGGCCAGGACCTCGCGTTCCGCAAGCTCGCCGACGTATTCGCGGGCACCGGGGTGCGGCTGCGCCTGGCGCGCGTCACCGGCGTCGACCCCGAGCGCAGGACCGTCGCCGTGACCGGCGAGGACGGCGACGGCGAGCTCGTGTATGACACGCTCCTCTACGCGCTCGGCAGCTCCGTAGCTCACCATGACGTCCCCGGCGTGGCCGAGTACGCCTTCGATGTGACCGGCCTGTCCTCGGCGCTGCGTCTGCGCGAGCGCCTGGCCAACCTGCGCGAGGGTGGCACCGTGCTGGTCGTCGGTGAGGGGCTGACCGGCATCGAGACCGCCACCGAGTTCGCCGAGTCCCGGCCTGACCTCTCGGTCGTACTCGCCGCCCGCGGCGAGCTGGGCGCCTGGCTCTCCCCGAAGGCCCGCCGTCACCTGCGCCAGGCCTTCGACCGACTCGGCATCACCGTCCACGAGCACACCGGCATCGAAGCCGTCGAGCCGACACGGGCGATCGCCGCTGACGGTACGTCCATCCCGGCCGACGTGACCGTGTGGTCGGCCGGGTTCGTCGTGCACCCCATCGCGGCCGCCAGCGGCCTGGAGGTCGCCGAGACCGGCCAGATCGTCGTCGACCGCACCACGCGCTCGGTCTCGCACCCGGACGTCTACGCCGCCGGTGACTGCGCCTACGCGATCGGCGAGAACGGCCGGCCGCTGCCGATGTCCTGCGCCTCGGCCGGCTACACCAACATGCAGGCGACCGCCGCGATCATCGCACGGCTGACGGGCAGCGAGGTCCCGACCACCGGGCTGAAGTACCACGGCAATCACATCAGCCTCGGGCGGCGGGACGCGATCTTCCAGATGGTGGACGGGGACGTCCGGTCGAAGTCCTGGTACCTGGGCGGCCGCACCGCCGCGTGGCTCAAGTCGGGCATCCTCAAAGGGGCTGGGTGGAGCATCGCCCACCCGACCCTCGGCATGCCCAAGCGCAAGCGCCGCCTGGCCACCGCGCCTGACCGCACCAGTGTGAGGGTCGCCGCATAGGCTGCTCCGCGTGGACAGAGCAGCCATCGATCGCTTCGAGGCCAGCCGGGGCCGGCTGGCCTCGCTCGCGTACCGTCTGCTCGGCTCGGCCGCCGACGCCGAGGACGCCGTGCAGGACGCGTTCCTGCGCTGGCAGGCGGCGGACCGGGAACGTGTCGAGGTGCCGGAAGCGTGGCTGACCAAGGTCGTCACCAATCTCTGCCTCGACCGGATCCGCTCGGCGCAGGCGCGCCACGAGCGAGCGGCCGGTGCCTGGCTGCCCGAGCCACTGCTTGAGGGTGACCCGATGCTCGGTCCGGCCGATACCTTCGAGCAGCGCGAATCGGTGTCCTTGGCCGTCCTGACCCTCATGGAGCGCCTCTCGCCCATCGAGCGGGCCGCTTACGTCCTGCGCGAGGCCTTCTCCTACACCCACGCCGAGATCGCCAGGATCCTCGACATCACCGAGTCTGCGAGCCAGCAGCATGTCCACCGGGCCCGACGCCGGATCGCCGCCGAGCGCCGCAGCGGCGACGAGGTGGACCCCGCGTCCGCGCGCCGGATCGTCGAGGAGTTCCTCGTCGCCGCCGTGTCGGGCCGCACCGAACGGCTGGTGGCGATGCTCACCGCCGACGCGACCGCGGTCTCGGACGGCTACGGACTGGCCAGGCGGCTGCTGCGGTACAACACGCGCGAGCGCATCGCCTCCTACATGCTGGCGGGCTTCAAGCCCACGCCGGCGAAGCGGCGGCTGGCCGGCGGCTCCCCCGCGTTCCACATCGCGCTGGTCAACGGCTCCCCGGCCGTCCTCGCCGTGGTCGACGACCGGGTCGTGGGCGCCGTGGCGTTCGAAGTCAGCGACGGCAAGGTCGCGTCCCTGCGCGGCGTTGCCGCCGCGGACCGGCTCGCACGCCTCAATGAGTCCTGGCGGCAGCACGAACCCGACGTGCCGGCCATCAACGCATGGTGACCAGAGCCACCGGAATCCAGTGACCTGAGGCGGAGCGAGGACGTCCCCCCTTCGACCCCCCGCACTGCACAGCTCACAGGGGGCCGAAGCACATCGGTCTCCCGAATCAGACTCGGGGTCACCGACGAAAGTGTCCTGGCAGCACCGACGAAACGGTCGGCATCGTGATCACGATGCCGACCGTTTCGCTATGTACCGATGGCCGCGGGTTCAGGCTGTGATCAGCTTTGCGGGGGCGCCGGCAGCTACGTCTGAATGTTACTGGGCTGGCCAGAGAGGGACGTCCGGTCAGTCACGCAGGACTGCCGGTGGCTGAGCTGCCGCTGGCAGTCGTTGTTCGGGGATTTCTGATTGATACGTCGCCTGCTCGCGGAGGGCCTCGATGAACGTCGTGACGTGTGAGCGGTCGTGACGGCGTCCGATCGTGGCAACGCCGATGTGCCGGGTCGGAGTCGGCGGCTCGATCGGGACGGCCCGTAGGCCCGGCACTGTCGGAACGAGCGCGATGGAAGGGATCAGGGAGATCCCCATTCCCGCGGCGACAAGGGAACGGGCGAAGAAGTAGTCGGTGGTAGTGGCGCGAACTTCCGGTTCGAAGCCGGCGCGCTCGGCGTAGCGGCGCAGGTATGCCTCGGTCTTGAGGCAGCCGACCACCCAGGGCTCGGCTGCCAACTCGGCGATGTCGAGCAACTCGCGGTCGGCGAGCCGGTGCTCCTCGGGCATGACGACGTGCAGGGGATCTTCCAGGAGTGAGGTCCACTGCAGGCTGGCGCTCGGGCCCGGCCCAACGGGCAGCGGGCCGTCGAAGTGGTAGGCGAGAGCGAGGTCGACAGCGCCTTGACGGACAAGGGGCAAGGTGTCCTCGGGCTCGCCCTCCCTGACGTGGAGCTGGGTGCGGGGATGGATTGCCATGAGCCGAGGGAGAGCCCTGGGCAGCAGGTGCCGACCGCCGCTGGTGAAAGTGGCGACGGTGAGCTGTACGCGGCCCGTACTGAGCTGCTCGACCCGCTGCTTCGCCTGTTCGAGTTCGGCTGCGACGGACTCGGCGGCCCCGACCATGATCTGGCCGGCCTGAGTGAGAGTGACCCCGCGCGTGCTGCGAGCCACGACCTGGGCACCGAGGCTGCGTTCCAACACCGCTACGTGCTGGGAGACGGCGGAGGGGGTGAGGTGGAGAGCCGCGGCCGCCTTGCTGAAGCTGCCATGGTCCGCCACCGCCCGTAGGACTCGGAGCCGCTGCACGTCGATCAACAGTTTTCCTTAACACGCTTCCAGCAAGCCGCCACTTCTGCTGATGACATTAGGTGGCCAAGGTGGGGGCATGCAAAGAGTCTGCGTCATCGGCGGAAGCCGCTACTTCGGAAAGCTCCTGGTCGAGCGCCTGCAGGCGGCCGGTCACCAGATCACCGTGATCAACCGTGGCTCCTCTCGGCCGACCACCGGTATCGAGCACCTTCTGGTCGACCGCGACGACGAGGCCGCTCTCGTCGCCGCGCTCGGCTCTCGTACCTTCGACGTGGTGGTCGATCAAGTCTGCTACACCCCCGTACAGGCCGTGATCGCGGCCCGCGCCTTCGCCGGCCGCACCCGGCGCTACGTCATGACCTCCACGATCGAGGTTTACGACCCGGCGACCGCCGCGCTGCCGACCACGCCGACGGGCACCCCGGTGCCGGAGGAGATCGTGGACCCGGCCACCTGGCTGGTGGCCATGGACCTGCCCTGGCACGACGAGGCATACCTGGAGGACCACTACGCCGAGGGCAAGCGCCAGGCGGAGGCCGTCCTCACCCGGGACGGCAGCTTCGCGTTCGCCTCTGTGCGCAGCGCGCACGTGCTCGGCGGCGGCAGGCAGGAATTCACCGGCCGCCTCGCGTACTACACCAAGCGCATCGCGCAGGGCGACGAGATCGCCGTGCACGCCAAGCCACTATCGACGGTGTTCATCCACCACGAGGAGCTGGCGGACCTGCTGCTGTGGGCGGCCACCCGCACCGGATTCACCGGTCCGGTCAACGCCTGCTCCGACGGCCTGCTCGACGTGCGCGACCTGGCCGCGATCGTCACCGAGCAGACTGGCCGCGAGCCCGTCTACCGCACCGTCGCGGCAGGCGAGACCGCCTCACCGTTCTCCTTCGACCGCCACTACGCCATGAGCAACACCCGTGCAAAACAGCTGGGCTTCGCCTTCTCCCGTACTGCCGACTGGCTGCCCGGCGCCGTCGCCGAAGCCCTCACCGCATCCGCCGCCCCCACCGTCTGAGGAATACGAACCGCCATGCAGTACCGCACCATCGCCGACACCACCGTCAGCGCCATCGGCCTGGGCGCCATGCCGCTGTCCATCGAGGACCGCCCGGACGAGACGCGGGCCATCGCCACCGTCCACGCCGCCCTCGACGCCGGCGTCACGCTCATCGACACCGCCGACAGCTACCACTGGCACGCTGACGAGGTGGGCCACAACGAACTCCTGATCGCCCGTGCCCTGGCAAGCTACGGCGGCGACACCACCGAGGTCCTGATCGCGACCAAGGGCGGCCGCGGACGGCCCGGAGACGGCAGCTGGACCGTGACCGCCACCCCGGAACATCTCAAGCGCGCCGCCGAAGCCTCCGCCAGGCGACTGGGGGGCGAAGCCATCGGCCTGTACCAGCTGCACAAGCCGGACCCGGCAGTGCCCTGGGCGGAGTCCGTCGGCGCCCTGCGCGACCTGCTCGACGCCGGCACGATCCGTGCTGCCGGCATTTCGAACGTGACCATCAGCCAGATCCGCCTGGCGCATCAGATTCTCGGCGACAGACTCGTCTCGGTACAGAACCAGTACTCGCCCGCCATCCGGGACAGCGAACCCGAGCTGCAGCTGAGCGCACAGCTGGGCCTGGCGTTCCTGCCCTGGAGTCCCCTCGGCGGCATCTCCCCCAGTTCTCTCGACGGCCCCTCCTGCCCGACCCCTACCGGCACCGCTTTCCACCGCATCGCGGCCGAGCGTGGCGTCAGCCCGCAGCAGATCGCCCTGGCCTGGCTGCTGAGCCGCTCCCCCACGGTGATCCCAGTGCCGGGAGCCAGCCGCCCGACCTCAATCACCGACTCGGCCCAGGCCGCTGAACTCAAGCTGAGCCCAGGGGAGCTGACACAGCTTGAGAACGCAATGGGCTGAAGCAGCTCCGGGCGTCGACGCCGAGATCCTCGGTGTGGCCGGACGGGTCATCCCGGCCATGGCCGGGGCTGACAGGTGGAACACCCCTGACCACCTGCCCGCCTCCGGCCACGCCTCCTCGGCGACGGGGTTGTGTCCAGGGAAGTGGATGAGGCGCAGTGATCAGTTGCTTACGGTTAGCCGATACCGGGTGCCGAGCGACGGAACTCAGTGGGCGGGAACCGACTCGGACGACGGCCGCCACTCCCGCCTGATCAGCCCGTAGACCCACGAGTCAGAGACCTCGCCGTTGACGACGCAGTCTTCCCGCAACGTCCCTTCACGCGCGAAGCCGAGCTTCTCGAGCACGCGGGCAGATGCCACGTTGCGCGTATCGGTCTCAGCTTGGACGCGATTGAGGTCCAGCGTGTCGAATGCCCACCGCAGCAAAGCGCGCACGGCCTCGGTCGCGTAGCCGTGGCCCCACACTGCATCGTCAAAGCAGTAGCCAAGCGACGCGCTGCGGTAGTCCGGATTCCACCTGTTCAGGCTGCACCAGCCTATGAACGCCCCGTCGGAGACACGATCTACGGCCAGCCGCGCCCCGCTGCCCTCCTGTGCCATCTGCCGGCAAGCCGTGATGAAGTTCTCGGCGCGCACGCGTTCGCTCCACGGTGGGGCGTCCCAGTAGCGCAGCACGTAGGCGCTGCTGTGCAGTGCGAAAAGGTCGTTCGCATCCGCGTCTTCGAAGGCACGCAGTCGAAGGCAAGCGGTACGCAACGAGGGGGTGGGCAGCGACGTCCTCATGTTCCCTCCCCTGATCGGTGGCCGACCAATCAGACATCCGATGCGGGTCACTCGCAACGGGTTTTCTCGGCGAGCCGGCAGGACGACGTGTCCGCTCATCGGCGCGACCGAACGCCCCCAGAGGGCGGCGCTTAAGGTGATGCCCGGGTTGGCCTTTCGGTTGGCTGAGCAGGCTGGTTGCGGCCCGCCGGAGGGCTACGGCCGTGGCAGGGTGAACAGCCCCTGCTCGGTCTCGGCCAGGATCCCCCGCTCAGCGAGCCGCTTGATCTTCAGGCGGACGTTGTTGACGTCGCTGAGAGCTATCTCCAGGTCCATCGCCTCGCACACCGCCCGCGCTCGCAGCGGGGCATCGGCCGCGGCGAATACGGCCATGATCTGCTGGTAGGCCGGATGGTCCGGCAGTTTCGCGGCGGCGGCACGGGTGGTGGCGAATCGGGCAGCTCCAGCAGCGTCTTGCGAGTGATGCGGATCTCCTAGGCGGCGGTGTCGAATCCGTCCAGCAGTGCGGTCAGCTCCGCGATCTTCTCCCGGGCTGCTTCGGCCTGCGCAGCGATCTCCCGCTCCCGCTCCACCAGCCGCGTCAGCAGTGCCCCAGCGTCAGTTCCCCGGCGCTCATGCTCCGCGCCAGTCTCGCATCCACCGACACTATGTGCAGCTTATGTTTTTGTGCTGATGGCACTTCAACCGCCGGTTCGGCTTCGGTATTCAGGGTCGTCCGGCGGCGGTCCAGCAGCTGCGGGATAGCGGCCAGCGAGCCAGTACGAAAGCGTCCTTCCGCGTCCCGGCCAGGGAGGGGTGTCAGCGCGCTGAACAGGCTTTTACATAAAAATTCGATCGTGCGGTCGAAGCGGGAGTGTGCGAACTCTCGGCACGACAGTGTGCAGAGCCGTTGACCGTACAGACCCGCCGGGGCTTGTTGGCTGGATTCGGGTGCTGACCGACGGGTTGCTTTGTATTTCTGGTGCGATTTCAGGCGTAGAACTGTTGGGCCCATTGCCGATAGCGGCTGATGGGGCCGTCCCCCTCGGCCAGACGAGGCTGGGGCAGGTAGACCTTGTGGTTCCAGATCGGATAGTCGTTGACAAGATCGTGGCGCACGGTGGGGCCCAGCAGGTGGGTGAGGAGCCAGGAGAAGGCGAGGGCGGCCGTCGCTCGGCCGCCGGAGGCCTGGCGCATCGAGATGGGGCATTTCAGGCTGGCGGACACCCGGAATTCCATGGCGCGCGGGCCGGTGGGGGTGGAGAAGATGTAGGAGTCGGCCTGGCTGCGGATCTGTGGGATGTCTGCCAAGGCGCGGGTGAGTCCGACTCCGTAGCCCTGGGCGTATATGACGAACCGTAGGGCCCCCGCCAGTGGGAAGCGGCGCCTGGTCACGAGGCATGAGCGCGACCGGGGCCCGTCGAATTCGACGGCGTCCACCCGTGCTTCCTGGTAGCCGTGCAGGGTCGGGAAGTGACCCACGTCGAAGGCGTTCTCGTTGACGTCCTGCGGATAGGCCGTCAACGTACGTGTGTGCTCGATCGGCCGGGGAAAGCCAGCGATGCGCAGCTCCGGCACTTCCCACGTTGCGGCTCGCCCCTCCTTGTCCCACCACACCATGACCGCACCGTTTACCTCGCGGGCCTCAAGGGTCTTCAGTGACATCCTGGGGGTTCGCTTGCCATAGCCGGACCGTACGCACCTGCCGTCCGGGCCGAAGGCAAAGGCGTGGAAGGGGCAGACGATATCCTCCCCCTCGACCGGCCCCCGTGACCGAGGTGGGCACCCAGGTGCGGGCAGTGGGCGCCGACCGCCCGCGGTGTTCCCCTCGTGGTGCGGTAGAGCACGACGTCCTCGCCCATGAGGCGCCGACGCAGCACTTTCCGCCGCGGAAGTTCACTGCTGTAGGCCAGAGCGAACCAGCCGTTGGGATAGGGAAGTTCGGGTGCCTGTAGACCCGAGCCCATTGTCGAGTTCCTCCCACGTCACCGGGTCGGCTTGCGGCAGAGGTAAAAGTAGGAGGGGGTGAAGATGCCGGCCCTTCCGCTCTCGGCCAGGGCGTCAACCGCCCCCATGACGACCTCGGTGATCTTCGTGGTGCTCGTCGGCAGGAGCCGGGCCCGCTCCCCGGCCGCGGTCAGTCTGTCCAGGGCGAAGCGGCCGGGCTTGGAGAACAGCAGGTACCGGGGGTCGCGGTCACGGCCGGTCAACGGCAGGTACCAGGGAGTCTCCGGGTCGCACAGCTCGATGCGGTCCTGGGTCTCAAGCAGTTCGAGGCCCACCTCCTGCAGGGCCTTGTCGACGAACCTGGTGGTGGGGATGTCGGAGAGGGCGGTGCCCCGCTCGATGCCCCGCTTCATGCGCCGGTGTTCCGGGTTCCCGGGGTCGTACCGGTTGGTCATGCACCAGGCGTAGCCGCCGAACACGCCTCCGGGGCGCAGAACGCGGTGGACGTGTTCGTAGACGGCCCTGTGGTCCGGGGAGTGGATGATGGCTTCCACCTCGTATGCTGCGTCGAACTCGCCGTCGTGGAATGGAGGTTGGAGGTAGTGGCCCCAGATGATCCGGCAGTGACGGTCCATGCCGGCCTTGCGGTTCAGCCGGGTGCCCTGGGCCACCTGTTCAGGGCTGATCGTGATTCCTGTGATGGATGCATCGGAGAAGCGGGAAATGCCTCGCATCGGTCCGCCCACGCCGCACCCGAAGTCCGCGACCTTCATGCCCGGGCCCAGACCGATTCGGGAGGCCAGCCAGCACTGGTAGCGCGTAAGGGACGCCCTGAATGACTCCCCCCGGCGGCGGGGCGCGAAGTGGAAGGACTTTCCTCACATCAACTGGAAGAAGTCGGTGGCGAAGGAGTAGTAGGTCTCCACCATCCGCCCATACTCCTCCTTGCGGAGAGACTCTCCTGCCTCACTGTCCGCCTGCATTTCCAGATAGTCGTCGAACCCAGTCAACTCCGATTTCTCCTCCCGGTGGATGGTGCATCTGCGGTCCAGTCCATGAGCTGGTGGGGGACCGGTGAGCACGGGGAATCCTGCTACCTGCCGAACCGGCGGTGGCGGGAGCGGTAGGCGGCCAGCGCCTTGAGCAGGTCGTGTTCCTGGATCTCGGGCCAGGGAGTCGCAGTGAAGTACAGCTCGGCCTGCGCTCCTTGCCAGAGCAGGAAGCCGGAGGTGCGTAACTCGCCGGATGTCCTGATGAGCAGGTCCGGGTCGGGCAGCCCCGCCGTCGACAGCCGGTCGGCAAGGAGCCGCTCTACGTCGTCGATGCCGCAGTGCGCGGGTAGACCAAGGGCGAGGAGTTTATGCACGGCGGCGACGATGTCCGCGCGCCCGTCGTAGGCGATGGCGATGTTGGCGAGCAGTCCGGGCGCAGCGGCAGTGGCCTCCTCGATCTTGCGGAGCTGATCCGCCACGGCTGTAGGCAGGAGAGCTGGCCGATGGGGCGCAGCCTCCAGGGGTGCCGCGCTGCCATGTGCTACAGGCGGTCTACGATGATGTCGAGGAGCGCCGCGACTTCCTGGGGACTGCGGCGCAGGTTGTCCGTGGACAGAGCCCATAGGCTGACCACCGGAATGCGGGCGCGCTCGCACCAGGTCAGGAACTCCGGCACCTTCGCCGATCTAGGGTCCGCGGATCCGTTAGCAACGACGGACCTTCGACCTGCTGTGGTGCTGACGTACGCAGGGTGGCGGCGCGGGGCTGTCGACGGTTGATGCGCAATCGGCGGCTTGGTGACGTCTTTCGGCGTCACGCTTGGTGAGGCGCGGGTGCGGGTGCTCGGTCTTAACCAGCCTCGGGTACGCGGAGGCCGCGCGGGACGTCCCCGGGATCAGCGGCCACGAGCTGTCCGTCGCCGCGCGGAGGCACGTGACGACCGCCCGGTTGAACGGGGCGATCGGCGACGTGGTCGACCGGCACGCGCAGTTGGACCTGTCTGGCGCGTGGGGCAACGGCACCGCAGGGCGCCGTCTCCTTCGTGACGCTGCTCAAGCGCCTGCGGTCATGCCGCAAACGCTACCTGCAGCTGGCCCTTGTCCGGGCCGTCGCCCGAGGGAGTAGAAGACGACCCACTTCGCCCCGGGTTGGGGCTTGACCAGGTCAATGATGGTGCGCATCGAGACACCGCCCCATTTGGCGATGCCGGACCATCCTTGAATGCGGAAGTGCTGGGTGATCTGCTCGTGGCGGGGCATCGCCCGCAGTTGCCGCAGGTCAGTGCCGCAGCGAGTTTCCTTACGGACCAAAGGGACTACCACGATCGGTCACGTACGGAGCCCTCCCCTGGCTGCCCGGGACGGCGCAGCGAGAGGGACAGACGAATCCGTTCACGGCCTCCACCCGAAGGACGAAGGCGGGGCTGCGACGCCGGGACGTCCGGCAGGGCCAGCCCCCGGGGAAGGGATGGCGTCCCGCCTCACCCCCCGGCCCGGCAAGAATCAGGTGATCTTGTAGGGCCTTCAGCGGGCGGCCGCGGCGGTGTGGAGCGAGGCCGGAGCCGCAGCGCGGCGTGCGGCGACCCAGTCCAGAACGTACTGCAGCGCCAGGCAGCCGACGACCCAGGCGCTCATGGTGAGCAGAGCGGCCGCGAGGTGGGCGTTGTGGAAGTAGGCGGCCCCACGCAGAGCGTGGATCGCGGCCGCCGGAGCCAGGATCTGGGCCAGCGGGGAGAGCCACGTCGGCAGGAAGGTGGCGGGCAGGATGCCGCCGGAGGTGGCGTTGCCGAAGGTCAGCAGCACCACGGAGGCCACCGGCATGCCGATCGGTCCGAACAGCCGCAGCATCACCCCGGTCGCGGCGGCGGTCGCCCACGCCAGCAGTCCCACCACGACGGCGACTGTGAAGAAGGACGCCGGTAGCGCGTTCATGGCGGTGTGTGCGATGAGTGCCACCGCCGCGCCGGAGGCGGCGGAGAAGACCATCATCGACGCGACCCGGGCGGCCAGCCGCAGGCGTGGGGCGATCTGGTAGGAGGACACCGCGAAGAGGAACCCGGCGAGTACCACTCCGAACGCGGCATAGAAGGGAGACAGCCCGCGAGCGTCTCCGGCCACCAGCGGCCGCACGTCCTTGATGGGAACGGGATGACCGACCGCCTGGTTCACCGCGGCGGCCAGGCTGGAGACGGTGGAGGGGCCCTGCGCACCGGCCGCCAGCAGACGCAGATGGTGGCCGTCCGCGACGAGCGCGGCAGGGATCTTGTCATGGGCGATGGCCTGGCGCGCGGCCTCCGCGTCCGGGTAGCGGTAGAAGGTGTAGGCGCTGGGGTCTGCGGTGTTGAGGGCGAGTTCGGTACGGGCGGCCATCTGGTCGGATGCGGCGATACCCAGCGGCTGGTGATGTGCCGAGGGGGCATGGAACGCCGCGAGGTAGACGGCGACGAATATGGTGCCGATCGCCAGTGCGGTGACGACCGGCACGAGCATCGCCTTGCGGGCTGCGGCAGCGGCCGCGAGCACGGGGGCGGGGATGCCGGGCTCGGTATCGGCCAGCGCGTGCCGGGAGTGCGCGGGGTGACCGGCCGCCCGGCGCCTGCCGGGGGCGTGGAGTGCGGGGTCGGGCGGCGGGGCGGGAGGGAGTTCGGTGCTGTGCTGCATAGAGGGAGGGGCTTTCTGCGTATCCGCGGTGTGCGCGGGGGATCTCGGTCAGGGCCCGCCGTGGTCCGCGCGCTCGGTGTGCAGGCGGAAGCCGGGCGGGCCGACGGCGTGTTCTCTCCGAGGTCGTGACCGCCCACCCACCTGCTACCGCCAGGCGATCGGGGCGAGGCGGTCGTACGGTTGTCGCTGCCCCTCCTCCGCGTGGCGGCCCTTGGCGGGCTGCATCCCCCATGGGGCTGCGGAAGGACGAGCGGTGCCGGCGGATTCGATGCCCTGGGGCGGGCTAGAAGAGCCCGCCATCGAGCTGGAGGGTGCGCCCGGTCATGTAGGCCGCGTCGTCGGAGGCGAGGAAGGCGTACCCGGCGGCCACCTCGGACGGCTCCGCGAGCCGCTTGAGGGCGACCTGGGTGTTGAGCCAGTCGGTCATGGAGAGCTTGCCGATCTGCTCGGGGTGCTGATAGCTGGTTCCATGTTCTGCGGCCATGTCGGTGGCGGTGCCGCCGGGGGCGATCGCGTTGATGGTGATCTTCTTCTGCCCGAGTTCGGCGGACAGGTTCAGCACCATCGACTCCACCGCTGCCTTGCTCGCGGCGTACAGGGTATGGCCGAAGATCGCTCGCGAAGCGCTGACGGAGGACGTCAGAACGATCCGGCCGCCTTCTGGCATGTGGGCGGCGGCGTACTGGGCGGCGAACAGCTGCCCGCGGGTGTTGACGGCGAAGACGCGGTCGAAGTCGGCCGGGGTGATCTTCTCCAGGGCGTCGAAGTGCTCGATGCCGGCGCAGGAGGCGAGCACGTCCAGTCGGCCGAACTCGTCCACCGCCCGCTCCATCAGCGCGCCCGTCTGGTGCGGGTCGGCGACATCGGCCTGTACGGCGATCGCCCGTCCGCCGTTGCTTGTGAGCTCGGCGACGAGGGCGTCCGCCGCCTCCTGGTTGCCCCGGTAGCCGATCGCCACCGAGGCTCCCTCGGCGGCCAGTCGCCTTGCGACGGCCGCGCCGATACCCCGGCTGCCACCGGTGACCACTGCCGCCTTGCCTTCGAAACGCGCAATCTGCACGGATGCCACCACTTTCTTCTCTCGCGATACGCAGGGGGGAGCGCCGCGGACGACACCTGCGGCGCCCGGGCGAAGGCCGACCCGCACGGGCACGGACACCCGCATGTTCAAAGGCGTCCTCCCGCGGCGCCCCCAGGCCGGTGTCTTCACCGTAACACTAACCGCAGGAAATACTTCACTTAATCTGTCTGTGAAGCCCGCCACTGACGTAACCTCGATGCGTCCACCAGTACAGACAACGCAGGAAGAGCCCACGGTGACCCGCAACGCATCCCCAGACGGCGGCACACCGCGATTGCGGGCAGACGCCGCACGCAACCGCGCCCAGGTCCTGGCCGCTGCGCGCAGCGCCTTCCGGGAACTGGGCACCGCCGCCCCGCTCGACGAGATCGCCCGCCGCGCAGGAGTCAACATCGCCACGCTCTACCGGCGCTTCCCCGACCGCGACGCCCTCATCCGGCAGGTCGTCCTCGACGGCTTCACCCTGGTAGTCCAGACCGCCCACGACGCGCTGGAGACCGCACCCCAGGACCCACTGGCCGCCATCGAGAAGATGCTGCTGCGCCTGGTCGACGAACGGGACATGCTCGTCCTGCCCCTGATCGGCGGCCCCGTCATCGACGACACCCAAGCCCTCGAACTGCAACGCCGGACCGCAGCCACCCTGGAAGACATCCTGGCCGTCGCCCGCGCCCAGGACGCGGTCCGTCCCGACGTGACAGCGGTGGACCTGATCACCACCGGCGCACTCGCGTGCCGCCCCCTGCCCCACCTCCCCGCCGAACAGGCCACCACCCTCGCCACCCGCCACGTGCGCATCTTCCTCGACGGACTGCGCCCGGACGGCGCCCGGCCACTCCCCCCACCCCCCACCCGCGAAGACCTCACCGCCCACCTGCACACCGCCGAAGGCACAGATCGAGAACCCGGCCCCACCCAGGTCTGAACGAAGCCACGTCGCGCCCAGCCTGCCCGCGCTGCTGTCACGGAACCTCAAGCGAGCCCGAGGCCGCGTGATCCGGCCGCGGCCGGGTCGGCATCATGAGGGCCATGGACGGGTGGCGCGAGCTCGCTGAGGACGAGGTACACGACCTGCACGAACGGCGATGAGCGGGGCGTCCCTGGGTGTTGAGGTCGGCTTACGCCACGTGTACGTTCACGCGAACGCCAGCGGGTGGCTCGCTACGGCCGCGCCAGGCGTTGGACGAGGTCTTCCCAGGTAGCCTGCAGGCGGGCTGCAGGTACCGCACCTTCCTGCCGCAGGAAGTCCAACACTTCGACGCTCATAAAGCCGAGCAGTGCGTAAGCGAGCATGTCGCAGTCCCCGTCCGCGCCTGACTCCCGTAGAAGTGACGAGACATGACGGTGGAAGTCCTTCCCCGTGTCGGATGTGCAGCGAATTTCGAGGGGTAGCTGGCGACCAAGGGCGATGCCGAGGTCGGAGTCTGCTGCTGTGCGGTCGATCAGCGCATTGCCGAAGGCAGTCAGCCTGGCTGCGGCGGGTGCTCCAGGTCCCAGGGGAGGTGGGCCTGCGGTGTAGGCAGTCCGGAACCGTGTCTCGGCTTCGCCCAGCAGGACGAGGAGCAAGCCGTTGCGGTCGCCGAACCGTCTGAAGAGCGTGGCCTTCCCGACCCCGGCTTCCTCCGCGACCGCCTGCATGGTCACGTGCTCGGCTCCTCGTTCCGCGACCAATCGAGTGGCTGCTTCCAGCAGACGGGCCCGGTTTCGGGCTGCGTCGGAACGCTCGGTGGCGGGGTGTTGCATGTCGGATTTCACTTTGAGCTCCGGAGGGATCCAGGCACACGATCAGGCGATGCTCGGGCTGCCGTCAGGGGTTGAATCATGGGTGCCTGCCCGGCCCCCGGATCGCGGCCGGGCAGGCAGGGGGAATGTCCGAGGACTGCTCACCTCGCGCGCCGGTTCCCGTGGCGGCGTGGGGACCAGCTACGGCAGTCGGCCGGCTCCTTCGCTGCGTCCGGGCCCTTCCGCTCTTGCAGCGTCCTCATTCGTGGGCAGTGTTGTCCGACGTGTACGACGCCGGGGTGGTCCGGTGCGAGGGGATGTCGCCGTAGGGAGTGGTGATGAACTCGATCATGATCGTGCCTCCTGGGTCGAGTGTGTAGAGGCCGCGGCCGCCGAAGTCGTGGTTGATCTCGCCTTCGACGGACTTGGCCGGGTTGGGCCAGAAGGGAATGGAGTCCTTCTTCAGGCGCGCCAGAATGCCGTCGAACTCCTCTTCGGTCACCAGGAAGGCGAGGTGGCTTTCATTGATGTCGGCGTGGGGGACCAGGTCGTCGGCGAAGTCGATGCCGACGCCGTTCGACGTGGTGACCTGGGTGAAGCGGCTCCACTCGACCGGCGCGGAGGCGGCCATCAGGTCGGCCAGGAACGCGGCGGACTCCCGCCGGTTGCGGCAGTGGACGATGATGTGGTTCAACTCGTTGGCCATGTCGGCTCCTTACCATTTGGGAGACATAAAGGGGGAAAGAGAGCGCCGAAAATCCAGCGGCACGGGTCTGTGACTGGTCGCAGGCGCCGCATGCTCAGGCCGCAGGTCGTCCTTGGCGGCTGGGACGACCTCGGTGGCGAAGACGGCCAGTTGCTTCGCCGGCCAGGAGTCGAAGGCGTTCGGCCAGGCGTCGGCGGGTGGCGCCCGGCTCGGTCACGGCAGCAAGACGATCTTTCCGCGGTTGCTGCGGGCTTCGAGATCAGCGTGCGCTTGGGCCGCCTCGGCGAGTGGGTAGGTGCGCCAGATCGGGAGGGTGAGCTTGCCGGACGTGGCCAGGTCCGCCAGTTCCGGCAGAGCCGCATAGCTGCGGTCTGCGGGGTTGTTGCGGCTGAGCCGCACGTCGTGCACTGCGGCTGTTATGTCCGCGATGGTGATGACACGCGTCCTGTCACCGGTCAGGCCGACGGAGTGGGCGAGCACCCCGGCGCCGGCAGCGTCGAAGACGGCGTCCACGCCGTTCGGGGCGACGGTCTTGACGCGGTCCATCCAGCCGTCGCCGTAGGCCACGGGCGTCGCGCCGAGCGTGGCAAGACGTTCGTGGTCGTGCTCGCCGGCCGTTGCGATGACGGTGATACCGCGCGCGACGGCGAGCTGGACGGCGATCGTCCCGACGCTGCCGCCGGCACCGTGGATCAACAGCGTCTCGCCCGAGTGGACACCCAGCTGCTTCAGCACCCGAAACGCAGTCGTACCGACGACAGGCAGGGCTGCGGCGAGCTCCCACGACAGCCGCTCCGGTTTGGCCACCGGCTGGCCAAGGATGGCGTACTCGGCGTAGCCGCCACCGGACGCGTCACCGGAGCCACCACTGGATGCGACACCGGATACGACACCGAAGACCTCATCTCCCACCGCTGCGCTGGCGTCCGCACCGGCGGCATCCACGACGCCGGAGACGTCCAGACCCAGGAACACCGGGAACTGGGCAGGCACGATGCCCTCCATCATGCCGGAGCGGATCTTCGCGTCAATCGGGTTGACGCTCGCTGCCCGCACGCGGACCCGCACCTGGCCCGGCCCCGGCTGGGGCAGCTCGACCTGCGAGACGGTGAGGACGTCCGGGTCGCCGTAGCGCGAGAAGGTGATCGCAATGGGCATAAAGACTCCTTGGGAAAGAGATGATTCGAACGAGAGAACCGCCCCCGATCCCTGATGGATCTCGCATCTGGATGTCAGGGGTCGAGGCCACCCTCACCAGGACAGACCGCGAGACAGGGTCGGGCGGTGTGCCCTAGTGAGGCAGGCGGTGATCAGCTGCAGCGGTTCCTTGGGGTGTTCCGGCATCGCGGCTGGTGCGCTGGTGCGCGCGTGGCCCGGCGGTTCCCCGCGATCGGGCAACTGCCCGGCAGGCTGTCTACTTCCCGGGAAGGCGAAAGCGCCAGTCGGTTGGAGAGTGCGTACAACGGCACTGGGGGCGATGCCATGGCTGATCCTCGCCGTCAGTCGGTGAGTGTGGGGTAGTCGGTGTAGCCGCGTTCGTCGCCGCCGTAGTAGGTGGCCCGCTCTGGTGTGTTGAAGGGGCCGCCGACGGCGAGGCGGGCGGGCAGGTCGGGGTTGGCGATGAACTGGGCGCCGTAGGCGATCAAGTCGGCGGTGCCGTCCTCGATCAGGGCGAGTTCGGGAACGCCAGTGGGGCGCCCCGGGGTGTGGGGGTTGAGGATGAAGGTGCCGCTGAAGTGCTTGCGCAGTTGCAACGTCAGGTCCCGGATGTCGCGTTCTTCCAGGACGTGCAGGTAGGCCGGCCCTATCGGCTCGATCGCCTCCACCAGCGCCTGGTAGGTGTCGTGGTAGCCGTCCTCGGTGATGTCGTAGTTGGGGTTGTTCGGGGAGATCCGCAAGCCTGTGCGGTGTGCGCCGATGGCGTCGGCGACCGCGCGCGTGACCTCGACGGTGAACCGGATCCTGCCTTCCACCGAGCCGCCCCAGCCGTCGGTGCGCTGGTTGGCGTTGGTCGCGAGGAACTGGTGCAGCAGGTAGCCGTTGGCGCCGTGCAGTTCGACCCCGTCGAAGCCCGCCGCGATCGCGTTGCGGGCGGCGTGGGCGAAATCGGCGATGGTCTGGGCGATGTCTGCCTCGGTCATCTCCACCGGGGTGACGAGGTCCCGCAGGCCGTGCGCGGTGTAGACCTGGCCGGCAGCGGCGATGGGCGACGGCGCGAGGAAACGGAGCCCGTCGGGCAGCAGGCCGGGATCGCCGATCCGGCCGACGTGCTGCAGCTGGGCGAAGATCACCCCGCCCTCGCGGTGTACCGCCTCGGTCACCTGCAGCCAGGCCTGTACTTGCCCGGCGGAGTACAGCCCTGGGGTGTCGGGGTAGCCCCGGCCGACCAGCGACGGCTGGGTGGCCTCGCTGATGATCAGTCCGGCACCGGCGCGCTGTGCGTAATACGTCGCCATCGACGGGGTCGGACTCGCCCCAGGCCCGTAGGCGCGGCTGCGGGTCAGCGGAGCCATCGCGATGCGGTTGGCCAGCCGCAGGCCGCCCAGGTCGATCGGGTCGAATGCCGTGGTCATGCTTCTCCATTTCATCGGGGATGGGACCTGGATGCCTGCCCGGGCGGATCGAGGCCGGGCAGGCACCCAGGACGGAACTGACGGCGCATCGGCGTCTGCGGGTATCGCACGCTATGCCGCTGTGCTGTCATCACCGTGCAGTGGCGGAGGGTCTCCTCAGCCCGACTGGCTGTGCTTGGCGAGGAAGTCGGTGATCAGGCGCAGCCATTCCTCGGGGAGTTCGACCATGGGGAGGTGGCCGGTGGCGAGTTCGGCGAGTTCGGCGCCGGGGATCGTCTCGGCGATCTGCCGGTGCAGCGCGGTCGAGGTGAACCAGTCGTCGGAGGTCGATATCACCAGGGTGGGCACCGTGATGCCGGCCAGGTCCTCGCGGACGTCGGCCCGGCCGACGAGGTCGGCCTGCTCGGGGGTGCCGTCGGCGGCGGTGGCGGCGGCGAAGCCCAGGGTCTGCTGCAACTGCTCAGCAGACATCGACTCCAGCGCCTGCGTGCCCAGCGACATCATGACGAGGAACTCGGCCAGCATCTGCTGGTCGCCCGAAGCAGCGATCTTCCGCCATACGGAGGAGGCGAGGGCGAGGCGGTTGCTGCGGTGGGGGAAGGTGGCTGTCAGCACGAGCGCGGTGACGCGCTCGGGGTGCCGGGCGGCGGCGCGGATCGCGACCGGGCCGCCGAGAGAGAACCCGGACAGGGCGAAGCGGCCGAGTCCTTCGGCGTCGGCCGCGGCGACGAGCTGGTCGGCCAGGTCGTCCACCGACAGCGGCGTGGCGGAACGGGGGGTGTCGCCGCTGCCGGGGTAGTCGATGCCGACGACGGTGTGGCGGGCGGCCAGTTGGTCCAGGATGGGCCCGTAGGTGTTGGCCAGGCTGCTGCCGGCGCCGTGGGCGAGGACCAGGCCGGGGCCTGAGCCGAGGCGAGTACGGGCGAACGTGGGCTCGGGGAGGTGGCGAGTTGACATGGCGGATCGTTCCTTGAGGGTCAAGAGATGGGTGGGGTGGCGGGGATGCGCTGCTGCCACCAGGTGCGGATGTGCTCCAGGGCGGTCAGCAGGGCCCGGCCGTCGGCGGTGAGGGTGTAGGTGGCAGGACCGGGGGGCAGTTGGGCGTGGGTGACCAGCCCGGCGTCGACGAGTTCACGCAGCCTCGCGGCGAGCATCTTGGTGCTGATCGGGCGGATCGCGGTGCGCAGTTCGCCGTAGCGGGCGGGCCGGGTGGCCAGGGTGTGCAGGATGATGCCGTTCCACTTCTGGCCAAGGACCTCGAACGCGGCGGCCAGGTCCGCGTCCGCCGTCAGTGGCGGGAGGGTGGTGCAGGCTGCCATCGGCTTTCCGCTCTCGTCTCGTGGCTGACAGGTGATGTCACGGACGCTTCGGACGGGGCCGCAGCCGGTCCGGGCGTGCCCCGGCCGCGGCCCGGGGCCGCCTCACTTGCCCGCGCGAGACGGGGGCTGCAGGGTCAGGGGAGGAGGACGACCTTGCCCTCGTTTCGGCGGGCTTCGATGTCGGCGTGGGCCTGCGCGGCCTCGGCGAGCGGGTAGGCGCGCCACACCGGGACGTCGAGCTTGCCTGCGGCGATCAGGCCGGCCAGCTGCGGCAGGGCCTCGGGGAACCGGTCGGCCGGGTCCATTCCGGTGAAGCGCACCCCGTGCTGGGCGAAGGACGGGTCGGCGATGGTGATGACCCGGCCGGCGTCGCCGGCCAGGGCGACGGACTCGGCGAGCACGCCCGCGCCGGAGGCGTCGAACACGAAGTCCACCCCGCCCGCAGCCGCGGCCTTCACCCGCTCCACCCAGCCCTCGCCGTAGCGGACGGCGGTGGCGCCGAGACGGTTGACGCGCTCGACGTCCTGCTCGGCGACGGTGCCGACCACGGCGATACCGCGGGCGGCGGCCAGCTGCACCGCGATGGTGCCGACGCTGCCGCCCGCACCGTGGATCAGCAGCGTCTGACCCGCCCCGACCCCCAGGTGCTCCAGGGCCCGGTAGGCGGCTTCTCCGACGGTGATCAGGCCGGCTGCGGTCTCGAACGACAGCTCCTTCGGCTTGGCGAACGGTCGGTCCAGCAGCGCGAACTCGCTGTAGCCACCGACCGCGGCGACGCCAAAGACCTCGTCGCCGACCGTGAAGCTCGCCTCCTCGCCGGCCTTGTCGACCACACCGGCGACGTCCCAGCCCGGGATCATCGGGAACTCGACAGGGAAGACGCCCTGCATCATCCCCGCGCGGATCCGCACGTCGATCGGGTTCACGGCGGCGGCCCGCACGCGGACGCGGACCTGGCCCGGGCCCGGCTCCGGCGTCGGGACCTCCGACAGTGTCAGCACGCCGGGCGCGCCGTACTCGGAGAAAGTGATCGCAGTGGACATCAGGAACTCCCGGAAGGAAGGAAACTGCACACACCCTGAATCATTCAGTGCGTGTGATTGCTCTTCCTGTGTATCACACAGGACGTGTGATTGGTGAAGTCCGGGCGGCCGTGACCATCATCACACGCTATGTATGATTCTTAGGTAGGATGGCCTCATGTCCTCCACGCCCGTTCACCGCCGCCAGCCGACCCTCAGCAACCCGCGCGTCCAGCGCACACGCGCCCGCATCCTCACCGTCGCGCGCGAGCTGCTGCCCGAGGTCGGGCCGACCGGACTGACCTACGCCCTGCTGGCCGAGCGGGCCGACGTCACCCGCCAGACCCTCTACCGGCACTGGGCCAACCGCGCCGCCCTGCTCTTCGACCTCATCCTCGAAGGCCCCGACCTCGGCGACTACCCCGAGCCGGGCAGCGACGTGCGCGCCGTGGCCACCGCCTGGCTGAAAAGCCTGCGCAACGGCATCAGCGACCCCGCCATCCGTACCGCCGTCCTCGCCGTCACCGCGCAGGCCGACCACGACCCCGACAGCGCCCACGCCCTCGCCCGCATCGGCCAGGACCGCCACGCGGCGCTGAACAAACTGCTCGAACCCTCCGGCGTCCAGATCAACGACGACGAGTACACGATGCTCTACGGGCCCGTCCTCGCCCGGCTCTTCCTCGACCGCGGACAGGTCACCGACACCTTCATCGACGCCGTCGTCACCCAGTGGCTCACCACCCTGGAACGCTCCGGCGCGCTCCCGCAGCCGCACGCCCCGACCGGAACCTGATCGAAGACGTATGACCGGGGACCGGTCCACCGCGACGGTACGCGCTGCTTTACGGGGTCAGGTGGCTGCGGTGCGGCCGCTGCCGTTGTGCGAGATGACAGTGAAGGGGCGGGCGAACGTCGGCAGCTGGGACCAGACCGCTTCGGCGATCGCGCCGGTCGCGGCTATGTATCCGTCGGGCCGTACGAGGGTGACTCGCGCCAGGCCGGTGAGGGGTTCGGTGAGTTGGTCGTCGGGGAGGAAGACCACAGGCAGGCCGGCCCACCACGGGTCGCTGGGGTCGGAGGCTGTGCTGCCGGGGCGGCCATGCACGATCCAGGTGTGGCCCAGCGGGTTCAGCCGCTGGTGGAGGCGGCCTCCGGCGCGCAGTGCGAGGTTCGGCATCCGCAGGCCGGCTCCGGGAGACATGGGTGCCGCGTTCGCCAGGGGGCTGTTCGGGTAGCCGATGTCCAGCATGCCGACGCCACGGCCCAGGCGTGCCTGCGTGGCGGGCCGGGTGAGGAGGTGGGGGGCGAGGGTGGCGAGGAGGTGTCGGAGCGCGGGTGTGCGTGTGGTCAGCGCGCTGGTTGCGCGGGCGGTTTGGCGGACCATGGAGTGGGCGACAGGGCGCCGCTCGGCCTCGTAGCTGTCGAGGAGGCTGTCGGCCAGTCCGGGTTGCATGTGCCGCGCGGCTGCGAGTTTCCAGAGCAGGTTATGGGCGTCCTGTACGCCGGTGTTGAGCCCCTGGCCGCCGACCGGGCTGTGGATGTGGGCGGCGTCTCCGGCGAGGAAGACCCGTCCGCGGCGGTAGTGGTCGGCCAGGCCGTGGCTGAGCTGGAACTGGGAAGTCCACGTTACGTCGTGGCTGCCGAATGTGATCCCCGACCGCCGTCGGATCAGGTCGTCGAGGAAGGCTTTGCCGACGGGCAGTGACGTATCCTGCCCGGCCTGGGGGGCATGCGCGATGATGCGCCATCGGCGCGGCTCGGGCATCGGCACGATGAGCAGCATGCCTTCCGGCGCGAGGAAGACGTGCCCTTCGTCTTCGACGAGATCTGCGGTGGTCTTGACGTCGGCCAGGACGAAGTTCGCCCCGGCGTCCGAGCGCTCCAGCCGCAGGCCGGCGGCGGCCCTGACGCGGCTGCGGCCGCCGTCGCAGCCGATGAGCCAGCGTGCGCGTGTCACCTCACGTCTCCAGGTGCCGTGTTGGAGCGTGACGGTGACGTGGTTGCCGTTGCTGTGGATCTCGTCCAGCTCGACCCCCCACTCGATCCTGCCGCCTCTTTGGTTGAGGTGTGATTCGAGAACGCGTTCGGTGGCGTACTGGGGGATGGACAGCCAGAAGGGGTAGGCCGTGTCGCCCCAGGGGAGGCCGAGCAGATCCACGCGTACCGGGCGGCGGCGCCGGGTGTACACGTTGAGAGCGGTGAATCGGGCGCCTTCGGTGAGGATCTGCTCGGCCACGCCCATGGTTTCGAAGATCTCCAGGGTGCGGGCGTGGACGACCAGCGCCTTGGAGAAGGTGGAGCGGCCGGGTTTGCGGTCGACGATGCGCACGCTCAGGCCGTGGCGCAGGGCTTCGCAAGCGGCGGTCAACCCGGTGGGGCCGGCGCCGATGACCAGGACATCGACGTCGCCGCGGTGCCCGGCTCCCGATTGGATCTCCGGGCTTGGCACGTCGTACTCATGCAGGGGTCCGAAGGACAACGGTGGGTCTCCTCACACAGGGACGGTTCACAGGGGATCCGGAATGCGGGCGCCCAGCGCGCGGCAAGCCTTCACGTACGCACATGGATCGCCCGCCGTCCGGTCGGGGAGGCAAGGTCGGGTGGTAGTGCCCTCAGCCGCCGAACTGCTGGCTGAGCTTGTCTTTCACCGCCCCCGGTGCGCCGCCTGGGTAGCGCTGGTGAAGCATCCCGAGGATCTGGTCGGGCAGGCCGTCGGGCAGGCCCTGCTCCTTCGCCCAGCCCTTGAGATCCTCGCCGGTTCCGCCCAACGGGGCCGGAGGGCCGAACGGTAGGCCGCCGGCTGCCCCGGGTGGCTGGGCGCCGCCGGGGAAGCCGGCGGCGAGCTTGCCGATGTTGGACTTCATCTGTTGCGTGATCACCATCGTCGCGACTCCCACGCCGGCGAAGAAGAACAACGCCGCTGCGAGTGTGGCCCCAAGGGCGGTCACCGTCTTGCGGTGGCGTCGCGTGAATCCGGTCGCGGGCGGTTGCACGCGGCCCGTGACCGGGCGCCTTGCGCGTATGCGGGCGGGGGACGGTGTGCTGGCCATGTGCCTTTCTTTCGCTGCTGGGCGGGTGCCGGGCGGGCACGGACGTCGCGTGGCTCAGGTGAGCCGGACGATGAGCATCACCACGGCGGGTGTGTCGGCGATGAGCCGGTGGGGTTCGGGGGGTATGGGGATGAGGGTGCGCTGGTGCAGGGCCCATTCCTGCTCGGCGGTGGCCAGCCGTACCCAGCCGGTCAGGCAGCCGAGAAGGGCGGCGCCGGGTGCCTGGTGCTCGGCGAGTTCCTGCCCGGCGTGGAGTGCTATCAGGGTGGCCCGCAGGCCGGGCAGGGCGGCCACGGTCCGCCCTGCCCGGCCTGCGGTTGAGGCTTGGGCCTCGGACAGCAGCCGTTGTGCGAGGACGTCCAGGGACACGACGTCCGCGCTCTCGTCCGCGGGGCTGTGGGCTGGGGTGGTCATGCGAACTCCTGCCTGCTGGGGTCGTTCGGGTCCGTTCCGGGCGCGGTCAGGCCGCATCCGCCTGCTCTCGTCCGCTGTGCGGCACCGCTTCCGCAGGGGCGGGGCACGGCGTCTTGTCGCTCGCGGTGCGGCGCCGGCGAAGCAGGACGGCCACGGCGACGGCCGTGACGACTGCCGTGATGGCGCCACCGTGCAAGGAGGCGCGCAGCCCGGTGATGAACGCATCCTGCGCCTGGTGCATGACGCCCGGACCGGCCGCGGCGGCACCGGCCAGTGAGGACTTCGCCGCCTCGGCGACCTGGGGCGGGACCCCGGTCAGGTGTAGGTTGTTGCGGTAGCTGGCGGTCAGGATGCTGCCGAGCACCGCAATGCCCAGCGCGCCGCCGAGTTCGCGGGCCAGGTCGTTGACGGCGGAGCCGACGTTCTGCAGGCCCTTGGGCACGGCGCTGGTGATGGAGGTGGTGGCCGGCGGCATGGCCAGTCCCAGGCCGGCACCGAGCGGGATCAGGCCGGCGGCGATGTGCCAGTAGGCGCTGTTGCCGTCCAGGTGGGCCAGGACGCCCATGCCGGCGGCGAGTGCGAGCAGCCCGGCCACCCAGGGGCCGCGGTCACCGTACCGCTGGCTGAGGCGGGGGCTGAGCCGGGAGGCGGGGACCATGCCGATCGGCATGGCCAGCAGGCTGAGAGCGGCCATCAGCGCGCTGTCGCGGCGGACCAGCTGGAGGTACTGCATCATCACGAAGATGAACCCGAACAGGGCGAAGAACTGCAGTGTGATCGACAGCGAGCCTGCCGCGAAGCGCCGGTTGGTGAACAGCCGCGGGTCGAGCAGCGGGTGCCGACTGCGCAGCTCGAAGACGACGAAGCCGACCAGGATGAGCAGTCCGACCGCGATGCCGCCGAGCGTGACGGGGTCGCTCCAGCCGTTGACCGGGGCTTCGATCACCGCGTAGACGAGTGCCGCGATCCCGGCCGCCGCCAGGATCGCGCCGACCGCATCCAGCGGCACTGGGCGGGCATCGGCGGACTCCGGTACGAAGGCCAGCGTGCCGACCAGCGCTACCGCGGCCAGCACCACGTTGAACCAGAACACCGACTGCCACGACCACCACTCCAGCAACGTGCCCGAGGCCAGCAGACCGAGGACCCCGCTGGCCCCGGCGACCGCCGACCAGATGCTCACCGCCCGCGCCCGCTGCTCTCGCGGGAAGCTGCTGGTGATGGTCGACAGGGTCGCGGGCATGATCAACGCGGCCCCCACGCCCAGCAGCACGCGCAGCGCGATCAGCTGGTCCGGGCTGGTGGTGAACACCGCAAGGGCCGAACCCGCCCCGAAGACGATGAGACCGACGACCAGCGCCCGGCGCCTGCCGAACCGGTCACCGAGCGCCCCGGCGGGCAGCAGCAGGGAGGCGAAGACCAGGCTGTAGGCGTCGATGATCCACGACTGCTGGGTCTGGGTCGCGTGCGTCTGGCGCGCGATGTCGGGCAGAGCCACGTTGAGTGAAGCCATCGCGGCCATCACGGTGGCCAGCGCAAGACAGGTGATGGCCAGGACGACGCCCTGCCGCAGGGGACGGCCAGGGGTCTTAACGCCTGGAGGCGAGGGGGTGAGCACGGAGAAGTCCCTTCGGAGCGGGGGGATGGGCCCGTTCACCCTGGCCCGGGCACCGCTACAATCTCAACGGTGATGAATTCTTCCCGGGGGCGTCGGCCGGGGAAGCCCGACACCCGCGCCCAGATCCTGGATGTCGCCCGCCGGCGCTTCCTCGAAGGCGGATACCAGGACGTCACCCTGCGCTCCATCGCCGCCGAGGCCGGCGTGGATCTTGCCCTGGTCAGCTACTACTTCGGCTCCAAGAAGGGCCTGCTCAGCGCGGCCCTCGCCTTGGTCGTCAACCCCTCCGACATCCTCGGCCGCGCCGCTGAAGGCGAGCCGGCCACCTTCCCCCAGCGCGCCCTGTACGCCCTGCTCTCGCTGTGGGAAAACTCCGAAACCGGCGCACCCCTGCGCGCCCTCGTGGCCGGGGCCGCGCACGATGCCGCCTTCGCCGACCTGGTCAGGGAGATGACGGAGAAGGAACTGATCGAGAAGATCGCATCCCGGATCGGCGGCAGGGACGCCCGCAAACGCGCCGCAGCGTTCTGCGCCCAGATCGCCGGCCTGATCGTGACCCGCTACATCCTCCGCCTCGAACCGATCGCTTCCATGGCGCCTGATGAAATAATCCGGATCTACAGCCCCCCGCTACGCCTGGCCCTCGGGGCAGTCCCGCCGAGCCAGGCTTCGCGCTGCGGCTAGCTGGTTCGCCCTCCCAGGAGCGGGGCGGCCACCGAGATCCGGTCGCTCATCGGCCAGGCATCACCGTCATCCTCGGTCGTGTCACCAAGAAGATTCCGGATCTCTTGGCTGTCGCCAGCCCGCGGCTTCCTCGCCACCCTCGCCAGTTGACCGCAGCTCCTACACGCCAGGCCCGGCGGGAGTGCGACAGCCCCGCCGGTACCGGGTGGCGCGTACGATCCCAGCCGCGGGGTCGTCGGTGGCTGCGGTGCGCAGCGGTCGGCGTCCCTTCTCCTCGAGCTGGGCGAGCTCGCGTTCGTCATCCACGGTGATCTCCCTGTGGTAGTTGACCACCGAGCCGCAGTTGATTCCGGCCGTCCCCCTGCCGATGCCAGCTCAGCTGTAGGGCAGTCGGAGGACCGATTGTTCTCCGGTGGCGAGGGTGCTGGTGGCGTTGCCCAGGGCGTTCCAGATTTTCGCCTGGACGGTTCCGTCCTTCAGGTCGCACAGCGTGCCGCTTTGTGAGGCCAGTCCAGCCGTGTTGGTGTAGTGCTCCCAGCTGGGTACGGGGTCGGTGGCGAAGTAGCGGTAGGTCTCCACACGGTCCCACTTTCCGTCCCCGGTGCAGTCGTAGGACACCTGTAGCTGGACCGCGTTGCCGACCACATCCTTCGCGTCGACCGCCAGGTCGAACTGCGTCGCCCCGCCCTGGTACTTCATGTTCAGCCCGGACGCGGTGAACGTGACCGGCCGGTAGGGATCGCCGTCATGGTTCGTGCCGTCCGCCGACGCCAGCGTGACACTGCCCGTACCCCCGACCGTTCCCGTCAGCCCCCCGTCATCATGCAGGTACAGCGTCGGCGAGGAGCCACCGCCGGTGGGCGAGGGAGTGGGAGTAGGGCTGGGCCCTGTGCCGCCGGGCGCGCTGCCGCCGCTCCAGGTGTGGGCGCCGGCGGTGACCGTCTTCCCGGCGGGTACCTGCACGGTGGTTCCGTCGGAGAAGTGCACGGTGGTGTCGGTGGCGGTGGTGTTGGCGGCGACGTAGGTGCGTGCGCCGTTCTTGGTGAAGACCGCGGTCAGCGGGTTGTCGGCGGTGACGGTGGTGTCCACGGTGCCGAGGGCGGCGAGGTTGCGGATCCAGTGGAAGGTGTGGGCCTTGCTCTCGCCTTCTTCGGAGGTGAAGGAGTTGTTGGCGCGGAAGTCGGCCAGGGCCGCGTCGCCGTCGCCCAGGGCCAGGTATTCGTACCAGATGTCGGTCCAGATGCCGGGCTGGGTTTTGCCGGCCTGGTCGAGCATCTCCTGGTAGTTGGCTTTGACGTAGGTCGGGTCGTCGCCGAGATAGAGGTGTCCGCCGGTGATCGGCAGCAGGTTGATGCCCTGGATCTGTTCGGGGGCGCTGGAGAACCAGGTGGCGTAGGCGCCGCCGTTGCTCCAGACCATGCCGAGCTCCTTGTGGGGGAAGTCGCTGGGGTAGATCTGGTGGTGGGTGTCGAACCAGTAGTCGTGGATGGCGGCGGCCTGGGTGGTGTACATGTAGATTCCGGCGTCGCGGACGGCCTTGTTCCCGGTGGCGGTGCCCCACTGGATGAGCGCGTTGTCGAAGTTCATCCCCTCCGAGGAGGACTCCTGGTTGTTGCCCGCGGCGAACGAGCCGTGGCCGGAGGCCCAGTCGTGGCCGGCGTAGATGTCGAAGTCCCGCAGGTAGGGGAAGCGCTTGTCGGTGCGGTCGTAGTTGTTGGCGTCCCGGATGAGCAGGTCGACCATGCCCCCGTAGTGGTCGGCGTCGGCCCAGGTGGGATCGAACCTGGCCAGGGTCGCGGCCGCGGCGATGTAGTAGCCGTAGTGGAAGTGGTGGTCGTTCAGCTCCTGATCGGACCCATAGGAGGCCGGATAGCCGATCAGGGTGCCCCAGTTGCGGTCGTAGTAGAACAGGTGGCCCGTCTTGCCCGGCGACGCGGTGAACCAGTCCGTCAGCTTGGACTTGATCGCGGACAGGGCGGCGTCGCGCACGTCGGTGTTGCCGGTCTGGTCGGCGATCTCCGCCAGTCGTGCAGCGCGTCCCAGGCCCTTGCCGGTCCAGTAGGTGTCGTCGCTCTGCTGGCGGGTCGGGTCGGCCTTCTCCGCGTTGAGGTAGTCCTGCAGCGTCGTGGCGTCTGGGCCGGAACTGTCGGCGACGGCCGGTATCTCCGGCAGCACCCCGTGGAAGACCATCGACGTCGTGAAGGACGTGACACCGGTGAGCACCTTCAGCGGGCCGCGCGAGGAGACGTATGTCTGCTGCAGCGGGCTGCCGTCGGCCAGGTAGCGCCACTGATGGGGCAGCAAGGCCGCGACCGTGCCCGTTTCCGACCCGTCGAGCGCGGTGGTGGTGAAGTGGTACGTGGTGGTGACGGTACTGTCCGCCTCGTCGTACCGGTAGGACACGGCCGTACCGGTGACAGGGTCGTAGGCGTACTTGGCGTACTCGGCCGCGAGTCCGGCACGGTCGGACGCCGAGGTGGACGGCGTGGTGGGAAGGACGGCGACCGAGAAGTAGTCCTTGCCGGCGAGTGAGGAGGTGAAGGTGGAGCCATTGACGGTCCAGGTCGCCCCGGTGGGCGCGAAGGCGACGTAGTCGTGCCCGTTGACCGTGTACCCGAGCGTGGATTTGGAGTTGGACCACACGTCCACCGTCGCGTCGGAGGCCGCCTTGATCTGTGCGTCGCCGCCCGTCGCCCGGAAGTAGGCGAACGGCAGGCCGGAGCCGATGGTCGCCCGCAGGGTGTGCGTGCCGTCGCTCAGGTAGGGGCTGACCGTCCAGTCGCTCCAGTCGTCCACCTTCACCTCGGGAGCGGTCAGCCCCGAGACGCCGGCGACGAAGTCCTCCGCGTAGTCGAAGTGGTACTCGCCCACGCCCTTGCCGCTGCCTGAGATCGTGGGCTTGGTGCTGTAGGAGACCCCGAGCCCTCCCGGCTGTGCCTTGAAGCCCAGTGGTTGGGCGTACATCGGCTCCCCGTAGGCGCAGTTGGTGCGCTTCCACAGGATCGACGACCACCAGTCGTTGGTGGGCACTGCGTCTGACGGGGCGTTCGCCGTTACCCAGTGCCGCGGATTGGTGGACAGGTCCCCGCATCCCGACGGCAGCGGACCGGGCGCCGTGGTGGTGTAACTGCCCTGCCCCACCGTGTCGGCGCCGGCCGTCCGCGGCGTGAGCACCGCCAAGGCCGCCCCGAGAAGTGCAGCCACGGCCACAAGCACTGCCGTACGCCCCCCTTGTGTGGGCCACCAGAGGGATGCGGCGCCTTTGCCGGTCACCGAGGCGGCCGGACCACCGCCCGACGGCAGGCGTCCATCCGCCGCGCTGATTAGCTGATCGGTTGCTCTTAACATTGCGGCTCTCCCAGACGTGGGTCGTCACGCGCGGCGGCAGGCAACGCGGACAGGACTCGTGCACCTTGCGTGATCAGTGCACGCAAGGTTCGCCCGGTGCCCTCCCAGGGCAAGGGTCGAGAACAGAAATACCTTGCGATGACTGATTGAGAGCGCTCTCAAGTCGGGGAGGCTAAGAGCGACTGAGTGGGGAGTCAATACTCTGCGCCATCATGCGATGCCGAGCGGGGACAGGATGGCGGACCGCCGGCCTAGGTACTCATGGACAACTACGGTCACCACCAGCTGATCGTCCACGCATGACCCGGTGGCCACACAGGGGATGAAGGGCCGGGTTGATCTGTCCGAGTCTTGACTGCTTCACAGCATTGGCGAGAGCGCGCCGTTCGACGTGGCGACCTTCGTGAAGCGGCCCCAGTCCTGGGAGGCGGGGCAGCCATCAGACCGGCCAGGAACGCGATGCTGTCGCGCCGATTGTGGGCGTGGATGATGATGTGGTCCAACTCGGTAGCCACACTGGCTCCTTGAGCGACCAAATGCTCCACCGCTGAGCGATGAAAGTCAGGTTACGGGCTTGCGCTGCTGCCACCAGGTGCGGATGTGCTCCAGGGCGGTCAGCAGGGCTCGGCCGTCGTCGGTGAGGGTGTAGGTGGCATGGCCGGGCGGCCGCCGGTCTGGTCCTGGCGGCAGTTGATCGACGGCATCCGGTTCCGGGTCCGAACCGGGGTGCCATGGCGGGACGTGCCCGTCGAGTACGGGCCGTGGGGCCGGATCTGCGCCCTGTTTCGCCGGTGGCAGCGAGACGGCATCTGGCACCAGGTTCTCACCCGGCTCCAGGCCCTGGCTGATGCGAAGGGCGCGATCGTGTGGGACCTGAGCGTCGACCCCACCGTGTGCCGTGCCCATCAGCATGCGACCGGAGCCCGCAAGCAGGGTGACCTGCAGAAGGAACCACCGGGCGGTGTCTTCGACGAGCCCGGTGATCACGGGCTCGGTGTATTGATCACGAGCGTTGTTAACAGTGCCGAGGTCTTGATCATGACGAAGACCTCCGGTGTGGTGGAGGTGTCTAGGACTGCACCGCACGGAGGTCTTCTTGTCCCACCGTAATGCCCGGCTGACCGTTCACGGCAGGCGGCTCCTGGTCGAACGCGTCCTGTCGGGTCGTCCGGTCGCGCATGTCGCCGCGGAGATGGGCATATCGAGGCCCACGTCCCACAAGTGGGTCCGCCGCTGACATCACGGCCCGGGGAACAGGTGCAGATCGACACCACCCGCCTGGACATCATGGCCGTCCTGGAGGACGGCAGCCTGGGCCGGCCGGAGCTGACCATCGCCGTCGACGTCGCCACCCGCTCCATCCCGGCCGCCGTCCTGCGCCCGCACAGCACCAAAGCCGTCGACGCCGCCCTCCTCCTGGCCGAGATGGCTGTCCCGCAACCCGCCCGGCCCACCTGGCCCAAGTCGCTTCATCTGTCACAGGCCGAGGTTCCCTATCAGCGGATGCTGTCACTGGACGAACGGCTGGAAGGCGCGGCCGCCCGCCCGGTGATCGTGCCCGAGACGATCGTCGTCGACCGCGGCAAGATCTACCTCTCGCAGGGCTTCGTCGCCGCCTGCGAGACGCTCGGGGTGAGCGTGCAGCCCGCCCCTCCGAGGCGCCCACAGGCCAAGGCCGTGGTGGAGCGGACCTTCGGCGCGATCAACGACCTGTTCTGCCAGCACGTCGCCGGCCACACCGGCTCCAACCCCCAGCGCCGCGGCTTGGCGACGGCCGCCGAGACGCGGTGGACGATCCCGCAGCTACAGGACCTCCTCGACGAATGGATCACCTGCGGCTGGCAGAACCGGCCCCATGACGGACTGCGCCACCCCGTCCTTCCCAAAACCGCCCTCACGCCGAACCAGATGTGGGCCGCGCTCATCACCATCAGCGGCTACGTGCCCGTCCCGCTGACCGGGGCCGACTACCTCGAACTGCTGCCCGTGCGGTGGCAGCCCATCACCGAACGCGGCATCCGCCTCGACTACCGCACCTACAACCACGACATCCTGGACCCCCACCGCGGCCAGCGCTCCGGTGTCGCCAGCAAAGACGGCAAGTGGGAGGTCCACCACAACCCCCACAACCCCCACAACGCCCGCCAGATCTGGGTCCGCCTCACCGACGGAAAGCTCCACGAAATCCCGTGGATCCACCGCGACCACGTCCACCAGCCCTTCAACGACGCCATCTGGCATCACATCCAGGGGCGGGGACGACATCATCTCTTACATCTTGTCAAAGTTACCGGGGCCCAAGGAGTTCATCGCCGGGTTCTTCACCTCCTTCACGGAGGAGTTGCTGGAGAGCGACGAGGAGCCGGCGGTGATGGTAGACCGCTTCCACACCCCGGACATCCTCCAGGGCGCCGACGGACACCGGATCGACCGCACCAAACTCATCGCGCACACCCGCCCGGTCCGCTAGAACCGGCCCACCATCCGGATGGAGGTGCACGAGGCCCTCGCGGACGGCGACCGGATCGCCGCCCGTTACACCCTGCACTCCTCCCAGCGGGGCAAATGCCTCGCCACCGAGGTGCACTTCTTCGGCCACTTCACCGCCGACGGCCGCATGCGCCGAGCACACATGGCCACCCGCACCGTGCCCGCCCACAACACCGGTGAGGCAGGAACGGCGTGACCGAGACCGGCTACACCGTCGCGGGCATGGTCTGCGCACACTGCGCGGCATGCGTCACCGAGGAGATCGAGCGCATCCCCGGGGTCGCGGCCGTGGCGGTGGACGTCGACAGCGGACGGATCGCGGTGACCAGCGACCGCCCCCTGGACGTCACGGACGTACGCACCGCGATCGAGGAATCGGACTACGAGCTGGCCGAGCCGACGACCTGAGAAGCGAAGGCGTACGGCGACGCACCCGGCCGCCCCGGACAGCTAGGGCACCCGGACCCACAACGCCTTGGACGGTGTGCCCTGATCGTCCGTCACGAAGAACATGTACCAGCCGGCCGGGACCAGATCGCGATCGTCCGGGACAGTGACCTGGATGCCCCTACCGCCCTGGTCTTCTTCAGACCCAGGGCGATGGAGCGCTGCTCGACTCCGTGACATGGGTGGTGGAGCTGGGGTGGATCAGCCGGGCCGTCTTGATGGCCGAGGCGTCCGGGGTGCGGAAGGTCGCGGTCGCGCCGAGGCTGATGGTGCTGTGACCGCCGGCGAGTGCGGGCCGGGAGTTCCGGTACAGGTAGGGCGAGGTGTAGATCTCCAGGCGCTGCTCGAACCGACCGGGCCTGGACTTGGTCTTGTCGGCGAAGAGCGAGTCACCGCCGAAGGCGAGGACTCGGCCGTCGGGCAGGAGGATCGAGCCGGAGTGGTAGTTGCGGCCGACCTCGGGGTCGGCGACCCGGCGCATCCTGCCGGTTCTGACGGGCAACCACGACCACGCAGCACTTCGACAACAGGGCCTCTTGCTGCTCGCTGGATTCGACAACCGCGAGCTACCAAGAGGCCCTTCCTTCATGCCTGCACGTCGATCAACTCACCCGTTCCAGGACCCCGTTCGAACCAGATTCGAGCACACGAACGGGTAGAGAACGGTCAGTTAAACACGGCGGCAACTGCATAAGCTTGACTCTGTCGGGGATCTTGGATGGTCGAGGTCAGGTACCGCGGGTTCGCCAGGACTTCGGCAGGGGGATGTCGTTCTGATCCAGGAACGTCTGGAAGGCGGTCGACGGTCTCGGTGAGGAGGCTTCCTCGGTCAGTGACCGGCCGCTGAGGCGCTCGATGTTCACGGCGATGGCCGTGAGCACGTGTTGCAGGTGAGTCTTCGACTGTCCTCGGTAGCGGCAGCGGGGCATGCCGTGTCCGTGGGCGAACTCGTTGATGGTGCCCTCCACTCCCGAGCGGACCGCATAGCGGGCCTTCCACTCGGGTGTCTGCTGCTCGCTGCGGACACGGACTTGCAGGTCGCGGAGTTCTTGTGGAGGGAAGCCCACGTTCCGGGTGCTTTCGCGGGAGCTGGTGCACCGGGGGCGGTCCGGACACGGCTGACACTGGCTCTTGGTGAACCGCGCCACGGTCAGGGGAGCCTCGGTGGGCGAGGAGGTCGGGTAGGGGCCGTGCCAGCCCTTGCTGACCTGACCCTGAGGGCAGGTGACTTGTCAGCGGGCGAAGTCGATGTGGAAGTCGAACCGGTCGAAACCCTCGTTCCGGTGATGCTGGCGGGTGGGGTTGCCCGGCAGCGGTCCGCTGACAGTGACCTGATGTTCGCGCTCGGCTCGTTCCAGATGGACCAGGGAGGTGTAGCCGCCGTCGACCAGGTGCTCGGCAGGCAGTAGCCCGCGACGCGCCAGACGGGTGTGGATGCCGGGCAGGGCCTGGGCGTCGTTCGTGGCGGCCGAGGTGGTGGCCACATCCGTGATCACGTTGACGCTGTCGGAGGCGCACGTGTCGGTGACATGCGGGGCGAACCCCTTCCAGCTGATGATGTGACCGTGCCGGACGTAACGCGCCGTGGTGTCGTAAGGGGAGACGATTGCCGAGGAGGAGGGTGGCAGGCCACCGTCGTCGGCGGTGCGCCAGCGCAGGCGGCCCGCCTCGTCGCGGTAGTAGTTCTGCACGACGATCTGCCGTAGGGCCTCGGCCTGCGGACCGGGCCGGTAACTAGGGAGTGTTGCGAAAGTGCTGGTCACAGCCGATTGTGGATGGCTGTGACCAGCACTTTCGCGTGATTGCCCAGGTGGATAACCACCATCCCGCAGAGAGAAGTGCGCCGACGACTACTGACGGGGCGTTTCGACCGCCAGGGCGTCAAGGTGGGTGGCGACCCGCTGAAGCAGTTCCATCAATACCGTGTGCTCCTCGGACGAGAGGCACTCCATCATCCGAACCCTCAAGGCTCCGGACTGCTCGGCAACCCGCTGGTGCGCCCGTCGGCCCTCGCCGGTCAGCGCCACCGCGCCGTCGTCAGCCGTGTGTGCCCAGCCGCGCTCGACGAACCGGTCGACGTACGGGCGCATGGTTGGCTCGTCGGCGGACAGGAACGCGGCCATGGTCTCGTCGAGTTCGGCGATGGTGATCGGGTCGTACGAGATGCTGTTCAGCACCTGCCACCCTCGCCGGTTCAGGCCGTCCGTGGCGAACAGCCGGCCCAGGCTCTCCTCGATCGCCCCGTCGATGTGCTTCAACCAGTAGCCGAGCGGGCGCTGCTCGCGGACGTTGGGCAGCTGAGTCAGGTCGGTCACGACAATCCCCCAATGCATGTCTTTTGACAACTATTGTAATCTAGCATGTATGTCGAAGAGGGAACAAGACCAGGCGATCGCCGACGTCGAACGGGCCATGGTGGCGATCCGCCGCAGCCAGACCCGCCGATCGCTGGGGCGGTTGGCGCCACCCGACGGCGGCAAGCCGATCGACCCCACGCTGTTCAACGTGCTGGACGTCATCGAGGACCGCGACAAGCCGTGCTCCGTCTCGGACGTCGCCACCGCACTAGGCGTTGATCAACCCAGAGCGAGCCGACTGGTGCTCCGCACCGTCGAGGAAGGGTGGCTGGACCGCAGGACCGACCCGTCCGACGCCCGGCGCACGCTGCTCGCTCTGACCGACTCCGGGCGGGAACAGCTCGACCGCACACACCGGTTCCGGCAGGAGATCTTCGCGCGGGTGATGGCGGACTGGCCGGACGCCGACCGGTCCGAGTTCGCCCGACTCATCACCGCGTTCGTAACCTCGTTCGCCCAGGTGGTCCCCGAGACCGAATGAGCTCCTCGGCGCGTGGCGGTCACAGCCACTGGTTGATGGCAGCGACCAGCACGGTCGCCTCGAACCGCACCGCGAGCTTGTCATAGCGAGGAGCCACAGCCCGGTGGTGCTTGAGGCGATTAATCCCGCACTCCACCGCATGGCGCTCCTTGTAGTCGACCTTGTCGAACAAGGGCGGGCGCCCGCCACGCGAGCCGAGGTTCTTGCGGTTGCGGACCTGGTCGCCCTTCTCCGGGATGGTGCAACGGATGCCGCGCCGACGCAGGTAGGCGCGGTTCGCACGGGAGCCGTACGCCCTGTCCGCGCGGACCTTGTCCGGCCGGGTCCGTGGTCGGCCGGGGCCGAGCCGGGGCACCCGGATGCCTTCCAGGACCGGCTGGAACTGCGGACTGTCGTGCCGCTGACCAGCAGTGACGAGCAGGGACAGGGGCTTCTGTCCCTGCTCGACCGCAAGGTGCAGCTTGGTGGTCAGCCCGCCACGCGAGCGCCCGAGGCCGTGGTCGTCGGGCTCGCTGTCGACGCCTCCAGGAGGTTCCTTTTGGAGATCCCCCCTTTACGCGCTCCGGCAGCGTGCTGGTGAGCACGGGCGATGGTGGAGTCCACGCTCACATCCCACGCGATCAGGCCCTTTGCGTCGGCCTCGGCCTGAAGCTGTTCGAAGATCCGTTTCCAGGTGCCGTCACGCTGCCACCGCCGGAACAGGTCGTACGCCCGGTCCCACGGCCCCTATCGCTCCGGAATATGCCTCCATGGCGCACCGGCCCTCACCCGCCAGCGTATGCCATCGATCAGCTGCCGATGGACCCAGGTCCGCGGACGGCCCAGCTTCTTGCCCACCGGCAGCAGCGGTTCCAGTCGCTCCCACTGGCCATCCGTCAGATCACCTCGTCCCACGGCCGTTGATCACCGGCAACCTTGATCCACTTTCGCAACACTCCCTAGGTCGCCTCGCAAGGGACAGCGGGAAATGCGGGACGGAGCGGGAATTGGGCGAGGAAGCGAACGATGCGGTGCGGCTGCTCTGGGGGCCTCCCGCCAAGCCGTCCCGCGGGCCGAAGCCCGCGCTGAGCCTGGCGCGGATCGCTGCGGCGGGCGCCGAGATCGCGGACGCCGAGGGCTTTGGCGCCGTCTCGATGCAGAAGGTGGCCGGGTTGCTCGACTTCACCAAGATGTCGCTCTACCGCTATGTGCCCGGTAAGGCGGAGCTGGTCCCGCTCATGGTGGAGGCCGCGGTCTGCGGACCGCCGCCAGTCGTGTACGGGCTCGGGTGGCGTGAGCAACTAACGGCTTGGGCAAGACAGTTGGCGAGGTCGTTCACCGAGCACCCGTGGTTGCTCGACGCCACCGTCGGCCCGCGGGTGATGGGCCCCAAGGAACTCGGCTGGCTGGAGCGGGTGGTCGCGGCCCTGGACGGCCACGGGCTGACCTGCCCCGAGGGGATGGACGCCGCGGTGCTGCTGGCCGGGCACGTCCGGGGCATCGCCGAGCAGGCGCGCGCGGCCCGGCCGGGCGGCTCGCCCGAGACGGAACTCCTGGCCGTCCTCGGTCCCCTGGTGCACCAGCACGCCGACCGCTTCCCCGCGCTCGCCGCGGCCACGGCCTCACAGGACGGCCGGGATCAGGCGCTGGACTTCGGCCTGGAGCTCACGCTCGCCAGAGACACGGGGCACCTTCGGCAAGCTGCCGGGAAGGCCAAGCTCGGCTACCTGTTCCTGCCGGAGGCGTGGGGATGCGGATACGCCGCCGAGGCGTGCGCAGCGGCACTGGGCTGGTTCGCTGACGCGCTCCCTGGCGAACGAGTGGTACTCGCCACCCAGACCGCCGACGTCCGCTCGATGCGCCTCGCGTCAAAGCTTGGCTTCATCGAGGTAGAGCGGTTCGAGGCCTACGGCGCTGAGCAGTGGTTCGGCATGTGGTCCCCGGTCGCACTGTCCGAGTGACTGCCTGTTCCTGATGCAGCCATGACATGGTGGCGCTCGTGACGCGTTGGCGAACTGCTGGTTGTTGACGCGTGCGGTCAGTACCTCGGGAAGGACATGATGAAGCTTCTCCTCACCGACTCCGGTATCAAGAACGCGAGCATCCAGGATGCGTTGGTTGACCTCCTGGGTAAGCCGATCGCCGAGTCCAGCGCCCTGTGCATTCCCACCGCGGGGTATGGGGGCCCCGGCGCCGATCCGGGCGGGCCATGGCGATTCATCAGCGGACGATCTCCCAGCCCCATGACCGAGCTGGGGTGGAAGTCGGTGGGCGTACTGGAACTCGCCGCGCTGCCCAGCATCGAGGAAGCGCTCTGGGTCTCCTGGGTGCGGGAGGCCGACGTCCTGCTCGTCAATGGCGGTGACACGCTGTACCTGTGCCACTGGATGCGGGAGTCCGGGCTGGCTGACCTCCTGCCGTCGCTGCCCGACACGGTCTACGTGGGTCTCAGCGCCGGGAGCTGTGTGATGACCCCCCGCATCGGGGAGGAGTTCGTGGGCTGGAAGCCGCCCACCGGCGGCGACAGCGCGCTGGGTGTGGTTGATTTTTCGATCTTCCCGCACCTGGATCATCCGGCTTGTCCGGAGAACACCATGGCCGCGGCAGAGCGATGGGCGGCCCAGATCGGGGGTCCGGCGTATGCGATTGACGAGCAGACTGCCATCAAGGTGGCCGACGGCGCCGTCGAAGTAGTGTCCGAGGGCCGCTGGAAGCTGTTTTAGTGCTTTTGCCTGTCGAACAGTCGACGCCATGGGAGAGTTCTACCCGGGTCTTCGGGAGCCCTGGGTGGAGACGCTGGTCACCGTCTCCAGGAGAGCTCAGTCCCGTTGGGCTTTGCGGGAGGTCGGCTGTCCGCTTCTGCGGGATGTCCTGCGGGTGATGCGGCTGGTCATGAGCGTGATCGCGGCCCAGGTGATCAGCGATTCCGAGTGATGGATCAGCCGTTCGATTCGGAGGCGTCGCAGAGCTGTCGGCCGTACTCGAGGGTGCCCCGGTGCGGGTGTGCGATCGGCTCAGCCGGACCCGGCGCTCACTGCCGGCCCGCGCCGGGCTGCTCTGGCTCAGCCCAGCGCGTCCATCAGGGCGGTGACATAGGCATCCAGCCGCTCTTCCACAGTCCGCGTCGTCAGCTCTGTCCTGCCTGCATTCCGCCATGGCTGTGCCACCTGCTGCACTTCTTCTGAGCACGCCAGCCCATCCCGCACCCGCCAGTACAGCCGCTCGCTTGCGGCCGCGGCCAACACGCCGCCGGCCTCCTCATACGCGTCAGCGAACCGCAGACCCCACGCCGGACCGTGCAGCAGCGCGAGATTGGTCGAGCAGTGCGCCACATCGAGATCCGCCGGGCCCCAGGATGCCGCTGCCCAGTCAACGACGCCTGTGATCCGGGCATCTGCCGACCCTGGCGGCGGCACGTCGAACAGTACGTTGCCGGGTTGGAAGTCCCGGTGCAGGAATCGCCCTTCATAGGGCGGCGCAGGCTTGCGGATCACGTTGATCGCCGCGGCCCATACCGCCGCGTCGGCGCCCTTCGGAGTCACGACGGTATCGGCGGTCGTCAACACCACATACTCCCTGGGCCGCTCGACGGGTCGCACCGCATGGATTGCCAGGAGTTGACGGGCCAGCAGAGGAACGCGCGTCTCCAATCCCTCATCGTCGAAGACCGTCCGGCCCGCCAGATGCGTCATCAGGAGCGAGGGATACTCGCAGTGCGCGGCGGTCGGATCAACCGCGACCAGGCCAGGAGCCGGCACACCGGTCCCCGCCAGCAATGTCAGGGCGCCGGCCTCCCTGTTCAGCCAGTCCTCGGCGTGCCCAATGTAGAACGGGTCGACGAAACTCCGCAGCACCAGGTCACGGGTTCCTCGGTCCCCCGTGCCGATGATCAGCCTCCGCATTTCAGCAGTGATGCCACCGTGCAGCGCCTCAGTTCTGACGATCCGCTCGCCGACCTCCAGATACCGGCTCACCCAAGCCAGCGTCAACGGTCGGACAGCCGCCACCTCATCACGGTTGGTCACCGCACCACCCCATCATCCGGCGGCGGCACCCGCAAAAGCTTTCACTGGAGGCGATGGCAACACTGCTCAGTTTCAGACCGGAGGCCGTGAGGACGCATCCCGAACCCATCACAGGGGGCGGCCCCCAGCCGGCATTTCTTGTCGTCGCCGCCTCATCCACCCCTACCCCGGGCGCCCCCGGCATCGGCGACACCTACTTCCCGAACCTCGGCAACGGCGGATTCGACGCCCGCCACTACCACCAGAGTCGAAGTCAATGACAGACGCGCCAGGTTCACGCGGGACGGGACGAACTGCGCATCACCCCGCGGGGCGCGCTCGTCAAGGGCCAGGACTTCCGGGTCAGCGTCACCTACGAGCGCGTCCCCCAGCCCCTCAACGGCCCGATCGTGTTCGGCTCCGACGACGGCGTCTTCGTCGCTTGCGAGCCCAACGCCGCCTCCACCTGGTTCCCGTCCAGCGACCACCCCGCCGACAAGGCCACTTACGACATCCGGATCAAGGCTCCGCAGGGCCTGACCGCCGTCTCCAACGGCCGGCTCGTGTCGACGTATGACAAGGGCGGCTCGACCTACACCCACTGGCGAGAGTCGAAGCCCATGGCCACCTACCTCGCCACCGCCACCATCGGGAAGTTCGACCTCCGCACCGGACGCACCCCCGGCGGCCTCCCCGGCGGCATCCCGATCTACGTCGCCATCGACCCGACGCTCGCGAACAGCAACAAAGTCGACGTGTACGCCGTCACCGCCGCCACCGACTACTGGTCGAAGATCTTCGGGCCGTACCCCGTTCGAGGAGACCAGCGCGATCGTGGACAACATGCCTCAGGCCGAGTACTCGTTGGAGGTGCAGAGCAAGCCGATCTACTCGGCCGTGCGCAACGACACCACCATCGTGCACGAGCTCGCCCACCAGTGGTTCGGCGACTCGGTGAGCGTCAAGCAGTGGAAAGACATCTGGCTCAACGAGGGCTTCGCCACCTACGCCCAGTGGCTGCGGGCCGAGCACCAGGGAACCAGGTCGGCGATCCGCAGCGCGACACGATGTTGAGCTACGCGGTCTACCAGCGCGGTGCAATGGCGCTCCAGGCTCTGCGCGAACGGATCGGCGACTCCGCCTTCTTCAAGCTCCTGCCCACTTGGACGAAACTGCACCGCTACAGCAACGCAGACACCACCGACTTCATCCACCTTGCCGACAAGATCTCCGGGCAACAGCTCGGCGACCTGTTTCAGAAGTGGCTCTTCACCAGAGGCAAGCCGACTTTGTGACCCATGCATGTGAGGGGTTGCCCGGCGTCGACGACGTTGACGCGCAACTGGTCGGTCAAGAGGGCGGCTGCTCCCCTGTCGGTCGTCGCCGGCATCGGCAGGGGTCGCACCGGTCAGACAGTTCCAGCCCCGTCGGGTGCCGGTGAGCCCATACTGGTGGCTATGTCGATGCACGGCACCGCCGCCTACGGCGCCCACACCGGCTCGCTGCCACCGCTCGTCGAGCGCGCCATCTCCGCCGCCCGTCAGCATGATTTCGGGCACTCCTGCCGCCCCGAGCAGGGCAGACTGCTCCAGTTGCTGGCCGGCGGAGCCCGCAGAGCCATCGCCGAGACCGGCACGGGCTGCGGGGTGGGTCTCGCCTGGCTGGCCAGCGGGGCGGCACCGGACGTGGAACTGCTCAGCGTGGAACGGGATCCGGCACGGGCCAAGGTGGCGGCCGACGTCTTCGCCGACGTGCCGCAGGTACGGGTGGTGTGCGCGGACTGGACCGAGGTCTACGCCCACGGTCCCTACGACCTGCTCGTCCTCGACGGCGGCGGTCAAGCCAAGGGAGGCGGTGCGGCCGACCCCGAACGGCTGCTGGAGCCCGGCGGCGTGCTGGTCGTCGACGACTTCACGCCCTCGCGGACATGGCCGCCCTCCTACGCCGGCCGCACGGACACCGCCCGCCTGTTCTGGCTGCAGCATCCGGCCCTGCGCACCGTGGACCTGCCGTTGGCGATGGACCTGAGCGCGGTGGTCGCCGTCCGGCGCACCGACCTGTGAAAGAGCGAATCCGCCGGACTCCGCGACGAGTTGATCACTATGCTGATCGGCGCTCCACACATCACCGGCGCACCAGGTTCGCTGAGCAGGGGAAGCACGGTGCACACCATCTGGGGCGTCGTGAGTAAGCAGGCCGGCCGGACGCCGCAAGCGACAGCGGTCACGCAAGAACGTGCCACTCGGGCCGCCGCTCTGTCGCAGTCGATCAGCCGCCACGCACCAGCGGGCACCGCGGTCGCGATCGACACGGACAGCGCCCTCAACGCCGCCCTCGCGATCGTGGCCGCCGGCCGGTCCGGATGCACCGTGCTCCCTCTCAACCTGCAAAGCCCGCCGATGCACCGCGTCCTGGTTGACGCGCTGCCCTCGCTCGTGGTCCACGCGGACGCCGGCGGGGTCTTCTCCGTCACTCGCACCGGTCTGGGCCCGGGAGCGGGGCACCGGCTCGAGGGGATCGCGTCCGTGATGTACAACTCGGGCTCCACCGGGCGACCGAGGGGGATGCTGGTCTCCCACGATGCACTGCTCGCCCGGCTCGCCGTGCTGGCCGCGGTGCCCGGTCTGGAACCCGGGGAATCCGTCCTCGCCATGACGGCCTTGTCCTTCGACATCTCCCTGGCGGAGCTGCTGCTGCCGCTGACGGTCGGCGCAAGCTTTGTCGCCACCACCGCCGAGGTCCGAGGGGACCCGGACACCTTCACCGCCCTGGTGGCCAAGTGCCGTCCTGACGTCACCCAGGCCACCCGGAGCTTCTGGCGCCTGGCCACGGCCGGCGGCTGGCCGGGTGCTCCCGGAAGCCGGATCTGGTGCGGCGGCGAGGCCCTCACCCCTCAGACTGGCCGCCCGGCTCCTCGGCTCCTCGGCTCCTCGGCTCCTGCCGGGAGTTGTGGAATCTCTACGGCCCGACGGAGGCCACCGTCTGGGTGACGGCGACACGGATCGAATCACCGGACACGATCACGCTGGGATTCGCGCTCCCCGGATCCGGTGTGTTGCTCGCGCCGCCTGGGGGCCTGGCAGCGGAGACGGACGGGGAGCCGGATGAGGGCGAGATCCTCGAGCGGCAGGACGAGCGGGTTCACGAAGCACCCACGACCGACTCCAGCGCGGTACCGGAGCGCCCCGCCGTCACCGTGCCGAGCGTCGTCTCCCGGCGCTTGACTTCCCCGTCTGCGGAGGGATGCGGCAGGAACGGGTGGGCGTGTTGCGCAAGCCTTCGCGCCAGAACGGCAGTTCCGCCTCCAGCAGACGGGCGCCGCGGGCCCGGTCCCATCGGCTGTAGGAGTCGTAGGTGACGTGCAGGGGCCGCAGCGGCTCGCCCGTCCAGGCCCGGGCGAGATCGTCGACCAGCAAGGTCTCCGACCAGCCGTCGAAGACCAGGTGGTGCACCTGAAAAGCACAACAGATGGCGGGCGTCGGCGAGGCGGTGGATTCCGGCCCGCAGCGGGGGCTCGCTCGTCAGGTCGAAGGGACGGTCCCACCGGTCCCGCACGTTTTGCGCAGCGCAGGCCGCGACGTCGGCCGGGGCGGGCAGATCCGCCGCCGAGGGGGCGTCGTCCCAAGGCGGCACGGCCGTCGACAGCACCTGCTGCGTGGGATGGAAGTCCGTTTCGTCGAGCGGGTAGACCGTGCGCAGCACCGGGTGGTGATCGACCACGCGCTCCAGCACCGTGCGCAGCCGGTGCGAGTCCAGGTCTCCGGTCAGCAGATACGCCATCACCATGGTGCCGTCGTGGTGCCCGGGGCCGAACTGCTCGGCGAGCCAAGCCGTTCCTGCGCCTGGGACAGGCACGCCGGCTTGGTGGTGGGTGGCGGAAAGTCCGGCACGGCGGGCTGCTGAGCCGATTCCGCTGCGGACGCGGCTTTCAGCGCGAGCAGGACGGACACGGCCGGGTGCCTGGTCAGCTCGCGCAGAGGGATCCTGACACCGTTCCCTCGTCAGTTCCCGCTGGAACACGGCGAGCAGGACGGAGTTGCCTCCGGCTTCGAAGAAGCTCTCCTCGTCGCAGGCTGGATCGGCCTCCAGCACCGCTCTCCACGCCCGTACGATCCCGTCCCGCTCGGCCGTGGAGACTTTGTCCGTCCGGCTGTTCATCGTCGCGGTCCTGCCTCTCCTGCGTGAGCACCTGCCCTGCTCACGCGGAGCCCGGGGCCGCCGCCCTCCGACGTGGAAGCAGCCCTCGGGCGAGCCCGGTCGGCGGTGCCTCACGCCCCTCGTCCGTCGCCGCCTTCACGGCAGCACGTGCCGCCGCCTCCGCGCCGGGCAGTACCTCCAGCCGGCCGGTCAGTTCCCGCACGCTCGGCGCCGCCACGAAGTCGGACATGTCCAGCGGTACGCCGAGCGCTTTGCGTAGCAGCGCCAGCACCCGGGCGGCGCCAAGTGAGTCGCCGCCCTGGCCGTAGAAAGAGGTGTCGACCACCACCGGCTGCCGCAGGATCGCCTGCATGGCGAGGGTCACCGCCTGCGCAAGGGAGGAGGCCGCGACGCCGGCGCACTCCAGCGGCCGTGTCTCGATCTCAGCCGGTTCGATTCGGTGGCCGCGCAGCTTGATCTGTGCGTCCCTGCGGCCGTGCAGCCGCAGCTGCCCGTCCGCGCCCCAGCATGCGATGTCTCCCGTGCGGTACAGCCGCCGAGTGCCGTGACCGAGGTCCAGCTCCACGAAGGCGGCGGCGGTGAGCTCGTCCTGGCCGGGATATCCGCGGGCCAGTCCGGCGCCGCCGATGAGGAGTTCGCCCCGGCGGCAGCGGGCGCAGCCGTGAGTCGACGACGTACAACTCGGTGTTGGCGAGGGCGGTGCCGACCGTTACGGGGCCGGGGCCGCAACGGGCGATGGCCGACCAGACGGTGGTTTCCGTGGGCCCGTACAGGTTGTAGACCTCGTCGACCGTGGCGAGCAGCCTGTCCTTGAGGTCCTCACCTAGTGCCTCACCACCGGTCAGCGCGATGCGCGGCCGGGACCGGAGGTGGTCGAGGAGGAGCTGCCACACGCTGGGGGTGGCCTGGACGACCGTCGCCCGTGCGCCGTCGACAAGCGCGGCCAGCAGGGTGGGGTCCTCGGCCGTCCGGTCGTCGGCGACCTCCAGGACACCTCCGCAGGCAAGGGGGGAGAGGAGTTCGAGGAGGGAGATGTCGAAGGTCGTGGCGGTGGAGGCGACGACCACGTCGTCTGCGCGCAGGCCCACTCGCCGCGCCGTGTCCCGCAGGAAGTTGGTGAGGGCCCGGCGGCCCACCAGGACGCCCTTGGGCAGGCCGCTGGAGCCGGAGGTGAAGAACACGTACGCGTCGGGGTCGGCCGCCCGCGAACCCGGGGCCGGGCGCGGGTCCTGCCGGACGGAGGGGCGCAGCACGCCCCGGTCGGTGAGCAGGGCCCGGAGTCCGGCCTGTTCTTCGATCAGCCGCTGCCGCTTCTCAGGCAGCCGACCGTCCACGGGAACGTAGACGGCGTCGAGCGAGAGGATGGCCAGGAGTGCGGCAATCGTGTCAGTGCCGCGCGGGAGGCGCACCCCCACCCGGTCGCCCGCCGCGATGCCCGCAGCGGTCAGCTGCCCGGCCAGTTCGGCGACCCGGCCGAGGAGTCTGCCCGCAGTCAGCGCGGTGCCCGCGCAGCGCACCACTGTCCGGTCCGGCTGCGCGGTCAGCCGGGCCAGGATGTCACTCAGGGCGTCGCCGGGTACGTGCGCCCGCTCCCCGGCCGGCAGGTCGAGCAGGCGTGTCCCCTCTGCCGGGAGCAGCAGGGGCACCGTGCCGAGCCGGGCGGAGGGTTCGGCCGCCCAGGCGGTGGCGAAGGCCGCGAACCGTTCGGCGAGCAGCCGGCCATGCTCGGGCGTGAACAGCTCGGTGGCGTACTCGACCATCACGCCCAGACGGCCGTCGGGCCGCTGCCAGAACTCCAGGGTGAGGTCGAAGGCGGCGGCCCGGTGGTCCACGCGGTACGGCTCGGTGTCCACTCCGGCCAGGTTCAGTTCGCCCTCCAGCGTGTTCTGCAGGACGCAGAGGACCTGGAACAGCGGGGTGCGTCCGGGCACGCGCGGCGGCGCGGCCGCCCGGACGATGCCGTCGAAGGGCAGGCCGCGATGGACGCAGCCCTCGAAGAAGGAGTCCCGGGTCCGTGCGACGAGTTCACCGAGGTTGGGGTCCCCGCTCAGATTCATCCTGATCGGCAGGGTGTCGACGTGGAAACCGACGAGACCCTCGAACTCGGGGCCCGACCGGTTGGCCACCGGTACGCCGGCCACCACGTCCTCCGTGTCCGCGAGCCGGCAAAGGAACCCCGTGAGTACGGCGTACAGGGAGGTGAAGAAGGTTCCGCCTTGCTCGGCGGCAACCGTGTGCAGGGCTTCGGGCACGGCCGCGAGCAGTTCGAGCCGGGTGCGGTCGCCGTGCCGGGCCGGCCGGGACGGGCGGGCGTGGTCGTAGGGCAGGTCCAGCGCCTCGGGCGTCCCGCGCAGCGACTCGCGCCAGTACGCTTCTGCCTCGCTCTCGTCTCCGTAGTAGGCGTCGGTTGCGGCCCTCAGCGCGGCGGCGGCCTCGGCCGCGGTCAGGGGCAGCGGGTCCAGGGCGCAGGGGTCGGCCGCGGCGCCGGGTGTGTAGAGCGTGCCGAGTTCCCGGGTGAGTACGTCGAGCGACCAGCCGTCCGCGATCAGGTGGTGGACGCGGAGCAGCAGCAGCGCTGTCCGGGTGTCCTCGCGCAGCAGGTGGGCGGTGAAGAGCGGCCCCTCATGCAGTGGCATGGGCCGGTCGGCGAGTTCGGCGCAGCGTGCGGCGGCTGCCTCGGGCGAGCCCGGGGACTCGACGTGCAGGGCGGGCGCGATCGCCGGTCCCTCGAGCAGGTGCGGGCTGTCGTCGGGGGAGCACGTGGCGCGCAGGAGTTCGTGACGTTCGGTGATCACCTGCAGTGCGTCGGCGAGGGCCGCCTCGTCCACCGGTCCGGTAAGGCGCCAGGACAGGCTGAGGACGTGGGCTGCGCCGAACTCCTCGTACCGCTCCAGGTACCACAGTCGCCGCTGTTGTGGCGTCATGGGGATCGCGACGGCAGTGGGTTCCCGGTCAGTCACGGTCCGCTCCGGGCTGCCGGAGGCCGTCGATCGCGGCGGCGATGCTGCCCAGCACGGGGGCGCGCAGGATGCGTGCGGGCGGCACGGTCACACCGAGGTCCCGTTTGATGCGGCTCTGTGTCGAACTGTTCGTCCAGCCAGCGGGTGAGGGTGTCGGCGTCGGCCGGCAGCGGGCCGGCCGGGATGGCCATTGACACGCTGCAGCGCTGAACACCGCAACGAGTTCAGGTGCGTTCGCGAGAGAGAAGGGACAGTGCCCTCGCGATCGCCCCTCACCGCTGTTCAGCCTGCCGCCGACTTGTACACCTGCGTCCTTCCACCGTCAGCCGAAGCAGGTGTTACGGGGCGGCCCTCAGACGCGGCGGCAACCGCATAAGGCAGGGCGTGAGGGGCGTTCCGGCGTCCGCAACGCGCGGGATGTCAGAATCCGATGGCCTCGCGCAGCAGCAGGACGGTGCCGCGTCCTCGCTGCGGTTCGGCGTTGAGGACGAGCAGACGGTTGACCGCGCTCGGCTGCCCGTAGACCGCCTGGGCGCGCGCGGTCTCCAGAGGGAGGGCGTGCTCCTCGACCCGGCGCAGTGCGGTGCGCAGGTCGGGTACCACCTTCTGCGCCCCGACTATCCAGATCGCCTTTGCGGCGCCGCCGGCGGAGGCGGGCAGCTGGCTGCCGCTGCCCGAGGCGATGACGAGCGAACCGGTCTCGGTGACGGCCGCGACGCTGGCGACGAAGACGTCGGGGGTGGCCACGAGCCGGCGGATCTGGTCGGACTCAGTGGCGCGGTCCATCTTCAGCACGCGCGGCCGGATGGCCTGGTAGCGGTCGCCCGTCTCGATGTCCTGCGCGATGCCGGAGAGCCGAAGCGTCTCGCTGGCCCCGGTGAACACGCCCGCACCCTCCGGTATCAGTTCCTTGATGCGGGCGCGGGCCGCCGCGGCGTCGTCGAGCAGTTCGGCGGTGAAGCCGTTCGCCCGCAGCGCCGCGACCGCCCGGTCCAGCCGCTCGGCGGACGCCGGTGCGCTGAAGCCGTCGGCTGCCTGCACGGCCGACATGTCCGCCTCACCGGCACCCGGTGCCCAGCCGGCATCTCCGGCCTCACCGGAGCCGTGCGCCTGAGCGTCGGCGCCGGGCGCCGAACCCCCCAGCGGGGTGGTGTCGACGTACCTGACCTCGTAGACCCGCTCGGCGAACTTCCAACCCTCAGACGTCCGCTGGTAACTGTCATGGTAGACGGCGAAATTCAGGCCCGAACGGCCGTCGAGCACCCGCGCGAGCTCCTGCATGTAGGTGCGGCCCGTGGCCGTGTCTCCGTCGAGACGGATCGTGCCCGGGTGGCTGTTCTGCACGAAGAAGTCCCACTGGGCCTGCAGGCGTTCGCCTCCGGTCCGGATCTCCTCGCGGCCGACGAACTCGACCGGGATGTTGGGCATGCGCAGGACACCGTCGGGGGTGAACAGCGCGGCGAGGCGGGCGCGGTCGCGCATCATCGCCGCGTCGGTGAACTCGCCGCGCAGCGCCTCGATCTCGACGCGGTCTGCGATCTCCTGGAAGTCGTTCATGCTCAGTTTCCTGTCCTGTGGGTGGTGTGTTCCTCTTCACCCAGTCCGACAACGCAGCCGGGCAGATTGTGAGGCGACCCCTCGGACCTCACGTTCCGCCGCTCTGATTTGTCGTACTGGAGAGGGACCGCGAACGAGGGAGCCGGAGAGGGTATGACCACCCCGTGGGAACAGTCACAGCGGCAGGCGGACGAGCAACACGACCCGGGCCTGGGCACGATCATGAGCGAGCGGCGACAGCTGCTCAATCTCGCCTACCGGATGCTCGGGTCCCTGGCCGACGCGGAGGACGTCGTCCAGGAGACCTACACCCGCTGGTACGCGATGTCCCGGGCGGAGCAGAAGGCCGTCGAGTCACCGGGCGCCTGGCTGACGAAGGTGGCCAGCCGCATCTGCCTGAACCTGCTCGGCTCGGCGCGCTCCCGGCGGGAGACCTACGTCGGTGAATGGATCCCGGAGCCGCTGCCCGACCCGGCCGAGTGGATCGCCGGGGCATCGGGCTGCGCCGGCGTGGACCCGGCCGACCGGATCACCCTCGACGAGTCGGTGACCATGGCCTTCCTGGTCGTCTTCGAGTCGATGACCCCGGCCGAGCGCGTCGCGTTCGTTCTGCACGACGTCTTCCGCTACCCGTTCGCCGAGGTGGCCGAGATCGTCGGCCGCAGCCCGGCGGCGTGCCGTCAGCTGGCATCCTCGGCCCGCCGTCGCATCGCCGCCGCGCGGGCGGAGGCGAGCCCGGACGCGGCCCGGCAGGCGAGCGTCGTCCGGCAGTTCAAGGCGGCCTGGGAGGCGCAGGACATCGAGGCCCTGCTCAGGCTGCTGGACCCGGGCGCCACCGCGATCTCCGACGGCGGTGGCCGTGCCATCGCCCACCTGCTGCCGATCGAGGGCGCGGAGCAGATCGCCCATCTCTATCTCACGATCGCCCGGTTCGCGCCGCCCCGCACGATCCTCGAGCGTACGGTCAACGGGCTGCCGGGCCTGGTGGTCGAGTCCGAGGGCCGGATCGAGACGGTGTTCGCGTTCGAGGTCGCCGAGGACGACCGGATCATGCACATCTGGGCGGTGCGCAACCCGGACAAGCTCCGCCCATGGCAGTTGTAGTGACCGTCCTCACGGGCCGGCGGCGGCCCTGGGGGCGCGAAGCGCCCCGGAACCGAGGGGTGCCGGGGCGCTTTGTTCGCCGGGGCGGCGTCAGCTCACGGTGAGCTGCACGCTGAGTCCTGCCCGCCACTCGTGTTGACCGGTCCATCCAGCGCACCGTGAAGGGGGATCGGCGTCTTCCGTTGGCGAAGGAGGCGGAGGCGCCTGCCGTCAGCAGGGCCGCGCTGGATGGACCTCCAGCCCTGTTGCTGGACCAGCTTGAGCAGGATGCCATCAGCGCGTTGACCGCATGCTCTGCGACGCGGCGACCGGTGCTCGGATGGCTCACCGTGTCCTGATCCCGATGGCCACCGCCGCCGAGGTGCCCACTCTGGCCGAGCAGCCGGACGCTGAGATCTCCGACCTGTACCGGCAGCTTGCCGAGGCCGGACTGAGCTTGTCGCTCACCCAACGTTGCGTCCAGGACACGCAGGTCGGCCTCGCGGAAGACGCGGGGCTGAGCCGGGCGGCGGCGCGGGCCGCGGTGTCGGCGAGGGTGGCTGAGGCGAGGGCTGCGGTCACCCAGGCTGCCGGGCGACGGCGTCGTGCAGAGCGGGGCGATCGCTTCGTGGCGGCCGTAGGCGGTGGCCGCCTGCAGGATCGCGGCGATCAGACTGGTGGTCGCGGTGAGGGTCAGGGCGGACAGGGCGGCGGCCGCGGTCTGGGCGGCGAGCATGCCGGTCAGCGCGCGGCGGTCGACGTGTCAGGCCAGGTGCAGGGTGCGCGCGAGGACGGCGGGAGATGGCGAACAGGCTGAGGCTGTCGCCGCGTTGGTCTTCGGCGTACCGCATGAGCGGCGCGGGGCCGACGGCAGCGGGCAGGGGGTGTGCGGTCACGCGTCTGGTGTAGGGGGCTCGCCCGCCGCCCGCCACGCCGGTTTTTGTGCTGCCTCGCATGGAAGGCCAGGCAGATGACCGGAGACGTCGCCGCCCCCCATTCACCCTTGCGGGCGAATGGGGGGCGGCGACGGCATTGACCTTAAATGCCAGGCTCAGGCGATCTGGTAGGCCTGGTAGACGAGGTGGTCGTACTCGGAGGCCACGCCGGTGCCGATCTTGACGGTGCCGGCTGAGCACACGCGGTACACGTCGTAGAGGTAGTTGTGGGCCACATACCCGGCCGCGATCCGCCATTCCTGGTTGGGAGGGATCGAGATCGTGTAATTGGTGCCGACGGTGTCGCTTGAGGAAACGTCGAACCCGACCTGTGCGCTGACGGCCTTGGCGTCGACACCGACGGTGCTGTGGAAGGTGTTGCCGACCGTGAGGGACCTGGTGAGGCTCTCGCTGAACGGCTGCTGGTTCGAGCTGTTGACCGGTCCCCAGGCATCGAGATGCCAGTTCGGGTCGCTGGGCCAGGTCTCGGACTCGCCGGTGTCGCGGACGTTGAGGATTCGCGTAGTGCACATGCCAGGGACGGGGCCGTTGGGGTTGTCGGGCGTGTTAGCGGTCTGAGAGGTGTCGTAGCCGGCGAGGTGGACGGCGGTGGAGGTGCGGTGGCCGGCGGCGGTGGTGCGGTGGCCGGCGGTGGTGCTGGTGGCGTTGGCGCGCAGCACCAGGCCGGTGACGATGATGGCGGCAGCGGCCAGCAGCGCGGTCAGGACGCGCCAGGACGGGCGGTGCCACCGCGAGATGAGTGCGTTCACGGAACTCTCCTTGGAGTCGCGTCGGAATGCGGTGGTCCCAGTGCACGGCCCGGATTTTTGATCTACCAGGCCGTTTTGATGTCCGATTGACGACCCGGTGGTGCGCGGCGGGCATGCTGCCCGAACGCCGGTGACCAAGGGTTGACGCGGAGCGAGCCGGACCAGCCAGGGCCACCGCGGACGACGGCGCACGGGGCGGGCGACGGGACGCCGTCTGACGCCCGCCAAGCGGCCTCACGATCGTCAACTGGATGTGAAGGGGCGGTGGTTGGCGTTTGGTTGTGATTGACGGCGGGGCAGGCAGAGCGAAGAATCCCGGGTACACGCCGGTTGGGGCCCATGTCGTCGAGGGACGGGGGTAGGAGCGTGGGCAGACGGGAGTCGCCGGTCCCTGACGGTCCCCTGCACGGCTTCGCCCAGGATCTGCGTGATCTGCGAGCCGCGGCCGGGGCACCGACGTACCGGGAGCTGGCGCGGCGGGCACGTTACTCGCCGTCGGCGCTGTCGGACGCGGCGGCGGGGCGCCGACTGCCGACGCTCGATGTGACGCTGGCCCTGGCGGCCGCCTTGGGCGGAGATGTGGACGCCTGGCGTGCACGCTGGGAGGAACTCGACGCGCGCCTGCGGGCCACGCACCCCGAACTGGTCGAGGACCCCGTCGAATCTCAGGACGGTATCCCAGCCGCGCAGGCCCTGCTTGGGCACACGGCAGACCTCCCGCCCGCGATGGGCGCGGGCCCCGAGGCCGACGCCGCTGCCGAAGCTGCCCCGCGGCCGGAAGAGTCGCAGGCCGATCCGCGGCCGGCGATACGACAGTTGGTGCAGGCGGGGGAGTTTGAGCGGGCTGCCGAGGCGACTGAGACGTGGGAACAACACGCCGTCCGCACGTACGGGACGGACAGCACCGAGGCAGCGGGATGGGCCGAGATACGAGCGGACATCGCGCGTGCTGCCGGTGACATGGAGGAAGCGACGCGGTGGTGGTTGACCGCAGCGGGGCGCCGACTGGCCGTGGGGCCGGCCTACGACTCGGAAGCGGCCGATGCGGCGCGCGGCGCCCACTGGTGCTGGGAGCGGGTGGACGATCCGGCTGAGGCCCGCGCGCTCGGGGAGGCTCTGACGGCCCTGCTGCGCCAGGTTCCCGGCCTCGACCCGCGTCATCTGCCCGCCGTCCAGGAGCGGCTGGACGCCCTGGCGGACACCGGCGCCGCAGATGCCAGCGACAGCGCAGGCCCCCGCACGCCGGCGCCGCACCTACCCCACACAGACCTCGCGGCCGCCGACGGCTCCCGCCTCCATCCCAATGCCTCTGAACCCGGCGCCCGCCTTCAGCCTGGATCTCGCCCCGACCTCGCCGCCCAGCCCTCCGCTACGCCCTCCCCCATCCCCCGGCGCGACACCTCCGGCCAGCAGCCCACCGGAGCGGACTTTCCCGTCGTCGAGCCACTGCGGAAGGAAGATCCGAAGCGCATCGGGGGCTTCCGGCTGCTGGGGCGGCTGGGAACGGGAGCGATGGGGCAGGTGTTTTTTGGGGTGTCGGCGAGCGGGCGGCTGGTGGCGGTGAAGGTGATCCGGGGCGAGTTCGCCCAGGACGCGACCTTCCGGCGCCGGTTCGCCGCTGAGATCGCCACCGCACGCCGGGTCCAGGGCCCCTACACCCCGGCCGTGGTCGACGCCGACGCCGACGCGGAGCGGCCATGGCTGGCCACCACCTACATCTCCGGTCCGTCGCTGGCCGAGGCGGTGCGGGCGGACGGGCCGCTTGCACCTGCGGTCGTACGGGCGCTGGCCGCCGGCATCGCGGAGGCGCTGGTCGCCATCCATGGCGTGGGCGTCCTGCACCGCGACCTGAAGCCGTCGAACATCCTGCTCGATGGCGACGGCCCCAAGGTGATCGACTTCGGTGTGGCCCGCGCCGCCGACCACACCCAGCTCACCAGCGCGGGCGTCTGGCTGGGCACGGTCCCCTACATGTCACCCGAACAAGTCGAGGGCCGCCCGCTCGGTCCGCCGTGCGACGTGTTCTCGCTGGGCTGCCTGCTGGCCTACGCGGCAACGGGACTGACCCCGTTCGGCGAGGGCAGCGCCGGGGAGGTGGCCGCCCGGATCACGAACGACGCACCCGATCCCGCCGCGCTGGCGGTCGGCGACGACCGGCTGCGTGACCTGATCACGCGCTGCCTCGACAAGGACCCCGGCCGGCGGCCGACACCCAAGCAGATCATCGCCGCCTGCGCGGACGGCCAGCCGCACAGCGACTGGCTGCCGGCCGCCCTCGCCGCACGGATCGCACGCCGTGAGACCGGCCTGAGCGAGGTCCTGGCCCAGGCGGCACGCAAGCGCACCGTCGTCCGGCTCAAGGTCAGCACCGTCCCGCTGATCCTGGCCCTGGCCCTGGCCGTCGTCCTCGTCCTCACCACCAACCGCGGCGGCTCCACCCTCGATGCCCCGCCACCCGCCCCGAGCGTCTCCGGGACCGGGTCCGCCGGCCCGACGTCCACCTCCACGGGTTCCCCGGCGGCAAGTGCCCGGGCCTCCGCATCGGCTTCGGCTGGTGACGCGTCCGCGGGCGGGCCCGGCTACCAGACGGTGTTCGAGAACCGTCCGGTCTCGCTCAAGGACCACGACTCCTTCATCGACCTGATGACCGGCCAGGTGGTCACGGGTAGCCGCTACTGGATGCTGGGCACCGACTCGGGGGGCGACAGCAAGGGCGCCTTCGAGCTCCAGGACGCCACCGACGCCTACGTCGCGGGCTCGGGGCCCATCACCCCCGAACAGTGCGCCGCCGGAGTGGCCCACCAGCCGGCGGGGCCCGCCCTGCACTTCGCGCAGGTGCCGCTCGGCAGCTGGTTCTGCCTGCGCTGGCGGCTGACCGGCGACATCGCCGTACTGAAATTGTCCGGCACCGACACGGGCTCGTTCGGCGCCGACGTCGCCCTCACCTACTACCGCCACGCCCCGGCATCGGCCACGCCGGGAGCCATCCCAGGCCCCGCCGACCCCCATTACCGCGAGCTGTATGCGGCGCGGCCGCTCACGCAGCCCGACGCCGACACGTCGTTCGAACTGACCGGTGGACGCCTCGCGTCCGCCGGCGCATGGCTGCTGTCCACCGACGCGGGCGGCGACAGCAAGGGCGCCTTCGAGCCGCAGGGCACCAGCGACGCCTACATCAGCGGGACGGCACCCCTCACCCCGGCCCGCTGTGCCCTCGGCGTCGCCCAGCAGCCCGTCACCAAGGTGCACTTCCCCCAGGTACCGGCGGGAACCTGGTTCTGCGTCCGCAGCAAGGACACCGGGGACATCGCCGTCATCGAGGTCCTGAACACCGACGACCACGACTGGACCACCACGATCGCCATCACCGCGTACAAACCCGCAACGGGCGGCGGATCCTGACCGGTCGTATTCCCTGGACGGCTGTGGCTGGGATGACCTGCAGTCCATGCCTCAAGCTCAGTGACTGATCACGATCCGCACGACCGGCACCGCAAGCATCACCAGCCAGCCCAGGCCCGCCCCCACGGTCCACAGGCGCAGGAACCAACCGGTGGTACGGGGCCGGCTCTCCGGAGTGAGGACGCCCGGACGGCGGGCGTACGGCTCGGTGAAGCGGCGCAGCGCCCGCAGCATGCCCCGGTTCTTCCACTGCGAGACCCAGGCCGCGACCACCCCGACCCCGAAGTGGCCCCAACTGCGCGTGTAGGCCTGCGCCCTGCTGGTGACGTTCACACCGCACTGCCGGCACAGCACCTTCGTCTCGCGGTGCACCTTCGCGACCAGCAGCACACTCAGCACCCACACGGCCGTAACAGGCACCGCCGGGAAGGCGCCGCAGATCTCGCATTCGTACGGCATCCGCGGGCTGCCGGGATGGAACGAGGGCGCACTGGTCGGCACACCCGACTGGGACAGGGCGAAGGAGGTGTGGGGCCCGCTGCCGACAGTGGTGCTGTGCGTGCCGAGATCGTCCAGGTGGCGCTCCAGCCCCATCCGCAGACCAAGGATGCCGGCCACCGCACTGTAGACGGACGCGTACGCCACCTCGCACGCGGCGGCGTCCAGGCGGCCTGCGTCTACCTGCTTCTGACACGCGTGGATCTTCTTCGCGGCCGCGCGGTGCACCTCAGCGGGCGGCGCTCCCGGAGCGACACCCAAGACGGTGAAAGGACTCAAAGCGCACTCCTCAAACGTAGGCTCAGCGACCACGTCAGATCGCGGATGGCCGACCCTCAGTGAACGACCCGGCTTGATGACCTGCCAGAGCCCTTTGTTGACCATTTGTCGCCGTTGCTGCTTCGGCTCGGACGGCGATGGGCGAACCCTCCGCGCACGCACCGCGATTGACTGGTACGCGGCGGCAAGGCGTCTGCGGTCGATCGACCAGCAGCGCTGGATGCGCGCCTACGTCACCGCTCGCTACAACAGCGCCTGCGCCGCCTGGGACTTCCGGCAGACCCACCACTGGTACTGACGCCTCACCTGCCATGGCCCTCCCGACCTCACGACCCGGCCCAGGCCCGCCCCGTGCCCCCACGACCCGCACCCAACACGACCAGCCCCTACATCAATCACACGGCACCACACATCTCGGCGACGGCGTGATGACGGTGCCGCCCACGCATGGGTGGCTTGGGCCAGCGGCCAGAGCCAGTAGACGTCGAACGGAATGTTCCCTGTCGCCGATCGCGGCGAGACGAACAAAGCTTTCAAGAATGGCGGCGGTAGTCGAAATTGCCCGATTTCACCATCCTGCCGCGGTCGAGGACGATGCCCCGTTCACTGAGGTGAGCCCGCGCTGCTTCTCCAAGTTGGTGACCGCGCTGTGGCGCGAGGGAGCCGACGCGGTGCGGCGGGGCCTGCCTTGGAGCCTGCCGGTTGGAGGACCGGGTGCTGCTGATCGCGGCGTACTGGCGCACGAACTTGATGCTGCGCCAGCTCGCTCCGGCGTTTTGGTATCTCGAAGTCTGCGGCTGACCGGATCATCGACCAGCTTGGGCCCATACTTGCGTCCCAGCCGCGTAAGCGGTTCCGCAAGGACACCGTGCTCATCGTGGACGGAACCCTCGTTCCAACCCGTGATCACAATGTCGCTGAGCAGTCCAAGAAGTACTGGTATTCCACCAATCACCAGGCCGTCATCGACGCTGATACCCGACTAGGTCGTTTCTGATGGCTCTTAGAGGTCGTTTTCACCACTGAAGTCTGTTTGATTCAAATTCGTTCCAGTGTCGAAATGCGATTTCTGGGCCACTGGCGCACGGGTGTGGTCGGCGAGACTCGTCGGAAGTTGGTATTGCCCGTCTCATCCCTGTAAGCCTGTCTCATTCCAAGAGATGGTCATATCGGCTGTTCTCCTCGTCGTGCCGCACGCGAACCCGACATGCAAGAGGTATGAGTGCGACTCTGTGGCACATGTGGCGACGCAAATTAGAGAAAACGACCTCTGAGACCGCGTTTGAGATCTCTGTCGACCACGCCCGCACTCACAATGTGACGGATCGATATATCGACTGGCGATGGTCGATACGATCACGGCATGACTGCGGATGAGCGAATTGAAAAGGCTGGACTCCTCTACGAGCGTGCCGTTTTCGGCGGAGACAGCGGTGCACTGGCGGCCGCTGATCGAGACCTCGATGCGGTCGAGGCTGACCTCGCTCTGGCTCGTGGCCGTGTGATCCACGCCCGCTTCCTGGAAGAGCGGGCCGAAGACTCGCGGGAGCTGGAGCTCTTCGAGCGCGCGGCGGAGCTATATGAGGGGCTTGGCGATGTGCGAGGCCAGGGCGAGGCGGTGTTCTGGGTCGGCACCTTTCACCAGGTGGTCCGCGACGATACCGAGACCGCCCTGCCCGCTTTCAGACGCGCCCTGGACCTGGCCACCGAGGCCGGCGACCGGCTGACTATGTCCTTTGCCCTGCGACATCTCGGCTTCGCTGACCACATGGCCGGCCGCCTGGACGCGGCCCGCGTGCACTTCGAAGAGTCCACTCGCCTTCGCCGGGAGTTGGGCTTCCTACCGGGAGTGGCGGCCAACCTGATCGGGCTGGCCTACCTCACCGCCCAACAGGAGCGGCGGGACGACGCGGCCGCGCTGCTCAAGGAGGCGACAGAGCTCGCCGAAACTACCGGATCCAACGGCGTTCTGCGCTGGATAGCGGGAGCCCGCAAGGAGCTCAATCTGCTGTGAGACAGCCTGCTGAAAGTACGCGTCGCACAGCGAGCCCCCGCCGTGGCTGTCGACGGCCATGATGGCAGCACAGGCACAGGTCCCCCCAGTGATCACAGAGCGTCGCAACTCCATGATCACGGAGACCTGTGCCCGCCTCGCTGCCCGGCTACCCTGCCCCGCCTGTCTGCGCAGGCTCTAAGGTCAGGCAATGCGCCCAAGGAGATGGCCTGCTCGACGCGTCAGAACGCACTCGCAGCAGTCGAGCCCGCGCAGCCTCACATCCGGGATCTCAGCACGTCGACCTCACAGCCCGGCGCGGACGGGTCGAAACCATGCTCGACCAGCCAGCGAACCCCTAGCAAGCTTCGCAACGACCACCACGCGCGGTTCACGTCGAGGTCGACATCGGTGCCATAGCCGGCGACGACGTCGCCGAGGTGCTCCTCGTGTCCGAGCGTCAAGGTGGCGAGGTCGAACAGGGCGTCACCCTGGCCCGCCTCGGACCAGTCGATGATGCCCGTGATCTCGTCGCCGTCGACGAACACGTGAGCGATCTGCAGGTCGCCGTGCGTGAACACCGCAGTCCACGGCCGGAGCGCGGCCTCGGCGACCTGGCGGTTGCGGGTGACCAGGTCGGCGGGCAGGACGCCGTTCGTCACGAGCCGCTCGCACTCGCCGTCGAGATCCGCCGCCAACTGGTCGAGACCCCGGCCGCCCCGGCCGGTCCAGGGCGGCAACGGCGCGTCGTGCAACTTCCGGATGGCGGCACCCGCCGCGGCCCACGCCGCCGGGGACGCGGTCGACGGCTCGCCGAGCCGACCGAGCGCCGTCCCCGGGACCGCCGCGATCGCGAGCACGGGCGGCTTGCGCCACAGGACCTTCGGGGTCGGGACCGGCGCCAGGGCCATCGCCTCGACCTCGACGTCAATGCGCGCCTGATCGGCGTCCACCTTCAGGAACACGCCGCCGACGCGCAGGGTCGCGCGCTCGGAATGGGCGACCACGACTTTGACCTCATCCATGGGCGACCAGTATCCCGGGGGAGATCGTCGACGTCGCCGGGTTTATCACGTGCGATGACTCAGCGCACCGCGCCCCACCACCCGGCGGCCACGTGCACGACACCGACCACCGACCAGGCCAAGCCCACTTTTGTCAGGAGCCCTAAGGGCTGTCCGGCGGGTCATGAGCGGAGCCAGAGCCGGACCACGGCCACGGTCACCGTGCCGTGAAAGATGTAGGGGCCCGCTTGTCACAGCGGGTTGCTACGGCCAGGAAGTCCCTGAGCCGATTGATCGTACGCTCGACCTCGTTCCTGCGGGCGTAACGCGATGGGTTGAAGCCGGTGGGTCGACCTCCTTGGCTGCCGCGGTTCTGGCGGTGGCCCGCTGGTCGCGGCGCTCGGGAATGGCGTGTTTGATCTGCCGACGCCGCAGATGACGACGGTTGCGGCGGGAGTGGTACGCCTTGTCGCCACTCAGATGGTCCGGCCGCGTAGGCGGGTGCCCGCCTGCCGGGCCGGGAACGCGGATCCGGTCCAGGACCGGGATCATATGCGGGGCGTCGCCCCACTGGCCGGGCGTGACCAGCAGAGCCAGAGGCCGCAGCCCGCCTTCACCAGCCAGGTGGATCTTTGTGCTCAGCCCGCCGCGTGAGCGACCGAGGGCTTCATCGGGGCGATGCCGGGCGGGCCGGGTGGCAGTCACACGGACCCATCGGACAGGTCCTGGAAGGCGTCTGTTGCAGCCAGCCCGTGGTAGCAGACGAGGGTGCAGGCAATGCTGGTGAAGGCCAGGAAGTGGCTGGCCTTGGGTTCGTAGCGCCGGTGCAGGCGTCGGCATCCGGTGAGCCAGGCCATGGCGCGTTCGACGGTCCAGCGGTGCCGACCAGCCGCTGGCTGGAGTCTGTGCTCTTGCGGGCGATCCGGGGCGTGATTCCGCGACCGTGTAACCATCGCCGCAGGTAGTTGTGGTCATATCCCTTGTCAGCGTGGAGCTTGCCTGGCCAGAGCTGTCGGCCGCGTCGGGATCGGATCGGCGGTATGCCCTGCACCAGCGGGATGAGGGCCTGGCTGCCGTGCAGGTTGGCGCCCGAGATGCCGACGGACAGGGGCAGACCGGTCCGCTCGCTGATCAAGTGGATCTTCGAGCCGTACTTGCCCCGGTCGACAGGATTCGGGCCCGCCAACTCCCCCCTTTTCAGGGCTCGCACGTTCACGGAGTCGATCACGCGGCGGGACCGGTCCCGCTCGCCCCGGGAATCGAACTCGTCCAGGACCAGGCGGTGGAGCTTCGGCCAGACCTGGGCCTTCGACCACTCCGTGAACCGCCGGTGAGCCGTTGCTCCCGACGGCCCGAACGAGTCGGACGGCAGCTGCTGCCACGTACAACCCGACGTCGCAACGAACACGATCGCGGCCGGCACTTCCCGATCACCGTGCCGACGCCGGCCTCGGCCCTGCGGACGAGTTGGCGTCTCGGGCACCACCCGCTGCAACGACTCGCACAGTTCCTCCGGCGCCAGTCGCTCAACGATCTCCACCACAGCGAGCTGTCTGACACGCCAAATGAGATGACCTGTTGGCGCTTCCGTTGGCGAGTTGAGTCTGTGGTTGGGGAGCGAGCTGATCTCGCCCCCCGACACGCAAGTTCTCGCCGCCCGAATCGACCGAGACGCCGCAGCCCACCCCACCCGGGGTCGTGGCGTATAAGCACACAAGGCTCACATGTCGCGGTGCCGTCAAGGCCCCGCGTCAGGACGGGGCGAGGACGCAGAACTCGTGGCCCTCCGGGTCGGCCAGGCACGTCCACGGTACGTCGCCCTGGCCAACGTCGAGGTCGGTGGCGCCGAGGGCCCGCAGCCGGGCCACCTCCGCTGCTTTGTCGTCTCCGGGGTACGGCACCAGGTCAAGATGGAGGCGG